>JAIRQN010000037.1 GCA_031256445.1 Treponema sp. | reverse complement strand
TCACTTTACGTTAAGGGGCATACAAAAGTTTCGTTTGTACTTATGGCTTCCGTTTTTTCCTTGGCGGTTATCAAGTATCTGCAATTTCTTGTTTCTTGAGAGTTTTGCAAGAGACTCTATAAATAGAAATTAGGAAATAAATACGGGAGTCGAAACTCCGCCGCGGCCCTGAAGACCCGAGCCGGCGCAGGGTCTGAAGGGAAAACCGGCAAGGAAGCCGGTTTGTACCTTTGCATACAAGTTTGCCTGAGTTTTGCGTAAAACGCTGATCCAGGGCTGACTCGAACAGCCGACCTGCCGCTTAGGAGGCGGCCGCTCTATCCCCTGAGCTACTGGACCTGGGGAAATCCCTTCCAATACGCCAAGATTACCACCCAGGGGGAGTGTTGTCAACGTCGCCTCCAGACTTCCCGGACGGGAGGAAATTAAAGGCGCTTTGTTAAGTCTCACGTTGGGAAAATCTTTCTTCCATGTTCTCCGTTTACTATCTGAGCCATGGCGGAATAGATTGCCGATAATCCGCAGAATATTCCCACGTAACCTGCAATTACTTTTATATCACTTTTTTCGGTAAAGTCGCCGATCGAAAGAAGAAAGAATAAAACCGTTAACGATAAAAAAACAATCCTGGTAATCACGTTATGCGCTAATGTTCCCAAAAACATAAAGAAGGTAAAAATACACCAAAGTGCAAGATAGAAACCCATGGAAACAGCGTCTGCGGGATTAACGCCGAAAGGATTAATCCATATCAGGCATAACGACCACCAGAAAAAGCCATAAGCTGAAAATGCTGTTCCTCCAAAAGTATTGCCTTTTCTGAATTCGCAGATTCCTGCAACAATCTGCGCTGTTCCGCCAAGAGCAAAGCCCATGGCAACGATAACAATGGAAAGTTCAATAATCCCCGCATTGTGAAGATTCAATAAAACAGTCGTCATACCAAAACCCAAAAGTCCAAGAGGACCGGGATTGGCAGTTTTATTTTCCAATGAATTTGCTGGCATAATAACCTCTTTTTTAGCCGCGTGAGCGGCGGTGTATATCGGAAACATCGCACCGCGATGTCATAACTCCTTATTTTAATTATATACTAATAATGTGAATAACGCAAAATAATACCATAATCGGCGCTTTTTTTATTAATTCTGCCTGCAAACTCCACCTCGGAAATCTTCATCGAAACGCACATCAAGCAGCCAATGCATTGTTTCTACAGACCATTCCAGGCGGGCATGCCTGGAATGGTCTTCCGCCGTCAGGCTGCTGGCGTAATAATGCCGCTCGTCTGTCCTCCCTTTTTTCCCTTAAATTGTGTGTGAATAGTCCCTATAATTGATTTCCGTGCCCTTATAAATTGTATACTTGCTTATTGTTTGTTTTTTCTCTATGATTAGAAAGAATGTGTAATTTTATGAGGTTAACTGTGTCAAAATTCAAACCAGGAGATTCAAGGATTTTTCTTGTTCTGATGCTGGTTCTAAATATAGGTCTTCTTTATGGTCAGGATATAATTACCGCGGAAAGATACCTGGAAATGGTATCGGATCAATACAGCATAATAAAGGATTATGAAGCGTCAATAGTAATCCGTTCAGGCAATACGGATATGACAGGAACCGTGAATCACCTGTCGCCTTCGTTTCTGAGGATAGACTTTACCCGGCCTGCGAATCAGGTAATTGTTTATAACGGTGAATTACTTACTATATATTTGCCGGAATTCAGGGCGGTTTTAAGCCAGACTGTCAATCAAACCAGAAGAACAGGAGCGGCAGGCGCAGGAATAGCAAGCGCGCATGGGCTTTCCATGCTGAGACGCAATTATATCCCTTCTTATGATGTCGGGCCGGCTCCGGTTCCGCTGGATAACAATTCCCAGGAAATGGTGGTTAAACTGCGCCTTGGCAGAAGAACGATTTCCGAAGGCTTCAGGGAGATTGTTTTAAGCATTAATCCTGATACGCGATTAATTCGCAGGATAGAGGGCAGGACAATTGCCGAAGGCGATGTTCGTTTTGATTTTTCCAATATCAAGATCAATCAGGGAATTCCGGAACAGCGGTTTATTTATGATCCGCCGCCAAATGCAAGTATGTATAACAATTTTCTTTTTAGGGATGTTGATTAAAATGCGGGAGGAACGTGATGGAATCTCTGGGTGAAAAATTAAGAGATGCCCGCAATGAAAAAGGGCTGAGTTTTGATCAAATTTGCCGCGATACAAATATATCGCTGCGTTATCTTGAAGCTCTGGAGACTGAAAATTTTTCGGTTTTCCCCGGAGAGCCGTATGTTATCGGTTTTTTAAAAAATTATGGCGCATATCTTGATCTTGATGTTCAAAAACTGATTTCACTTTACCGGGCGCTCCGTATTCAGGAACAGCCTATTCCTGTAGAACAGCTTCTTAAGCCGCAAAGGGGTATTCCCAGATTTATCCTTCCGTTATTCCTTATCCTGATTGCTGTAGGCGCAGGCGGCTGGGGTCTTTATAAGTTTATTCCTACGCTGCCCAGAAAACCTGCGGAAGCTGTGTCTGTAAGCCGCGTTCCGACAGAGTACATGCTGGAAGGAAACTCCATGGAGAAACGTCTTTACAGAGATGATTCGATTCTTGTTTCCGTTTCCTCCGAGATGTATAAACTGGAACTTGCCAATCTTGGAGAAGCTGTTACAATCCGCACTCCTTCAAATTCGGTAATTCTGGATTTAAGCCAGGAAGCGCATGTCGATCTAAATAATGACGGAATCCCTGAGTTGCGCATAACGGTCGCTGATTTTGCCAAGAACAACGCCGATATGGGCGTCCTGCTTCATTTTCTGCTGATGGACTCGGTTGCAATGTACGATGCCGCGTCAGGTACGGGGCAGAACAGTCCCATTACGGTTAATACGGCAAGTATGACGACTGCCACTGTATTTCCTTCGTCTCCTTCGGCGTATCCATTTACCCTTCAGTCAAGTTTCCAGGGCTTTTGCATGTTTCGCTGGGAAATACTCCGGGAGCAGGATCGCAGAGGCAGGAATGAAAGATATTTTCAGCGTTCGGATGAACTCAATATCCAGGCGCAAAACGGCATTCGCATTTGGGCGTCTAACGCGCAGGCGGGAAAGTTCCAGGTTATAGGCGGCGGCAGAACAGTGCCGCTGGAAATCGGCGCGGCGGGCGAAGTTGTGGTAGCTGATATACGCTGGGTCAGGGATGACGATAACCGTTACCGTCTTGTGCTGATACGTCTTGAAGCCGGCAATACATAAATCACTTAGCCGTCCGCTTAAATGAAATATTTTCTTGATCCCTTCGGATGCGTTAAAAATCAGGTTGACGGCGAAAACATGATGGCGCGTTTAAACAGCGCGGGCTGGGAAAGCGC
Source organism: Treponema sp. (assembly GCA_031256445.1). GTDB lineage: Bacteria > Spirochaetota > Spirochaetia > Treponematales > Breznakiellaceae > WQXQ01. The sequence continues at coordinate 28,804 of JAIRQN010000037.1, read as the reverse complement.
GGGCGCTGATTTAGCGGGCGCTGATTTGGCGGATGTAATTATCGTTAATTCCTGCGGTTTTATTGAAAGCGCGAAACAGGAATCCATTAACGCCGTTCTTGAATGGCGCAGACTTTACCCCGATAAGAAAATTCTTCTTGCAGGATGCCTTTCACAGCGTTATGCGAAAGAACTCCCGGATATTTTAACGGAAGCCGACGCTTTTATCGGCGTGGAAAATCCGGCGCAAATTGTGGAAGCTGTTGAAAAACTGACAGCCTCCTCTTTGCCGTCTCCTTCTTCTGTTGACCTGAAAATTCAGCATCCCGGTTCTTTTCCGCCGGGGGAAAGGCCGCTTTTGTCTCTCCCCGGCTCGGCTTATGTAAAAATAAGCGATGGCTGCAATAACCGCTGTTCTTACTGCGCGATTCCGCTCATTCGCGGAAATCTTTACAGCCGGGAAATCCCTGACATTCTGGAAGAATGCCGCGCTCTTTTGGGGCGCGGTATCAGGGAGCTTTGCATAATAGGCCAGGATATCGGCGCCTTTGGGACAGATGCTCAGGGAGAGCCGGCTATCTCAAAACTGCCAGAACTGCTGGAAGCAATATCCGCGTTAAAGGGGGATTTTTGGGCGCGTCTTTTATACATTCACCCCGATCATTTCCCGCTTAAAATTCTTGACATAATGGAAGAGGATACGCGCCGCGCCGGACGAATGCGTATTCTTCCCTACTTTGACATTCCATTTCAGCACGCGTCTCCCAAAATTCTTTCGGCAATGAATCGCCGGGGAAACGCGCAAATATACCTTGAGTTACTCGAAACTATCCGTTCCCGTTTTCCGTCCGCGGTTATTCGTTCAACATTTTTACTTGGCTTTCCCGGAGAAACGGATGAAGATTTTTCAGCGCTGCTCGAATTTCAGGAGAAAGCGGCCCTTGACTGGGCAGGCTGTTTTACATACTCAAGGGAAGAAGGCACGCAGGCTTATAACATGAAAAAGCGCGTATCTTTAAAAACAGCGCTCAAGAGAAAACAAATAATTGAGGAAAAACAAATACATATAACAGAAAAAAATATGGATCGCTTTGTTGGCAGGACTCTTGATGTGCTGACAGAAGAGAGGCTTGAGTCTGCCGGGGACAGCGGCGGGAAAGATTTCTGTCTTGGGCGGCTTTACTGTCAGGCGCCTGATATTGACGGGACGGCTGTGATTGCAGCCGCCGCCGTTCCGCAAATGGGAACATTTACAAAGTGCAAAGTAATCGCCCGCCGAGGGATAGATCTGGAAGTAAAACCAGTATAAATATAGTCAAAAATGTTATAGATATTATTTATCATAAAGATCTCCCGCAAAACGCGATAGATTCAATATTTTGACACAAACGCAAGAATTTTAGCGGCCGCTTCCCAGCACCACGGCGGGATAAAATCGCCGGGTTTTGCGCTTGAGTCAAGCAGGCTGGCAAGAGACGAGTCTTCTATCACGCTGATTCCCGCTTCACGCGCCGCTGCTATTATAAGATCGGCTTCCCTGCCTCTGCCGGATGCCAGCAGCATAGGCGCGATATCGCCGTTTCTGTACCCGATAGCGGAGGCCATTTTTTTCTTTTTCATCAGACAGCCTCGTCTATTTCGCGTAACAGTCCGCCGGCGCAGTCTGACTCGCAGGGGAACGCCTCCGCGATGCCTGCGCAGCCACTTTTTATAAAAAGGCGCTCAGGCTCTATTTCCAGAAGGCGGGATAGTTCGCTCTTTATTCCTGAATGAACATTTTGCGCCGCATCACCGGAAAGATAAACGGTAAGCCTTGCAGGTTTCTCATTTGCGGACTCCATTACAAACAGCCATTTTCGTTCGTTGTTAATTTTTATATCCATCGCCATTAAAGCGGCGCGGTTGGAAACTGATTGCGCGTCAAGCAATATTCTCAGCGAGACGCTAAAATCCCTGCCTGTATAGACGCCGCCGGTATAACCGTCGCCTTCGCTGAAATGAAAAGGAAGAACAATCCAGCGCTGCCCGTTCTTGCCTGGCAGCCTGTTCAGTATTGCAAGTAACGAATCGCCGCGCGCATGTTCAAGTGCTCTTTCTTTAAGATCGGCGGCTGTAATGGAAAATGTTTTAGGCGGTGATTTTTCTTCTTCTTTTTCACTTTGGTCTTTATTCCGCTGCCTGCGTCCTCCGTTTTCTTTACTTTCCGTCCAGTCCGGATCAAAGGTCTGCGCGTACGCTTCAAGCCCTTTCTGCTGAAGTTCCACTCCCTTGCTTTCAGCCGCGGCCGCGGCAAGAGAAAGCGCCTCGCGGAATGTTTCAGCGTTTAATGACGTTCCTGTCAATTTAGAAGCTGCTGGCTGCGCGGTCACAGGAGCCGGCGATGGCGCAGTCTGCTGTGACATAATTTTTGCCGGATGCGTAAAAGCCTGTCTGCGAATATGCGCCATTAATTCCGGCTTTATGGGCAGGGAAAAAAAGCGCGCAAAGGAAATTATGGAAGCTGATAATTTGTCTGCGGGAAGCCCGGCGGAAGAAATAAGAGAGGACATTGAACGCGCATTATGCAATGAAATTTCCCGCGCATTATGCAATGAAGCGGATTTTATGGTTTGCGTCAGTTGTGTTTTGGACTGAATATTCTGCGCCGCCTGCGGCATTTTCGCAATTTTTCCTGCCGGCGTATCAGAAGGTTTATGCACTTGCATGAGGCATTATATATCATATTTATATTAATTTATGCTATAATTAACGCATGAAAAATCTCCCGCCCCTTTATTTGATTGACGCTTATGGTTTAATTTATCGATCATATTTTGCTTTTTTATCTCATCCTTTAAAAAATAATTCCGGCAGGAATGTTTCGGCCCTGTTTGGATTTTCACGTACGATTGTATCGCTGCTTAACTACGGTGCGCCTGCCGCTGATAAAGACGGCAAACTGCTTAATAAACCTGAAATACCGCTAAGGCTTGCCGCCATTTTTGATTCGCGCACTCCTACCTTCCGTCACCGGATGTATCCTGAATACAAAGCCAACAGGCAAAAAGCTCCCGACGATCTGCATGAGCAGGTTCCGTTAGTTGAAGAATTTCTCGCCGCCCTTGGCGTAAAAAGCGTCAAGGCGGAAGGTTTTGAAGCTGACGATATTATAGCCGCTCTGGCGGAAAAGTGCCGCGGCGAAAAACGGCAGTGTTACATTCTGTCTTCGGACAAAGATCTGCTTCAGCTTGTCGGAGATGGAATTTTTGAATTGCGTCCCGCTAAAGTCAACAGAACCGAGAGCGCATCTGCCGGCGGCGCTTCGGGCCCTGCCTGGGAGCTTATCGGCCCTGATGAAGTAAAAGCCGAGTGGGGCATAGAACACGATAAAATTCTTGATCTGCTTTCCCTTACAGGCGACAGCTCAGACAATGTTCCCGGAGTTAAGGGAATCGGCGATAAAACCGCTGTTAAATTGATGACACGTTACGGTTCGCTTGATTCGATCTATAAAAATATCGCCGCCATAGAAGGCTCTACAGGCAAAAAATTATCGGAAGGAAAAGACAGCGCCTACTTTTCACAATCACTGATTCGCCTTCGATACGATGTGCCGCTGCCTATAGGCGGTATTGATGAGCTTTCTGCGGAAAACCTTGATCGTTCCGCCGGCGCAAAGGTGCTGATGCGCGAAGGTATCCGCCAGAGCGCGAAACAGCTTGACGCGGAAGTAAAAACGGAATTCAGCAGTCAAATGCCTCCACAATCCGGCGCTGTAAATGAAGCTGAAGACGGCGCGTCAGGTCCTGCCGCGGGAGTAAAATTTGACGCGCCTGATCAGCGTCTGCTTGGAGACGGCATCTATAAGACAATTCTGGATATAGAAGAGTTAAAATCAATCCTTATACAGGCGAAAAGCCAAAAACTTTTAGCCATAGATTTTGAAACCGATTCCCTTGACGCGTGGAATTCGCGCCCTATTGGAATTTCGCTGGCGCTGAAGCCAAAAGAGGCATTTTATGTGCCGCTTGCGCCTCACGGGATTGACGCGCAGGGCGGCGCGGGTTCCGCTTTTATTAATCCTGAAAAGGCACGCGCTTTGCTTGCTCCGTTATTTGCAGATAACGAAATGGCTGTTGTAGCGCATAACGCCAAATATGACTATAAGGTGAGCCGCGGCTGGGGCATGGAGAGGTGGCAGTGCAGAATACGCGATACGATGATAGCCGCGTGGCTTGCCGATCCTGAACGCAATAACTATTCGCTGGATTCTCTTGTTTCTTGTTTTTTTGATTTTACGCCCGTTAAATACGCTGATATTGTGCCGAAAGGCTGCGCTTTTGACGCTGTTTCCCTTGAAACCGCAACCCGCTACTCCTGCGAAGACGCCGATTATTGCATAAGGCTCAACTGTTACTTTGAGCCGGTATTGAAAAAAAACGACGCTGTTGCTCTTTTTGAAAAACTGGAAATGCCGCTTCTTCCCATACTCGCCGAGATGGAAGGCGAAGGAATTAAAATTGATCCCAAAGCGCTTACAGGTTACGGCGTTGAGCTGGCCGCGGAACTGGATAACATTCAAAAGCAGACATGGGATACAGTCGGGCATGAGTTTAACCTCTCCTCTACCAAACAGCTTCAGGAAGTGCTTTTTGTTGAGCGCAAACTGAATCCCGGAAAGAAAACAAAAACCGGCTTTTCCACCGACGCGGCCGCCCTGGAGGAATTGTCGCGTGAAGACCCTGTTCCGGCTCTTATTCTGCGCCACAGAACGCTGGCGAAATTAAAATCCACATATGTCGATACGTTAGCTGAAATGGCTGACAGCGAAGGCCGGCTGCATACAAACTTTGTTCAGACGGGAACCGCCACAGGCCGCCTTTCCAGCCGCGAACCGAATCTGCAGAATATCCCAATCCGCGCCGAAGAAGGCCGCCGCATCAGGGAAGCTTTTATCGCGAAATCGGGCTGTATTCTTGTTTCCGCGGACTACAGCCAGATAGAGTTGGTCATACTGGCTCATCTTTCCGGCGATAAAAATCTTGTTTCCTCTTTTAATGAATGTAAAGATGTCCACGCCCGAACCGCGGCAATGATCTTCGGCATTGATGAAAAAGACGTGAACAGCGATCAGCGGCGCGTGGCGAAAACAATCAATTTCGGCGTTATGTACGGAATGAGCGCCTTTCGCCTCGCGAATGAACTTAATATCAGCCGTACAGAAGCTCAGGCTTTTATAAGCGCCTATTTTAACACATACTCAGGCGTCCGTCAGTTTATAGAAAACCTGATTAAAAAAACCGAACAGACGGGCTATGTTACTACAATTTCCGGCCGCCGCCGCTACATTCCCGCTATTAATTCGCGTAACAAAACCGAGAAATTCGCCGCCGAGCGCATTGCGGTTAACACGCCCATCCAGGGTTCCGCGGCTGACATTGTAAAAACCGCGATGCTCAATCTTGACAGACGGCTTTCCTGTCTTCAATCTGTCTCAAAAAACGCCGGATGCGCCCGCCTTCTGCTTCAGGTTCATGATGAGCTAATCTTTGAGTGTCCCAGGGATGCAGCCGGTGATACTGTTAAAATAATCAGGGAAGAAATGGAAAATGCGGTTACCCTGCGTATACCATTGCGCGTAAGCGTAGAAACCGGAAAGTGCTGGGGCGCTTTTCACTAAGAAATTTCGCTTCATACATATTTGATCCGGGCATTAAGCCAATTTTTTCCCGTTCCCTAAAATGTTCACTGATGGAAATTGTGCCGTTTTGGCGCGTTATCTGACGTACGTTGAATCAGTTAAGATGTCCTGGGGTGCAATTATCGAAGACGCTAATTTCTGAAAATGCTTCGGTAAAAGCGAAAAGATGTTTTTCGGCGGAAAGGATTGAAAAACAATCAGACTTTCACGCGGCCGCGGAAACTTCGCGACAGCGTAAGTTTATCAATATATTCGATATTTCCGCCGACAGGCATGCCGGACGCAAGACGTGAAATCTCGACATCATAACTGTTGAACAGTTTTTGCAGATAAAGCGCTGTGGTATCGCCTTCTATTGTGGGATTGAGCGCAAGTATAAGTTCTTTTACTTTCACCGCAGATGCGTTTCCGGAAAGACGGGCGGCAAGTTTTTCAATGGAAAGATCCGCCGGGCTTACTCCTTCCAGAGGCGCGATTAAACCGCCAAGCACATGATAAACGCCGGGGAATTCGCGCGCGTCTTCGATTATGCGCATATCCTGCGCGCATTCTACTACGCAGATGATCGAGTGATCGCGGGCGGGATCGCAGCACACCTGGCATGGATCGGTTTCCGTAAAGCCGCCGCATGTGCCGCACCGCCTTATTGCCTGATGAAGTCCGGAAAGTTCCTTCGCCAGAGTATGCGCAAGAGCGGGATTGTTATCCAGTATGTGATACGCAATGCGTCCGGCGCTTTTTTTCCCGATACCGGGAAGTTTGGAAAATAATATTATCAGCCGGTCGAGCGCGTTTTGCGCGTCCATGCGCTGCGCATCCGTGCGCTGCGTATTCATACGCGGCGTCACGTTGTCCCCGGAAAGCCGGCTCCCGGAAAACCCGGAATATTCATACCGCCGGTCAGCGCGCCGAACTGGCCGCTTATCATTTCTTTTATTTTTGCCATCCCGTCCGAAAAAGCCGCCATTATCAGATCCTGCAGCATTTCCGCGTCACAATCCATTGCCTGCGGCGACAGACGCACCGCGATAACGTCAAACTTTCCGTTAAGATCAACTTCTACCATACTGCCGCCGGAAGCGCCTGTAGCCGAAATGGTTTCCAGCTTTTCCTGAAAGCCGCTCATCTGCTCCTGGATTTTCTGCGCGTTTTTTAAAATGTCAAATGGATTTATATTCATATTTGCTCCGTTACTCGACTATTGTTCCGGGAAAAAATGAAAGTACGCGCTCAACCTGTTCCGGTAACTGCGTTGCATTGTGCTCTGGTAACTGCGCCTCAGGACCCGGCGGGATTTCCGTTTCCGTATTTTCCTTTTGTTCTGAATTTTCATTTTTTACGCTGTCCCACATGGGAAAATCTTCTTCTTCGGGAGTTCCGTATTCAGCGGGCGCGGTGTTTTCCTTCGCCGCGATTACGCGCATAAGATCGTCAGATAACGATCTGTCTCCGCCTGATGCGCCGCCGCTTTTTGGATTTGCCGGCGCCGTGCTGCTTTTCAGCCGTTCTGACGCGGTATTACCGGATTGATCTTTTACAGCGCGCGGCTGCGCGGCGGAACCTGAATGTAAAAGAACATCCTGCGCGTTATCCATTGCTTCTTTTAGTTCTGACTGCGAAATCCAGCGGCTTAACCATGTCAATTTGGAAACCGCAGTTTCAAGTTCAAAACGCGGAGACACTGTAAAGCGGGTGTTCCTGTGGCAGTCCAGCAAAATATCAAGCGCCTGTTCAAGGCGGGTTGAATCGTAAGTTTCCAGCGCCTTCGCGGAGAAAAAAGCGGGCGGGTAGCCTAAAAGAGATTCTCTTGTTATGCCGTTTTTTATTAACAGCAGACTTCTGTAATAACCCGCAAGGTCTATTATGAACTGTTCGATTGCAACGCCGCTGCCGATTATTTCATCGGTCAGCGCGAATGCGCCCGGAGCGTCATTAGCCGCGCAGGTTTCCGCGAGAGCATTAAGTTTTTCAAGGCCTGTTATGCCGAGTTTTTCGCGTATTACACCGCCCCGGATACTGCCGGAAGAGAAAGAGACTACCTGATCAAAAAGCGTAAAGGCGTCCCTCATGCTCCCCGTAGATTCTCTTGCTATCCAGAAAAGCGCGTTATCTTCAGCTTCAATTTTCATTTCGACGCAGATTTTTTTCAGTATCCCCTGAATTGTCTCTACCGGTATGAGCCGGAAATTAAACTGCTGGCAGCGGCTTTTAATAGTCGCCGGAACCTTGTGCAGTTCTGTTGTAGCGAAAATAAAAATGATATAAGGCGGCGGCTCTTCAATTGTTTTTAAAAGCGCGTTAAAAGCGCCGCCAGAAAGCATATGCACTTCGTCGATGATGTAGACTTTGTAGCGGCCTGACTGCGGCGGGAAAAGCACTTCATCCTTGATTTGCCGCACATCATTGACTGAGTTGTTCGATGCGCCGTCAATTTCGATCACATCCATGCTGGCGCCCTGGCTGATGGCGCGGCAGTTATCGCAAATTTCCGCCTCTTTGCCGTCCGCGCCTGCTCCGCCGCAGGGGTTTCCGCTGAATTTTTCGCCGTCCGTTACTGCTTTTTCGCAGTTCAATGAACGCGCCAGAATACGTGCGGCGCTGGTCTTTCCGCAGCCTCTCGGTCCCGAGAACAGGTAAGCGTGGGCGATATGCCCGCTTTTTAATGAATTCCTTATTGTGGATACAACAAATTCCTGTCCCGCAAGTTCATCAAAAGTTTTTGGCCTGTATTTTGCAGCGGTTACCTCATAGACCGGAGTCGTCGCCTTTGTCATTAAATCAGTATATAGAAAAAACCGGTAAAATACCAGAGGCCGAATTTTCTTGACTGGTTTTCGCGAAGTGAGTCAAATTGTTTAATGGACTTGTATAACTGAGGTTATCGAACAACTCTAATGAAAAATGCCCGCATCAGGAGGGCCACGGCGCGGCAGACCTCCGCTTACCGTTGCTTCCTTCCGGACCTGGCGGGATTGGGCGGCATCTGCCCGCATGGTTCCTGACGCGGACACTTTATATTAATGCAATAACCGGATAACGATCAAGCGTCAGTCCGGCCGATCCTGATATATTACTAAAAACTCCACTTCATATCAATGTAGAACACATTGGAACACATTGAGTTTTTTGTATTACTGTGATAGATATCATTTTTTGATGAATCTAAATTGATAACATCGCCGATTTCCAAAAATGTTTTACTGTCCAGATTGATTTTAATCGATGGTCTTATACTGAAAACCGATAAATCATCGCCTGGCGTAAAACCTCTTCTGTGATATACGGCGGAGCTTGTTGTAGTATTGCTTCGTCCGTTTATAAAATACGCTAAATCCAATCTGGGTACGATTTTGCCAAATGCGTAACTTCCCCACAGGTAAAACAAAAAAGCAGGGTTTTTGTCCGCTGGCCTGTTATAAAAAAATTGCACAGCGTTAAACCCCAGTGTGAATTCCCTGTTAATCCTGTATGCGAAAGTCTCGGACAGGGTAATATCCCCGTTATCCCTGAATTCATCAAGTTTGTTAAGTATGCCTATAATAACCGCAGTCAGATCCTTAACCGCAAGCAACCGTAATTCACCTGTTAATTGGCTTGTTTCTTCCCTTCCTGTATTTGTTTCCTGTCCGTCATTCCAGCCGGCGTTATTTTTTGGACGGAAACCCGCGCCAATACGGAAAGCGTCAGCAAGAGTATAGGCCGCGTTAAATGTATATTTAACCTCGTCCGGTTTCAGCCTGATATTTCCGAAATTCGGCAGTCCGCTGCCGGTCTGAAGAATATTGTTGCTGCCGCTGCTCTGCTGACTGATGACATAAGAGCCAATTCCAAGACTGAGACCTGTAACAGGATTTATTTTAAGAAGCAATCCAAGGCCTTCGCCGGAGTCATCATTGAACCACCAGTCGGCGGTTGTATATGCGCTGTCATCTATAATGCCGCCGGCAAGGTTAAAAATATTGTTCAGGAATGTTACCCAGCCATAGGCATAGGGAAGCGAGAAATATCCAGCGGTATCCATTCTGCCCTGGGATTGAAACCGGAATCTTGCGCCGGCGTTTTTCTCTTCATTCTGATAAATGCCGTTAAACCTGAAACGATAACCGTCCCTCTCCGAATCAACCGCGAATGCCTTAACCAGCGTATCCTGATTTTCATCATTGGTGCTCCAAACTCCCAGTCCGCTTTCAATGTAGCCGTCGAACTTTAGATCCTGCGCATCCAGTTTGTCCGGCGCGCAGACTGTTCCAGTAATAATCATAAATATTACTGTGATTACAACAGACTTCTTCATTTTCATTTTCCTCCTGATTTATTAAAAAGGCGCAGCCTACGGCTGCATGAATCCTTTTTTTAAAATACCTGCCTTAAATATCAGAGGAATCTAAAAAAAGAAAAGTACATTAATTAAAATTTAATATTTTAAATGAATTTTTAACATTATTAACAATTAATTAACCGTTATTAAAGAGTTTTTGAATTTCTTTTGCATATAACGCCGTGATTCTGCTGCGAAGCAGTTCGCCTTTTCCCGAAAGTTCCTTTCCGGTCTCAAAAGGCTTCGGCAAAAGTATAAATTTATATATCCTCTCATACGGCCTAAAACCCGCTTTTGAACAAACGCGATCGGCGATTTCTGACGCGATTATCGCGTTTATTTCCGGCTGCTGAAGCAGTAAATCGTAATCCACAATGGGGATTGCGTTTTCTTCGGCAAAGTCCATGACAGCCTGCTGTCGCGGAACGATGAGCGCGGCCAGATTTTTTTGATCCTGACCCGCTACCATGCACTGCATAATATAGGGGCTTTCCCTCAGTTTACATTCAATGGGAACAGGCTCCACATTTTCGCCGCTGCGGATAACAATTGTGTCTTTCGCCCGGCCTGTTATGCGCAATTCATTGTCGTATGTAAGCATTCCAATGTCGCCTGTGTTAAACCAGCCGTCTTCGCTTAAAACGGCGGAAGTGGCTTCTTCTTTTTTGTAGTAACCTTTCATTACCTGGGCGCCCCGTACATAAATTATCCCGTTATGTCCGGGCGGCAGCGGGTTGCCGGCGTAACGCGGGGTTTCCGCCGTATCCCGTTCCTGGTTAGCCAGAATTTTCACTTCTGTGCCGGGAAGCAGCTGCCCGATTGTTCCGCGCCGCGATTTTTTAAACTGCCGCACGGAAACAAGAGGGGCGGTCTCCGTAAGGCCGTAGGCTTCCTGCAGGCGGATTCCTATCGAGTTAAAAAACAGATCCGTTTCCGCAGGCAGCGAGCCTCCGCCGGAAATTCCCGCCCTGAAGCGGCCTCCGAATTTTTTCTTTATCCTGTTAAAGACCGCAATCTGCGCAAGCCCTCTGACAGGTAAAAACAAAAGCCAGGGCAGAAACCCGAATAATGAATCAAGGAAGCGCGCCCGTCTGTGAAAACGCGGAATTAGGCCGAAAGTCAGGTCTTTATAATATGTGTAAATCATGGAAAGAGAGACGGCGATGTCAAACATTTTTTTTGTAAATCCGCCCATGGATTTAATCTGCCTGTTTATGGAGTCCATAATTGCTTCCCATGCGCGGGGGACGCTTACCATCCAGTTAGGCTTTATGGTCAGAAAATCCTCCATCAATACCGAAGCGATTATTTTTGAATAGGCGATGGTTGTCCCGTAATAAAAAATCGCGTACTCTACTACCCGTTCATAAACATGCCAGACGGGCAGCATGGAAAGCCAGATATCGCCTTCCTTTATTTCAAAGAACAGTCTGAAGGCGGGCATCTGGCACAAAAAATTCCTGTGTGACAGCACAACGCCCTTAGGCTCGCCTGTTGTTCCCGATGTGAAAATAATTGTCGCCGTGTCTTCGCCGCCGCCCTTGTCCATTTCTGTTTCCGCTCCGCCTGGATGCGCGATTTCGCGTTTTTTCCCCAGCTCCATTACATCGCCGAAGAGCAGGATTTCTATTCCTTCTTTTGCGGCCGCTTCTTTGGTTTCGCTGCCGGCCGGCTCAAATGTTATCAGGGTTTTAATGGCGGGGAGCTCTTTTCTGCATGAGAGAATCTTTTGGATTTGCTTTTCATTTTCCGCAAAGACGAGCGCGCAGCCTGTGAATCCCAGAATGTATGTCAGTTCCTGCAATGTTATGTCACATCCGCGCGGGACATCCGCTGCGCCGGTTGAAAGAATACCGAAGTCGGTAACCATCCACTCCCTGCGGTTATCTGAAATTAAACCTACTGTATCGCCGCGCCTGACGCCAAGTTCCATAAGGCCTGCCGCGGTATAGCGCACATTCTCATAAAACTGCCGGTAGGTGATCGAATGGTATTTTCCTTCTTTGTCTTTGTAATACTGAATGATAATATCAGGCGTATTACCCGCTCTTGACCTTATCATCAGCGGAAGCGTCTGTTCCATCATATAAATATAATCGAAATTACAGGCACTTGCAAAACATGGGTTTTGTTAATATTTTTAACCATGCGCAATAAATTGACCGATGAGCTTGCGGTCTGCGGCTTTAACGCCGTTCTTGCCGCGGCGGAATATCATCCTCAGACAATTAACCGGCTCTTCCTTCGCGAAGACCGTCTTCAGTCATTTACCGGAATTTGCAAACAGCTTGCCGAACGCAAGCGTCCCTATAAAATCTGCGATGATGAAGAGCTGGAGCGTATCTGCAAAAGCGTTCATCATCAGGGCGTGGTTGCAATGATCGAAGAGCCGGTTATTGAGCCGCTGAGCCTGGAAGATCTTGAAATCTGGGCGGATGAAAGAAAAACGGGCGTTGTTCTTTACTCGGTGGGAAATGATCATAACCTCGGCGCAATCGCGAGAGCGGCGGCTTTTTTTGACGTTTCGTTCATTGTGTTAAACGAAAAAGACGCTTCATTTGAGGCGCACCAAGAGGGGAACCTTCGCGCAACAAACCTCCGGTTTGAGCGTTCGGCTGAGGTTCCAGCAGATGTACATCTGAAAGATGATGCGGTACGGCTTACAACCAGCGCCTACCGTGTCGCCGAAGGCGCGTTTGAGCATCTGACTATACGCAGCGTGACAAACATGGCGGCGTTTCTCAAAGATGCGTCAAAACGGATTGTTACAATAGGTACGGACACAAGGGCAAGGCGGCGCATCGGCGATCTTGGCGGTATTTTTAAAACAGTGAAAACAAGGCCCGGTATAGCGCTTGTCCTGGGCAACGAAGAGACCGGCCTTCCCAAAAACGTAAAAGATCGATGTTCGCATCTGCTGCGCATTCCCGGCACCGGCAATATAGAAAGCCTTAATGTATCACAGGCGGCGGCTCTCTTTCTTCACGCCATCTGGAACCTCTGAAAATCCCGGTAAGATTTCAAAGGTTCCGGGGTAACATTATCAGCCGCCGAACCTGTTTACCATCATCGCGGGCTGATGAGTTGCGTCTAACGTATCGCGCCACAGGCTGCTTTCGGGATTTACCTTGTTGCGGTGGGTGATAACAGACTTAATCGGCAGGTGGACAAACCTGTTGTTTACAAGACCGATAATCACTTTTGTCTTTCCCGCCATCCCCGCGTGCGCCGCCGCGTTGCCCAGACGTTCGCAGTAAATTGAATCATCGGGGTTTGCCGGAGCCGAGCGAATCGCGTAACTTGGATCGATATATTTAAGGTTAATTTCCATTTTCTTTTCGTCAAAATACTTGATGATTCTGCTGCGAAGATAAACGCCCACATCCGCCATTTTCACATTTCCGCCCGCGTCAAATTTTTTCTCCGTAAGAAGCTGATCCTGCATTGCGCCTTCCGCCACAATTATTACCGCGTGCCTGCGTTTTTTCAGGCGGTCTTCCAGATGAGTTAAAAAGCCGTTGTAGCCTTCCAGATTAAACGGCACTTCCGGTATCAGCACAAAATTGACCTCGTGGCTTGCCAGCGCGGTATGCGCCGCGATATAACCGGAATCCCTGCCCATTACCTTTACAAGGCCGATGCCGTTAATCGATGAGACGGCTTCCACATGCGCCGCGGATACGACTTCTACCGCTTTGGCTACCGCCGTATTAAAACCGAATGAGCGGTCAATCAGGGCAAAATCATTGTCAACTGTTTTGGGAATTCCAACCATCGCGATTTTTAAATTTCTTTTTTCTATTTCTTCGGCAATATCAAGCGTACCCCTCTGGGTTCCGTCTCCGCCGATTACAAAGCACATGTTAAAGTTCAGTTTTTCCATTGTATCGACAATTTGCTCAACTTCCCTTCCGCCGCCGCGCGCGCTGCCCAAAAACGTGCCGCCAATTTTATGTATATCATCGACTGTATCAGGATCGAGCTGTCTGACCCCGTACTGGTACTCCGGCAGGAAACCAAGGTATCCGTAGCGTATGCCGGTAATTCTGGTAACTCCGTATCTGTACCAAAGGCAGCGGACTATGGCGCGAATAACGTCATTCATGCCCGGACAAAGGCCGCCGCAGGTTACAATCCCCGCGTGCACATGAGCCGGGGTGAAATAAATGTTCTCTCTGGGACCTGCCCGTTCCAGTATCTGTGATCTTTTAACAGCCGGCTGATCTCCGGGCAGTATAAATGAGCTTAAACGCACAAACCTGTCATCGGTAACATAATTGGCTATTTTATCTCCCTGTACCTTTGACATGACAAGCGGTGACTTAATCGTCGGTTTTCCAAGCTCTTCTATCGTAAAATCAAAATTCTCATCCATAAACAAAATCTCCTTTAATGTCTCATTATATACTTATTCTTATTATAATACAACCAATTCAGGAGTATATCTTTGGCTTATACTCCGCTATTGCCTGTGTTTTATAATAAATGTATAATCCGGTAGGAGGCATTAATGGCTAATTTCACACCGCCTAAAATAGGCAAAATCTCCAGGGCAACGCTCAGTATTATTGTTTTGGGAATAATACTGCTTATCCTTTTGGGAACCAGTGTTTTTATAGTGGATCAGACCGAGCAGGCTGTTATAACCCGTTTCGGCAGGTTCATTGGTATCAGGGAGCCGGGACTTCATGTTAAACTGCCCTTTGGGATTGATCGAAATTACACTGTAAATGTCAGGACAGTGCAGACTGAAGAATTTGGTTTTCGCACCACAAGAAGCGGGAGCTATCCGGCTTACTCAAATCAATCGTCCGAGTCTGTCATGCTTACAGGCGATCTTAATATTGTTGACGTTGAATGGATCATCCAGTACCGCGTTGTCGATCCAAGAGCGTGGACTTTTAATGTGAACGAACGGCGCGCCACAATCCGCGATGTCTCGCGTTCGGCGATTAATATGCTGGTGGGCGACCGCGCCATCATGGACATTATGGGCGTTGAGCGCAGCGCAATTGAAAATGAGGGACTTGCCATAATGAACGACAGGTTCATGGAATACGGGCTTGGCATCAATGTAATCGCGGTAAAGCTGCAGAATGTTACGCCTCCTTCTGGAGTGCAGGAAGCCTTCGAAGACGTAAACAAGGCGATGCAGGATCTGGAACGGCTGATTAACGAAGGGCAGCAGGCCTACAACGAAGAAATCCCCAGAGCCAGAGGCGAAGCGGAGCGTTTGATTCAGATCGCGCAGGGTTACGCAACAGAACGCGTGAACAGGGCAAGGGGCGACATAGCGCGTTTTAATTCCGTATACGAGGAATACCGCAGGTCTCCGGAAGTAACAAGGCAGCGGCTGTACTATGAAATGGTCGAAGAAGTTTTCAAGGGAGAGCAGGGAATGACAATTGTTGACCGTAACCTTAACAACTTCCTGCCTATGATGAATCTTGGCGGCGCCGTGCAGCGCGTTCAGGGAGGCAGATAATGAAAAAAATAGTAACTACCGCTGTAATAATAATTGTAATTTTTATCGGCGTTGTGGTGGCAGGGCCCCTGTATGTCGTTAACGAAGGCGAGCAGGCTGTAATCGTGCAGTTCGGACGGATAACAAGAGTTATCACCACCGCCGGTCTTAAATTGAAAATACCCTTTATTGATGAAGTTATCCGTTATCCGAAAAAAATCATGTCATGGGACGGAGAGGCGCGTATTGTGCCAACGGCCGAAAGGCAGTTCATCTTTGTCGATGTTGTGGCGCGCTGGCGCATTGCCGATCCGCAGAAATTTTACGAGTCCATTAATACAGTAGACGCGGCTTATTCAAAACTTGCCGAAATTATCGACTCGGAAGTCCGCACTGTAGTAGCCGAAAATCCGCTGATTGAATCGGTGCGCAATTCAAATATCATTATGGAACGTTCCACAGACATAGACACTCTCGGTCTTGGAGAAATTGACACCGATATAATCACTTCGACAGTGCAGACTGTTTCGAATCATGAGCCGATTACGCGCGGCCGGCGCAGGCTTGCCGAAGAGATACTTGCCCGCTCGGCGCGTATGGTTCCCGAATACGGCATTGTGCTTATTGACGTTGTTACCCGGCAGATCAGTTACTCCAACGAACTTACGCCGAGCGTCTATGCCCGTATGATCAGGGAACGCAATCAGATAGCGATGGCGTTCCGTTCACAGGGCGAAGGCCGCAAGGCGGAATGGCTCGGTAAAATGGATAACGACAAACGCTCCATATTGTCAGCCGCTTATGAGCAGGCGGAGACCATCCGCGGAAGGGCCGATGCCGAAGCTACAAGGGTTTATGCAGACGCGTATAACCGCGACAGGGGTTTCTTTGATTTCTGGAGAGCGATTGAATCGTACCGGCAAACCATGCCCAAATTTGAAAAGACCCTTACTACGGATATGGAATATTTCCGTTATCTGTATTCACCAAGGTAATGCACAGAGGTTGATCATGCAACGAATACATCTTTCTGAACTGGACGGAAAACCTGTAATTTGTTTTGAAACAGGGCTGGATCCGCGTTCTTTCGCGCGGACAAAAATGGGTTCTTGCTTTGCCGAGCCCGGTTATATTGTTAATCCCGACGGCTCAAATACCCAATGGAAAGCTGTTGGTGTAACTGATACCGCAGGCCTCATGACAGTATGGGGGCCGCCTTTTAAAGGAGACCGGCTCGATCTATTAATCGAAGCCGGGCGGGATAGTTCGCCCCTGGCGTCGTTGCAGGAGACCCTGCAAAATTCGCTGCAGTCGGTGGTTTACTGGATTAGGGCGAAACTGCTTCTTGGCGATACTGAAACTGCCCTTCATCCCGGCGCCGCGTTTATATCCAATTTTGATGAAACCTCCGTTACAGTAAGCGGCGCATCCGGCAGGAGCGACGCATCCGGTGGTAGCGAGTCTGATTACCCAAAAGGCAGCGTTTTCTTTACACCTGATAATTTATCCAATCGCTGCCTGATAGCTGAAAATGACGACCCCAGCTGTTATGTATGTCCTGATTTAAAGGGAATGGACGCAGCCGCTTTCTGCGCCGGCGCGATGCTGTACAAGATACTGAATAAAACGAATCCGTATCCCGATCTCGCGACAATTTACGAAGATATGAGGGAAGGCGTCTTTCTGCCTCCGAGCCTTGCCTCTCCGGGGCTTAACGCGAATATATGCGAGCTGATTCAAAACGCTCTTCTTCTGCCTGTCGCAAAAAAAAGAACAAGTCAAAGCGGAGTGGATATTCTTGGTTCCCTTTTAAAAATCCTGATGAATAAAGAAGGCAGGGCAGTCGCCGTTTCATCGCTTTTTTATACATTGTCCGCCGAAGAGACCAGACAGCTCGAAAAAGAGAAAAAAAGATACCTGAAACGCCTGAATTTTTCTGTAAAAACAACCCGTTTTGCCCAGAGCCATAAGCCTGTTTTGGCGGGAGCGGCTATCGCTTTGATCTTTGTTGTTTTTGTCGCTGTTACCATGATAAGAAGCCGCAATGAAATGCCTACAACGGCGGGGATGGATTCCGCTACGGTCATATTAACTTATTATGAGTCGTTCAGTATGCTCAATCATGTTTTTATGGAAGCGTGCATTAATGGAGCCGATAAAAGCGACATTGACACAGCTACAAATTTATTTGTTATTAACAAGGTAAGAGCCGCCCATGAGGTAAGATCGGGCTCCATAATTTCGGCAAGGATATGGAAAGAAAACGGAGGAGAACTTCCGGCGCCTGATGTTTTCGGCGTAACGGATTTGGTCATTACAAACACTTCCGGCAGCGAAGATCAGGACTGGATACATTACCGCGCCGATTACATTCTGTGGTACCCGAATGAGTTAAACAGCAGCGTTCGCACCGATAACCTTAAACTGAACCGCGACAAAAAGAAAAACTGGCGCATAACAGAAATAAAGCGGACAGTTGGCCAGTTTTAAGGTAGTTTGTCTATAAAGCGCCTTCCATCCAGCGGTCGATGAAATGCCTGGAGAGCGAACCTTCTCCGGGCAGTTTCGGCGGCATATTATCTCTGGAAAACCATTTTGCGTCTTCTATCTCAACTCCGTCAGCCTTGACTGTTCCCGATAAATAACGCGCTTTAAATCCAACCATCAGCGTATTCGGAAAAGGCCACGGCTGTGATTTTACATATTCAATGTCTGTTACTTCTATGTTCACTTCTTCGCGGATTTCGCGTAATACGGCGGATTCCAGCGTTTCTCCCGCTTCGCTGTAACCGGAAATGTGGCTGTATACTCCGGCTTTGAAATTTTTGTTATGCGCAAGAAGAATCCTGTTTTCGTTATCGGTAATGATAATGATTACCGCGGGGCAAATTCTTGGAAACTCAATCCTTCCGCACCTGGGGCAAAGCCGGTGTATCCCGTCGTTCGCATCGCCGTTTTCCGCTCCGCAGGTTCCGCAAAAAACTGAATCCCGCCGCCACTGGGCAATGTGGCAGGCGCGCAGGATATCGTCCAGCTCCTGCGTTTGATTGTTATTTTCCGCCGAAAACAAGGCAAGCGCCTGCCGGACAGGGAATGTTCTCCAATAATCAGGCAGAACGGTTTCCCGTGGAACAGATAACACGTTAATTACGGAAGAAGAATCTTTTATGGACGGTATCCTGAAAAGGTCGTAATTTTTGAATTCATGGGATAAATTTACGGGAAGCCCGGCTGCTATATTCGAATCCGGAAAATCCCGCGGCAAGAGCAAAGAATCACCCTGAAAAAAACACGCCCTGCCGTCAATCACATGCCGCTCCCGCTTACCTGCCAGTTAATTTATTGTTATTTATTTTATTATATCATATTATTTACATGGGAGGCTATTATGAATGTTACTAACTGTCTTGAGATGCTGCCTTTAAGCAGCATTGCCAAATATGCGAAAGGCCAGCCTGGTGACAGCGTTCCCTTTACCGGGTTCCCCAGAGTTCACTCATCAGAGAAAAATAAGCTTATTCTTGTGAATGATCCGGTAGGCCCAAATCCGAAAGTTTTGGAATTCATGCTGGAAGATATCATGTTTGTCGAAGAAATTCCCTCCGCTGTAACCGAAGCCGGAGAGGGCGTGCCTCTTGTTAAACTGTGGATACGCCGCGGAGCGGTTGGCGTGATTCTGGAACCATTCGAAGTGAATGATGACGCGCCTTTTTCCGAAAATAAAAATTCCGCAGTAAACAGGCAGCAGGCCGGTTAGTGTTAGCTGCTTCCGCTTTTTCACAATTTAAACGTTCTCCAATGTATTTGACAGAGACGGAAGGCGGATGCGTCACATGTAATCTTTGTCCCGCTAACTGCCGCATAAAAAACGGCCATTTCGGCCTCTGCCGCGTCAGGGGCAGCAAGAACGGCGTGGGCATAATTCCCTTTTACGGATTTATCTCCTCGCTGGCAGTTGACCCAATCGAAAAAAAGCCCCTCTATCATTTTAAACCCGGCACTCAAATACTTTCGCTGGGCTTTGCCGGCTGCAACCTCCGCTGCCCATTCTGCCAGAATTGGCAGATTTCCCAGAATACCGACATTCCAGGCAAGTGGATGAAACCCGGCGAGATTATTTCCGCCGCGTTAAGGCAGGACACCCCGTCCATTGCCTACACTTACTCAGAGCCGCTTGTTCATGCAGAGTATATTCTGGACTGCATGACGCTTGCACGAAGGTACGGCATCGCGAATGTGCTTGTGACAAACGGCTGCGTTAATTTACATGCGGCCGCCGAAATTCTTGAACTTGCCGATGCCGCCAATATTGATCTTAAATCATTCTGCGCGGAAACCTACAGCAAAACGCTGGGCTATGGTTCCGAAGGAACCCATTTGCAGGCCGTGCAGAATTTTATCAAGCTGGCGCATAAAACGGGCGTCCATGTTGAAATTACCACCCTTGTTGTACCCCAGATGAACGACTCAGAAAAAGAACTGAACGGCGCCGCGGATTTTATCGCCGGAATTGATCGTAAAATACCCTGGTTTTTATCCGCGTATCATCCCGAGTACCGCTGGAACGCGCCGCCTACAGAAAAATCATTTCTGAAACAGGCTGCCGAAGAAGCAAGGAATAAACTGGCTTTTGTTTACACAGGGAATTCCAGTTCTGACAATGACACCCATTGCCTTAACTGCGGCGCGGTTCTGGTAAGGCGGCAGGGCTACAAAACGGAAATTACAGGCCTCCTTAATGTTGGAGAGAAAGTGTTTAAATGCGCGAAGTGCTCGCAGCCGTCCTATATTCTTTGTTAGAACCACTTGCGAATTTTAAAGAAAACAATCATAACAGACGCGACCAAAAACATTATGCCAAGAACAATGAAATACCCAAAGCTGGTACTTAATTCAGGCATATTTTCAAAATTCATGCCGTATATTCCAGCGATAAAGGACAAGGGAATAAAGATGGCGGAAATCATCGCCAATACTTTCATTACCTTGTTTAACTGATACGATAAAACAGACAAGTTTACTTCCATGACGCTCGACAGCCATTCGCGGTAATGTTCTACCTGTGTTACCGCATGATTCAAATTTTCAATTAAGTCCTGTAAGAATGGTTTTATTTCCCCGGTTTGGAAAAATGATTCTTGCCGGGAGATAAGCAATAGATTATCTTTTAGCGGCAAAATCGCTTTCTTGACAAACAGCAGGTATTTTTTTGTTTTCTGTATCTCCTCAATATATGTATCATCGCTGGTTCTTGTTGCGCGCTCCTCAAGATTTTCTATGTGTTCTTCCAAATTGTTTATAGAGTCAAAATATTCGCCGACGATTTTATCGATGATTAAATAGGCAAGATAATCGGTTTCCATTTTGCGGATTTCACCGGTATTTTCCATTATTTTTTTTTCTTATGCCTTCAAACGCGCCCCTTGACAGTTCCTGAAAAGTCAAAAGAACGTTTTTCATGATAACTATTCCAACTTGAGTAATAACCAATTCATCTGTATTTACGTTCGTAGTTGTAAAGCGCCTGTTCTTCCCTAAAGGCAGGAAGAATTTTTTCTTTGCTGTATTTGAACGGTAAAAAGTATTCTTTTTCTGCATAATTGTTTTAACCAATAAAAATCTGTATTTGTCAAAAACTTCCATTTTGGCCTGCTGTTCTGTTTGCAGAATGTCTTCTATCGTTAAAGGGTGAATATCCAGTAATTCACCCAAACGCTTGATTGAATCGGTGTCTTTTAATCCGCTGACATTTATCCATAACATTTTTGAATCGTTTTTAAGTTTTATTACTTCATCAATAGAGGAGATATCTTTTGTCTCTGCTGAATCGGAATCATAATTTATAAAAGACAGCTTCATTTCTGAAGCAGGTATGTCTCCTGCATAAACGGGATTAACAACCTGCATATATTTTAATGCCATCATGTTTCTCCTGTTGTTAAAAAATGTTCTATACTTTTATATAATATCATGCGTTTCATTATCTGTCAAGAGATTTTTGCCTGTAGTTTTAACAGTTTTGGTTTCTTAAATATATGGCGTATAACGTTCAAGGCAACTGACGTTCGGGACAGACAATGGGGAAATGCGAAGCATTGACCCTGGGCCAAATTTTGTCAGGCGATTGGCTGCGCTTTCAATTCTTCATCTGTTCCTTCTATTGGCATAATTCAATTTTAAAACAAGCCTTTTTAAATATCATTCATAATGCACTCCAATAAAATATTTTTTAATAATTATTGCCGTACCATGCGGCGTTCTGTGCCGGATAATTTTTCTCTGCCGGACTAAAGCAATATGCACGCCCGATCCCATATATATGTATGAAATACTTTTTGTTTTTTGCCGCCGGAATTTTGGGCGGCGTGTTTCTCTTTGCGGAAAAGCAGCCTTTTCCTGACTGGTCGCTGCTATGGAGCGGTTCTATGGAGGAAAGCGGCTCCGATGAATCGGTTTTTACTCTGAATAACCGCGCTGAGGCAAGGTTCAGCCTGCCGCAGCCGGGCCTTACGCTGCGGGGGCAGGTTCTGGACAGGCGCAAAATTGACTTTGACGCTTTCCGGCAGGATGAGTTCAAATGGGATGAACTGTGGGCAGATACTGAAAAAGCTGTCACTAACTGCACCGGCGGGTTTTACCATAAGCCCACAGGCTCCCGGCTGCTTTACGGAGTGCTTGACGAATACGGTCTTTCAGCGCGAATACGCAATCCCTGGATACGCTCGCCTCCCTACGCGGAAAATCACAAGCCGCTGATGGCCGATTTGAAAACCGCCGCATCCGGTTCAAAAGATGACGAGATGTATTTGTACCTGTCCACCCCTTTTATGAATATTTTCCGTAACGCTAAATTGAGAGGTTTTTCGTCCGCTCAGGTTTCTTTTTCGGATACCGGCGGCTGGCATGAGCTGAAGCCTTCTTTATCCGGAGGGTTTGATATTGTTTCAAAAAAGAAAACCGGCCTGCTTCTGGAAACATTCTACACCGGCGCGGCGCTTCCCGCAAAAAGCAGCGGCTCCTGGTTTTCATATCCGCCGCCGCTTCCTGAACGTGATTTCGATCTTTACTCGTTTGGAGTTCTTTTTTACAGTCCGTTCCTGTCTGTCAGCTCGGACTGGGCATGGTCTGAAACCTTTGCCTGGGGAATGGATATTTACGGAAATTTTGGCATTTGCTTTACGCCGTTATTGCCATTTAAAAAAAAGGCGCGTATTCAAAGACCGCTTTCCATTTCATTTGCTGCGGACAGCGCCGGAGAGCGGTTTGTTTACAGGGACGGAGCTGATCACGGCGAAGGTTTCAGAAGCGCCGGAAAGGTTGAATGGAAAGGAGGACGCAGCTCATTGTTCAGAATGAACACTGTGTTACGGGGACCGGCGCCCGGCGAACCTTTTAACCGCAGTTCTTCGGGCATTTATTACAGGTTTCCGGCGGTTAACAAGAAACAGTCCTCATTCCCTGTCCGCTTTATAAAGACTGGTTTTTCAGCAGGCAGGGATGCCGTAAATCCCTCGAAAATAAACGATGAGTTTTCCGTGAATTTGGGAATTTCAACCATATGGCCTGTTAAATGTCCGATTGGGATTAACATGACAGGTTCAGTTAATGTTCTGACAATGGCGGACGGCGTACCGTTTCCCTATCCTGTTCCGGAAAAATCAGGGGAAAACGGCGGATGGGTTTTTCATAACGCTGATACAACATGCGAGTTAACCTGGTCGCCCGCAGTTTTCCTGTTAAAATTCAAATTTGGGTATACCGCGTTTGCTGAAAAAGATGATAAATGGAGTTTCTCGTTAAGTACAGCGGTTCGTTTTAAATATGGAAGGTTTAATTTCAAGGTAAATTCAGCAGATTTTCCCGAAAAATGGAATTTTTCTGTTTACTGGAGGCTGGAAATGAATTAAAATTGAAAGACAAGGTTAATATGTTGGTTGTATATTACCGAAAAAGATGAATTTTTTTCATTATTTATACGATAATATGTATTGAACCAAATAAAAGAATAGGATATAAAGGAGGTATTATGCCCGCCGGTGTCACAATTATGATTGTTGATGATTCCAGAATTATGAGAAATACCGTAAAAGGTGTTTTTGCCGGAGTAGAAGCCGCCTGTAACTTCATAGAAGCAAAGGATGGGGAAGAGGCGCTTGCGCTTCTGGAGACCCAGGTAGTAGATCTTATCCTTCTTGATTGGAATATGCCCAGATTATCAGGTATAGAATTCCTTAAACAAATCAGAGCAATGGAACAATACAGAGATTTGCCTATAATTATGGTAACCAGCGAAGCTGCAAAATTTAACGTTATTGAAGCGTTAAAAAATGGAGCCACTGATTATATTACAAAGCCGATTAAGCTTGATCTTTTCAAGCAGAAATTGGCAAAACTTCGTTTATTCAGGATGTGAATATGGTAGAGCTGACTAATTATGTAGAGCCGTTTGTAGAAGTAACTGTTAATACCTTTAAGGAGTTTGTGGGCGTGGAGATCAGTCCAAGGCACCCTCACTTCATCGATCCGGAAAAAGGATTCGAATGGGATATTTCAGCAGTTATCGGGCTTTCCGGTATTGTCCGCGGGGCTGTTATTATTTCCATGAAAGCGGAACTGGCCATTAAGCTGACTGATTTGCTTGCCGGCGAAGGGCATACGGAAATTGACGCTGATGTTGTTGATGCCATTGGAGAGATAAACAATATTATCGCCGGAAACATCAAGCCAAAGGTGCCAAACGGAGACAGAATTGTAATTTCCATTCCCACGATTATCAAGGGAAAGGAACATTCCATCGCCTGGCCCAGTAAACAGACGCGTATTTTATGTATTCCGCATAAAGCATATGAAAATGATATCTTTCACCTGATGGTGGCTATTGAGCTGGAGAACGAAAAATAGATTAGGAGAATAAATGAAACATGTATTCGTGTTCGATCCTAAATCTTTTTATGGTCAACAGTGGAAAATGGACGGCATTCTTGACAATATAGGGCAGTTTTTCAGAACGCAGGACAAGCCGGATTTTTCCATTCAGTTTTCCCGTTACCGCAGAGAAGCGATTGTTATTATTCAGGAAGAAGTTGATAAAGCGAAACCCGGCGATATTGTCAGGATTTACGCTGTCGGCGGGGAAGAAATTCTGTTTGACTGCCTGAACGCCATTTCGCATTTTCCGAATACCGAGCTTGCCGTGGTTCCGTATGGCGAGACCAATAATTTTCTCAGAATTTTTGGGGAAGAAAACGTTCAATTATTTCAGGATATACCTTCTCTTGTGCCTGCGCAGTCAATTTCTACTGACGTTATCAAGTGGGGAATTAATTACGCGCTTAACTCCTGTTACATAGGAGTGAATTCCGCCGCTGCCGTAAAATTAAAAGCGATTAAATCCAGCCTGAACAAGCTCAGTTTTATTTTATTTTCAAAGTTTGTAACATTTTTTAACTATTTCGCGTCTGCGTTTGACAGTGAAATCGCTTCACAGGATTATATTATTACCATTGATGATCAGGACTACAGCGGCAATTACAGCCTTATCCATATCGCAAACGGCCCCTATCATAACGGAAAAATGACAGGAGCCTCGGCCGCCACTCCTGATGACGGAATGCTTGATATAGCGCTTTTGAAAGCGTCTAACCCCTTAAGGACAATGGTTACCATGAGGCGGTATTCAAACGGAAAGCGTCCAAGAAACTGCGTTATTCTTCAGGCGCAGAAAATTAAAATTCATTCAAACAGGCAGATGTGGATTCAGCTGGATAATGAATATATCCGTGATACCGATATCAGTTTAAGCGTGGTTTCCGGCGCTGTGCAGATGGTTGCGTTAAATGATCTATCTTACCCGTTAGCCGTACTGGCAAAGGCTTAAGGAAGGCTTAAACATGGCTGAAAAAAGCAGCAAGACTCTGGGTAAAAGAAACAGGCAAGTAGCGAATTTTATCTCTATCCTTTTGGTTCTTGTTTTGGGTTCTGTATTTATTCTGGAGACCAGGCAGGCGGGCGGGACAATTAACGACGGCTTTGCCGGGTTAATTATACTGCTGACGCTTGTGATACTCATCGCGATGATAAGAAACGCGATTAATTATTATAAACTTGCATTTAACGTACCTTTCATTTTATTGATTTTTTACACATCGCTGATGATGTTCAGCCACTGGAATTCTTCCTACTACTTTGTTGTCTGCCTTGCGCTTTGCGCCATCAGCTGCATTTATTCAGGTTTTTATAGATCGGTAACGTATATAATCGTGCAGAATCTTGTTATCGGTTTTCTGATTTTCAGGGGCGCCCCGCTGCTCGGGCATGACGCTACGCTGATCGCCGTTCTGGTAACATGGGGCATCAACATTGTCGCTGAAATAATTCTTCTTTTTCTTACCAGAGCGGCTACAATTTCACTGAATGAAGCTCTTGAACACCAGAATTCGTTCAGGGATCTTTTGTCCACTACAGAAAATTATGTCGCCATGGTGGACTCTAGAAACGAAGTTGTCTACGCAAGCAAGGCTCTGTCCATGCTCAGCGATATTGAAGAGCCTGCGCTTGTACAGGGGCGGCCCCTTATCGATCTTTTCCCCGGCAGAAGCCTGAAACTTTACGCCGGAAACATGCTGAAAGAAAAAGACAGTTACGCCGAAGACTGGGAATTTTCCCTTCAGGGGCAAAAACGGTATTTTAAAGCGGTCTCGCACAGTCTTCCCGGAGGCTCCGGCGGCACTCTTATCAGCTTGTATGATATGACCCATCTTGCCGAGCGCGATGAAATAGCTGTCATGAAGGACAGCATGCAGATTGGCCTTTTCTTTATGGACAGGAATTTTGTGATACAGGATCACTATTCGCGCTATCTGGAGGTAATGTTATCTGAAAATGATCTTTTCGGGAAACTGTTTACCGACATTATTTCAAAATCTGTTACGCCGAACGAACTGGAAGCGATAAAAGATTATTTTGGAATGGTAATGGAACGCTCATACGATCAGGAGATGCTGGACGACATTAATCCCCTGAATGAGCTGCATTATGTAAACGCCAGAACCGGAGAAAAAAAGGTGTTTCAGTGCGCCTTTGCCACTGTAGAACGGGATCGCGGAGAGGTTTTTCTTCTGGTAACGGTTTACGATATAACTACCAGGGTAGAACTGGCGCAGCGCCTTGCTGAAGAAGAAACCAAGCGTCAGGAAGAAATGCAGTCTGTATTTGAGCTCATTCAGGTTGAGCCTGACGTGTTCAGCGATTTTACCGAAGACATGGAATATGAGTTCGGGAACATTGACAAGGTGTTAAAAACCCACTCTCTTACAACCCACGAGGCGCTTGTTAAGGTGTATCAGTCTGTGCATGCCATTAAATCCAACGCTGTAATTCTTGGCTTAAGCATTTTTGGCGGCAAAGTGCATAACCTTGAATCGAGAATCAAGAAGTTACGCGAAATGGAAGGCGAAGTTCCGTTCAGCGATATGCTTAACCTTGCGATGGATATTGAAAAGATTTCCGAAGAAAGGGAAACTTTCAAGGTAATAATTGGCAAGCTTCAGTCGTACAGCCGCGGCTCGTCCAAAGAAACCGGCGGAGAAAGGCAGAATGTAAAAGTTATGATCGAGTCGCTTGCCAAAACAGCGAGCAGGGCAGCCGCGGATATAGAGAAAAAAATCAGGTTTTCCTCCAGCGAAGTTGAGCCTGAGGCGATTGATAAAGGCCCGCGCCGCGTCATGAAAGAGATACTTATGCAGCTAATCCGCAACTCTGTCGTGCATGGAATTGAATCGCCCGCGGAACGCAAAGCGAAAGGAAAGAACGAAACAGGCATTATTAAACTTTCGATTAAACTTGTTAATAATCAAATTCAGATGAAGCTTACCGATGACGGAAGAGGCCTTGATTATAAAAAAATCAGCAAAAAAGCTCTTGCCAGCAAATTGATTAAAAAGGAAGACGCCGGTAACAAGGATGTTCTGTTAAAAGCCATTTTCGCGCCGGGATTCAGCACAGCAGATGATGCGGAAGGAATGCACGCCGGCCGTGGTATCGGATTAAATCTTGTCCGTGACCGCGTCAAGGAAGTGAACGGCGCCATTAAGCTGCGCTCGGAAACCGACAAGGGAATAGTGTTCTTTGTTACAATTCCTGTAGCCGGTCAAAAACCCGCTAAATAGAGTTATACCAGTTCGTCCGCCGTTTTATTATAAAAAATTATTTTTATTTTATCCGCTGTTTTTTCCAGCAGCGTAATGCAGGCGTTCCTTAATTTATTTTCTCCCGTGCCTGTTTCATTGCCTGTCAGATGCGCCAGAATTGAATTTATTACCCCGCCGTGCGAAACAATTAAAATGTTATAACCATCGTATTCTTTTATATATCTTGATAATGCGTTTAACGTTCTTTCCTGTAATTTTTCCTGCGGTTCCTCTCCCGCCCACTTCCCGTCCGGAAAGTTTTTCCGTCTTTCATCCGGAGTCATTCCCGAAGCCTGTCCATAATCTTTTTCCGTAAAATCCGGCTCTTCATAAATTTTTACATTGCCTGTTTCTTTTGAAATAATTTCCGCCGATACTTTGGCGCGTAACAAAGGACTTGCAATGATTGCCTTCCAGTCAGTATTTTTTAAATATTTAACCGCTTCTTTAACCTGCCTGATACCCTGATCATTTAACGGCACATCTTCTCTGCCCTGCAGCTTGCCGATATTATTCCAGTCAGTCTCCCCGTGCCGGAACAGACATATATACATATAATTTTACCCCTTATAATTTTGAATTTATTTACAGATTAATTATAACGTATTTGCTGCCCGGGTGACAATTCCGGGTGTATCGCGCAATATATAAAATAGAGAATTAGTTTATTATATATTCTCTTAAAATTATTTTATTGTTAACCCGTGCGTTCAAACCGTTAACTGATTTCTGATTTTATTGCTTATAATAAACGGCCATATAAATTAAGCAACAGTAGATATGTATCTTATATTATAAAATGGTTTTTTAGTCAATAAAACATACTCCAAAAAGAGGTTCGCGCAGAGCCGCAAAGGCGCAAAACTCGCGGGGTTATTGTAAAAAGACGTATTTTACCTTGAAAAAACCCGAATTTAACTGAGAATCATAATTTTAAAAGGCCATATACCGGACAAAACGCGTTCTTCCATACCCTCTGCGATCTCCGCGCCCCCGTGAGAAAAAATACCAGAAAAACGCTTAATTAAAACGGCCGTTTAAATTAAGCATAAGATATTTAAAATCAGGGAGACATAAAATGAAAAAAAAGCTTGCGGCAATTGTTCTTTTCTTTATCGCGCTGTCTGTTCACGGGCAGAGAGGCAGCGCCTCGCTGGACGAAATAATTGCCGGTT
>JAIRQN010000107.1 GCA_031256445.1 Treponema sp. | reverse complement strand
GAGAATGGCTGAACCTGTTCCACTCCGTCAACAGGGCGAAGGTATCCGCCGAAATCAATAAGCGCCGATATGAAAAACACCGCGATTGCCGAGCATACCTTCCGCACAAATGTCATTATACCGCTGAAACTGCCCGAGTTCCGCACGCCTGTGGCAAACTCGCCGACATCTGTGACATCGCCGAACATTGTCCATGGCATTGACACTCCGGCGGACATTCCCGCTCCTATCAGCACCGGAGGAATATACATAAAAGCGACAGGCATGTCAGGTGAAACAAGTGACATCGCCGTTATGCCGGCGATTACTATTGCGGCTCCCATGCAAAACGCGCCGTTCTTGCCGATTTTTTTTGAAAGTCTGAAGTAAACAGGCAGACACAGAATCTGCGTGATAATCACTGCGCCCAGCACAAGATTCGTCTGATCGGAGCGCATCATATAGTACTTCATGTAATAACTCACAAGAACCGACACAATATCAAGCGACAGGAACGCTGTAACATAAATTATTACAAGCAGGCGGAATGAGCGGATGTAAAACGGCGCAAGAAAACTTTTAATTGTAAACTTTTCATGTTTAACGGCGGCGGCTTCACTTGTGCCGAAGAAAACGCCGATAAAAGGCAGACTGAACAACAGCCCAAAAATCACCGACATGCACACATAGCCCATTCTAATATCATCAAAGGAGCGCACAATTATCATTGGTATTAACGCGCACAGAATGCTTGCGCCCATGGAAAAAGCAAGCCGGATATTGGAAATTAATGTGCGCTCGTTATAATCGGGGGTTATTTCCGCGGCCATCGCGTAATACGGAACCATTACCAGAGAGAAAACGGTGTTGAAAAACAGATAGGCGACAAGCATATACATCATGCGGGCGATTTCCGCGGCGAAATTTACAGGCAGCCATAAAAGCACAAAGGAAACAAAAACAAAAAATACGCCTGCAAGGAAGTACGGCCTGCGTCTTCCGTACTTGCTGCGGGTATTGTCGGTAATAATTCCCATCAGCGGATCGCTTACCGCGTCCCAGATCTCGCCAAGCAGATAAATTACGCCGACATATACAGGACGGATATTCACGACATCGGTCAGAAAAATTAAATAAAAAAAGTTTAAAAGATTCACCGATCCGCCGCCAAACATGTCTCCCGCGCCGAACAATAACTTGTTCCTTAACCTGATTTTTTCCATCTTACGCCCCCAATATGCTTTTTATTCCATTTAACATAACCCTGGCCTGCAATTTTACAGGAATACCGGCTGTTATCTTTTTACAGCCCGCGTCTGTATCAGCGTTAACCGCCATGCGCGGTACGCAGAAATCTTTCATTGTTTCGTTTTGCGGTATGCTTCCTTCGCAGAAACCAGCGGCCTGTTCCCAAATGCCGCTTTCAGGCTCTTCCTTAAACGGGAAAATACCCAGCATGAATTCTTCACACGCTCCGTTATAGGACGGCGCGAGCGGGAAAAACTGCGGCGCAGAATAAACCGCAATCCGCGCGCCGAGTCCGCTGCCGTGTGTCGCGTGATGCCTCTGCTTTCCGTAATATGTGCCAAACGGGTTAAGGTACAAATTGCCGTCTCTTACGCGCATTGGACAGAAAGCCATTGAGTTCGCGATCTGTTTTTGCGCGGCAAGCAGAAATCCCCCGCCTCCTGCGCGCCTGACGCCGACAAATCCGTTTGTCACCTGATGGTTAAATGAATCGATTTCCGTATTCAAAGGATCGGCCGCGGAAAAATCATCAATATTATATTCAGAAATATCGCCTTCGTAATTTCGCTTGATAATTATAGCTCCCTTCGCGGGACCCGCGCAGATTTCATACGGACATACTTCTGTCCAGCCGTCGTCCTGCATTCTCTGCAGAGCGGCAATCTCGTTAAACACATATGCATCTTCGCGCGTATACGGGTATTTAATTTTCAGTGAACTGAAAATTCCGTCAAGTCCCTGCACGGTGTAAAGCGCGTGCCTGTACGTTCCGCCTTCAATCTGGGAAGACAGATTTATTTCAGCTTCATATAAAAATCCGCTGATATTATAATCCGCCGCCTTTAAACCAATTTCTGTCTGTTTAACATTTTCCATGTTAAATTCTCTGCCGCGGTACTGTATACGCTGCGATTTGGCGCTGAATACATGGCCAAATGCCGCCGTATGGCTGTCATCTTTGTATTTCCTGCCGGATTTCGGCAGGCAGTATCTTATTCCGTCTGTTTCACCAGATGTCCAGCGGCTTTGATCTTCCTGCGCTGCGGAACTTCCCGGCTCCATCAGCGAAAGCATTTCACGCGACAGATCGAGCGCCTTCTTTTCGCGCCGGGTATTTAAATGCGGAGTTGAAAGCCCAAAGTGCGTTGTTGACAGTAAACGGATTCGTTTTAAAAACGCTTCTTTTTCAAAACCTTTTTTTGGCTTTAAAGCGCGCGCTCTGTCGATGCGGGTCCAAATCTGCCGGTTGAAAGGTTTCTCGCTCCAGCTTGAATAACCGTCAAAATTACCGTCCGCTATATCAAAAGTAAAAGTTATATCTTTTAAAGGACGGTGCGTTTTAAGGTAATTTCCGGGCGTATCAAACTCGACAAACGGAAGTCCAGCCAGTTCGCCGACAAGGCCGTCTATACCGCAAAGATTCGGCAGTTTGCTCAACGGGAAGGGAAAATTATACCCGTACCAGAATTCACTGTCTGCGTCCATATTGATAAAAATAAAAACATCTGCGTCTATTTCGCCGTTTTTCTGTTTGTTATGCAATTTTTTTGCAAGAGACTTTATTGAACCGAAATCTATCAGATCGCCGTTATTGTATGTTGGCATAATGGTAATTTTTGAATCTTTGTAACAATAATTCAGCGGATTAAACGCGAATTTTTCGGGCAGAAGCGGAACAAGAGTTCTGAACCCGTCAAAGGGAACAGATGAATAATACAGGCATAACGCGTCAATTCCAATTTCAGAATAAGAAAGCGCCTGTGAAGGGCTGAACATGATCTCCTGCGGTCTTAAAACAGGCTCGTACTTTCCGAAAACATCAAGAATACCTGAAGCCTTTTCATTTGTTACCGCCCACTTAACGGAAGCCTCAAGTTCCTCTCTGGTTAAAGCGCCCATAGCGCCGTTGTTATAACCCATAAGAATGGGTTCGTCTCCGCGCTCTTTCACCCTAACGCGTACATTTTCAATTATATCCGGCGCGTATACAGGAAGCACTTCTTCCAGGGAAAACGCATTCTCAAAATCCCATGTTGCCTTTACGGGAATTCCTGCCGCGTTATATTTGTTCAATACCGCTATTATATGCCTGATTACCCTTATATCGCCTGCGAAGCCTTTTTGATCATTTGTATCTTCACGAAAGGAATGATACAGATTTACATGAAATCCAAACCCCACATGCACTTTAAACACAAATATTTCCCGCCTTCCGGTTTAAGTATGAAGCCAATCCGGAAATTCCGCAAGGATATTATCAGAAAAACCATTAAAAGGAAATTAAACAAAATGAAATAATTCATTTATTGATTGTCCGCGTATAAACTGTTATTATATCTGTCATGCGTATTGAAATACCGGAATTTTGCGTGGTCGCCCTTGTCGGCGCGTCCGGCTGCGGAAAGTCAACTTTTGCTAAGACTCATTTTAAGCCGACTGAGGTGCTTTCTTCGGATTTCTTCCGCGCCATGATTTCAAATGATGAAAGCAATCAGCAGGTTAATTCCGAAGCATTTGACGCACTTTATTACATCGCGCACAAACGCCTGGATTTGGGACTGTTAACTGTCATTGACGCGACGAATGTACAGAAACACGCAAGGGCGCAGGCGCTGCGTCTGGCCAAAGATCACGACTGCTGCGCGGTAGCCATTGCGCTCAACGTTCCAGAAGAAATCTGCATGGAGCACAATAAAAAACGAGAGCACAGAATTGTGGAAGAGCGCGTCATTTCACGTCACGTAAAGCAGCTTGCACAGTCTATTGACAATCTGGAAAAAGAGGGTTTCCGCCATGTATACATTTTATCCGGCGCGGAAGAAATCGCAAACGCACAAATCGCGCGCGTTCCGGCGTGGAACAGCAAGAAAAACGAGGCGGGGCCTTTTGACATAATCGGCGACATTCACGGCTGCTACGACGAGTTATGCGAATTGCTGTTAAAACTGAATTACGAAGTTGACGCGGAGAATTTTACCGCCGTTCCCCCTCATGGAAGAAAAACCGCATTCCTTGGCGACCTTTGCGACAGAGGTCCAAAAAACGCTGAAGTCCTCCGCCTTGTAATGAACATGGCAGATTCCGCAAACGCGGTCTGCGTGCTGGGCAATCACGACGTTAAATTGCTGAAAAAACTCAACGGAAGGAATGTGCAGCTAACAAACGGCCTTGACAGGACAATAGAACAATTGGAAAAACAGGACACGCAATTTATCGAAAGGGCAAGAATCTTTCTTGACGGACTTATAAGCCACTATATTTTTGATGAAGGAAAACTTGTTTTAGCGCATGCGGGAATAAAGGAAGAGTATCAGGGACGCAACTCAGTCATAACGCGCGAATTCTGTCTTTACGGCGAAACCACCGGAGAAATCGACGAATACGGTTTTCCTGTGCGGCTTCCCTGGGCCAATGATTACAAAGGGAAAGCGCTTGTGGTGTACGGTCACATTCCCTGCGCGGAAGTTCTATGGAAGAACAACACAATGTGCATTGACACAGGCTGCGTCTTCGGCGGCAAGCTGACCGCGTATACATACCCGGAAAGAAAAGTGGTGCAGGTAAAGGCCAAACAGGAGTATTACCCGCTGCTTAAGCCGTTTGCATCCTGACGCATACGCCCTTCGCTTTGGCGTAATTTTTTATCTCCTGAATGCTTGTCTTACCGAAGTGCAGAAGCGACGCGACAAGAGCGGCATCCGCGCCGGGCGATTCTTCAGGAGAGAATGACATATCCATTTCAGGGGACGCGGTGCTCAGAAGAACCTGCGCTATCTGATCAAGATCGCCCGCTCCGCCGGAGGCGATTACAGGCACAGGCACGGCGTTCAGTATCCGGCGGTTCAGTTCAAGGTCGTAGCCGCCTCCTGTTCCGTCCGCGTCTATCGAGTTAAGAAGGATTTCCCCCGCGCCCAGTTCAACAGCCCGAACCGCCCATTCAATGGCGTCAAAGCCGGTGTCGGTTCTTCCTCCGTGAGAGAACGCGTGCCAGCATAATTTGCCGTCCGCGCCGCTGACGCGCTTGGCGTCTATCGAAAGCACAACGCACTGGCTGCCGTAAGCGTCCGCCATTTCGCGTAACAGTTCCGGGCGGTTCAGGGCGGAAGTGCAGACCGATACCTTGTCCGCCCCTGCGTTCATCGCGCCGCGCATATCTTGTATAGCGCGTATGCCGCCGCCGACACAGAGGGGAATGAAGACTTCGGCGGCTACCTGTTTAACCACGTCAAGAAGAGTCGCGCGGCTTTTGTATGAAGCGCCTATGTCAAGAAAAGTGAGCTCATCGGCGCCGTCTTCATTATAACGGCGGGCAAGTTCCACAGGATCGCCGGCGTCCCTTATGTCCTTGAATTTCACGCACTTTACCACCCTGCCGTCGTCAACATCAAGACAGGGAATGATTCTTTTTGCCTGCATTTATATCTCCAGCCAGTTTTTTAATAAAGCGATTCCGGCGGCTCCCGATTTTTCCGGGTGAAACTGCACAGCCGCAAGAGCGCCGCGCTCCACAGCGCAGCAGTAGCGCAGATAGTACTCGGTTTCGGCGGCGCAGACAGAATCATCGTCAGGCGCGGCATAATATGAATGTATATAATAAAAAAAACTGTTATCTGCAAGACCTTTGAATATCTTTGAACCTGGCCGCGCCGTTGTCTGATTCCACCCTATCTGCGGAACCTTGCGTCCCGGAAAACGCTTTACAGTGCCCGGAATAACGGAAAGCCCTTTAATTTCTCTGCCGTTTACAGGAGCCGCCTCTTCTGAAGTTTCAAATAACAACTGCAACCCTATGCAGATTCCCAAAAAAGGCCTGTCCGCTTTAATCCATTCCCTGATTGCCTGCGCGTAACCGGATTTGTTAAGCGAAACCATCGCTGTCGCGAAATGCCCGTCTCCGGGGAAAATGATTTTTTCATAGGGAGAAGACGCGGGCGAAAGTTCATCAGGTTCAGCTATAAACCGCGCGGGAACGGAGAGCCGCTTTAAGGCGTTCATCACAGAACCCAGGTTTCCCGCTCCGTAGTCAATCACACCAATCAAACAAGCACCCCCTGGGTTTCAAAACCCGGCAATGATCCCTTGGTGGAAGGTATAATGTCCTTTGCGCGGCTATCGGTCTCGCAGGCCGCTCGCAGCGCTCTTGCCGACGCTTTAAAAAGCGCCTCTATCTTGTGATGATCGCTTCTGCCCCGGATGATTTCCAGATGCAAATTGAATCCGGCGGCATTCGCGAAACCCTGCCAGAAATCCTCGATAACGTCCGTCTGAAAATCATAGGAATTGCCCTTTTCCGGGGCGGAAATCAAAGGAGAGCCGGAAAGCTGCCCGTCAAAATAAAGGAAAGGCCTGCCTGAAACATCAACAGCGGCTCTCGCAAGGCACTCATCCATCGGGAAAAGGCAGCTTCCATTGCGCCTGATGCCGCGTTTATCACCTAACGCCTTCGCGAAGCACTGACCAAGCGTGATTCCGGTATCCTCAACCATGTGGTGCTGATCCGTTTCCAGGTCTCCTTTGGCGTATCCTTCGATATCGAACAATCCGTGACGCGCAAACGTATTTAGCATGTGCGACATAAACCCCAAGGGGTAAACCAGCCTTGCTTCCCCTGTCCCGTCTATTTTTAATTTAAAAAATATTTCCGTCTCATTGGTCTTTCTTTCAATTTCAGCTAACCTGTTCACGCACTTCTCCTATTGTTAAATTATTTCAAGTAATCCATAATTGTTATTTTCCAGTTCCGATATTTCCGTTTTTGCATGAATAAGAATTTCTTCCGCCATTTTCCTTGTCATATTGCCGGCGCGGATTAAAATAACTTTTGGCGGAAATCCCTTTGTTTCCAAAAAATTCAAAAAATCAGAATCTTGAGTGACAATTGTATATCCATTCATTGCGGCATAATTCCATATCTCGGTATCACTTGCAGGTTTTGGAAGATCAGTTTTATTAACGTGAGTACATTCTCCAAAATGTTCTGACAGTACAGGTATTAAACGCCAGGATAAATTTGCATCAAGCAACAGTTTCATGCACTACCACTTTTGTAATAGAATCTCTTTCCGCCGCAAAAGCTAATGCCGCTCTAATATGGATTTTTTGAAGTTCAGGATAGTCGTCTATTATTTCCTGTTCAGTCATTCCGCTCGAAAGCCATTGCAATATATCACCAACAGTTATTCTTGTGCCCCTTATACAGGGTTTTCCGAAACGAATTTGAGGATCTATGCCAATATACATTCTCACATCATTCATGCAAATATTATATAATAAGACGCAATTCCTGCCAAGATGTTTAATTTGTTAAAGAAAAAAATAAACAGTTCCGTTCAGGGAACCACTTTCCGCAGATCGTATTCCACAATGTCAACCGCGCCGAGTTTTTTCAGTTTCGGAATTATATCGGGGACTTCGCATTTTTTCACAGCGATCTTTACGGCAAAACCGGCGTCTCCGTAAAGCGGAGCGACAGTCGGGCTGCGCATCGCCGGAAGGCTGGCCAGAGATTCAAACTGCTCCTTTGGAATGTTCATTTCGAGCATTACGCGCTCACGTGCGTCAAGAACGGCGCGGAAAAGCATGGCAAGCTCTTCTATGCGGCTTTTCTTTTCCGCGTTCTCCAGAGCGCGGCGTGACGCGACAAAACGTGTGGACGATTCCAGCAATGTGCCGACTATTTTCAGCCCGTTATCTTTCAGCGTTCTTCCGGAGGATGTATTGTCGATGATCATGTCCGCGTCATCCGGCGGGAAAACTTCCGTCGCGCCGAAGGTTCTCAGCGTTCGGTAACTGTAGCCGGAATTTTTAAGCCACTCTCCGGCAAGATTGACATATTCTGTCGCAACCACAAGTTTTCTGGAGCGCAGCTTTTCTTCATCATAATCATCGGGAACCGCGGCGACAATTCGTACCTTGTCAAAACCCAGGTCGAGTATCTCCTGCACATCCGCGCCGCTTTCCTTTATCCAGTCAATTCCTGTAAAACCCACGTCGTGGCTGCCAAGTTCAAGAAGCTCCCCGACATTCTGAGGCTTCATGATTTTTGATTCCATCCAGTCCGCTCCGAGTTCGGGTCTGTATGTCCTGTCAGTCAGGGTGAAGGGAAAACCCGCCTCCGAAAAAAGGCGGCTTACATTGTCAAAAATTCTCCCCTTGGGGATAAGGATACTCAGCTTTTCCATACAGCAAGTTTAGTGGAAATAAAAAAAAATGTTAAGGCGGTGTCCGTAAAGTTGGAAAACTTCTTTGGACACCTTCATTAATTACGCGGAATTTCCTGTTAAACGGAAAAATCCTTTATCCTTGCGATCTCATCCCTGATTGCAGCCGCTTGTTCAAACTCAAGATTTTTCGCGTGTTCAAGCATTTCGTTCTCCAGAGCCCTGATAAGCTGTTTGCGCTGGGCGGGAATCAGCACATTGTACGATTTTTTAAGAACATCAATCGTATTTGAAGCGGCGTTATCCGCTTCTTCAATATGGCGCGTCAGTATTTCAGAGATTGCTTTTTTAACCGTCTCCGGCGTTATTCCGTGTTTTTTATTGTACGCAAGCTGAATTTCCCGCCGCCGGTTTGTCTCGGCAATTGCCTTTTCCATCGCCTCGCTCATGCGGTCAGCGTACATTATTACCTTTCCGGCGGCGTTACGCGCAGCCCGCCCGATTATCTGCACAAGGCTTGTAAGCGAGCGTAAAAACCCAATTTTATCGGCGTCAAGAATCGCGATGAACGAAACTTCCGGAAGGTCAATTCCTTCACGTAACAGGTTGATTCCCACAAGAATGTCAAATTCTCCCTGACGGAGCTGCGTCAGAATCTCAACGCGTTCAATGGTTTCCACTTCGCTGTGAATATAGCGTACTTTCAGCCCAAGGCCGGAAAGGTAATCGGTAAGGTCTTCCGCCATTTTTTTTGTCAGGGTAAGGATGAGCGAACGCTCTCCGGCCTTTATGCGTTTCTGCACTTCTCCGTAGATGTCTTCCATCTGGCCTTCGCTCTGGCGCACTTCAATTTCCGGGTCCAAAAGGCCGGTTGGGCGGATAAGCTGCTGCACAACACGCGCCGACTGTTCAATCTCGGTCTTGCCGGGCGTAGCGGAGACGAATACGGTTTTATCCAGCCTGTCTGCGAATTCATCGTAGCGGAGGGGACGGTTGTCAAGCGCGGAAGGCAGGCGGAAGCCGTAATCGACAAGAGTCTGTTTTCGGCTGCGATCACCGGCGTACATTGCGCCTAACTGAGGCAGGGTGACATGGCTTTCATCGATGAATGTCAGATGCTTTTTGGGAAGATAATCAACTAACGTGTCCGGAGATTCTCCTTGTTTGCGGCCTGCCAGAAGAGCGGAATAATTTTCGATGCCGGGGCAATGGCCAATTTCAGTTAACATTTCGATGTCGTACTCGACGCGGGTTTTAAGACGCTCGGCTTCCATAATTTTGCCGTTATTTTTAAAATGCTCAAGGCGGCTTGCAAGTTCCTGCCTGATTGCCCCCATCGCGTTTTGTATCATATCTGCGGGCATGACAAACTGTTTCGCCGGGTAAATAAGAGCGCGGTCAAGGTCCTCCAGCATTTCACCTGACACAGGGTTGAATCGCCGTATCCGCTCAACGCGATCCCAGTCAAGATCAACGCGGTACGCTTCTTCCATGTATGCGGGATAAATTTCCAGCGTGTCGCCCCGGCGACGGAAACGGCCGCGCTCAAGGACAGCGTCGTTGCGCTCATACTGAAGTTCAACAAAGCGGCGGATAAGCGAGTCTACATCAACGGTTTCACCCATTGAAAAAGTAGCGGTCATTTTTTTATAAACATCGGGCGTTACCATACCGTAAATGCAGGACACA
Source organism: Treponema sp. (assembly GCA_031256445.1). Classification (GTDB taxonomy): domain Bacteria; phylum Spirochaetota; class Spirochaetia; order Treponematales; family Breznakiellaceae; genus WQXQ01. The sequence goes on along the minus strand of JAIRQN010000107.1, from coordinate 76,159 downwards.
GTCGCCACGATAATAACGTCTTCGCGTTCCATCATGCTTCTCGCCGCGGAAAGCCTCATGCGTTCTATCTCTTCGTTTATGGAAGCGTCCTTTTCGATATACAGATCGCGGCTCGCCACATACGCTTCCGGCTGATAGTAGTCGTAATAGGAAACAAAGTACTCAACTGCGTTATTGGGAAAAAAACTTTTAAACTCGCGGTAAAGCTGCGCCGCGAGAGTTTTATTGTGGCTCACCACAAGCGTGGGCATCTGCACCGCTTCGATAATTTTCGCCATTGTAAATGTTTTGCCAGAACCAGTGACGCCCTGCAATGTCTGGTACTTGTCTCCGGCTTTTATACCGTCCGCAAGAGAGGCAATAGCTTCGCCCTGATCGCCTGCTGGTTTAAACGGAGACACTACTTCGAATTTCCTCATTTGATAATTACTATATTAAAGTATAGTAGTCTTGTCAAGCGGAGGGAAATATAATAAAATAAATTTGTCTATAAATTGGAAGGAGAAAACAATGCCGGATAAAAACAGTGAATGTAAATGCACATATCCATGCAGCCGCCACGGCGACTGTAAAGCATGCCAGGAGTATCACCGCAAAGACGGATCGAGGACGAACTGCGGTAAAGACGGAAACGCGCAAAAACACGCTGATGGTAAAAATTAACAAGGCATATTAAGAGCCAACAAGATCAATAACGCGCCAGTGTTTGAATCCAAGGCCTGTATCCATCTAAATAATTTTTTTCCTTGCCTTGAAAAATCCGATCATTACCGGTATCATTGATATTATCTGCTGAATGCATAATATTATATTGCCCTGCATATACATTAATATACTCATACTTGTAAGCCCTACCATGAACATGAGCCATGCGTATGGATTCTTTTTCGCAAGCAGATAATTACTGACGAGGTAACCGAAAATAATCAGTATTTCCAGTATTTGTGAAAATGTTTTTATGCCGTTAAAAACATAAATGCTGCAGGATGTTCCCAACAGTATCATTAATAAAGTGAATATTCGTATGGACCAGTCAACATATTTGCCAGGCGAGTTGGTTTGCTTCCATGTTAAAACAATTCCAAGAATTATCGCCGGCATTCCCGCTGTTTCAATCGCCGCAGCGATCCAGTTCTGCCTGCTTGCCAATAAAAAAACCCACACGGGCAAACCGGCCAAATAAATTATCCAGCCTGTAAGACGCCAGTTCCTTTCATTGTCCGCAAATAAAGAGCGGACAATAAAAACTTTTGAAAGGAAATAACAGGCTCCGCCCCAGCATTGCAAAAACAGTTCCATATTAAATTACTTGTGAAACTGCCATTGATCAAATTCAAAAGCGTCTTTATGCCTGTTATCAGGAAATATCGTTAAAGGCTTTACTCCAAGGCTGCTGTAAAAAACAAAAACCAGATCATTTATACCGGTGACAGTTTTATCCAAATCTACTGTTACTGTGATGAATTTGCCTTTTTCCCCTGGTTTTGCACGAACCGGTACCCGGCCGATTACTTCTCCTCCCTTGATTCTGGTTGTTTTGACAGCGTTAAGATTTGTATTCGCGTCTGTGTGGCCGTCAGCCTCCGGATTTATACGCAGTTCTATCGCGCCGGTATATTTATCCCTTTCAGGTATCCGCACTATAGCTGAAAATTTATTGGCTCCGCTGTCAAAATCAACGCCGTATACCAGCACCCAGTCTCCGGTATCAATACTTGTAACAACCGTTTTGTTTCCAGCTTCAGAGTGCGGTCTTGTATAAATGCCGCCCTGAACTCCGATTGTTTCAGCTTCGTTTACGATATAAGGATTCAAATGACCTGCCTGCGCGGCGCCTTTTCTCGTCAGCGGAATTTCTTCGATTATGCCGTTACTGTCCATATTCATCCTGTCGATATGAGTTGCGCGGTAACGGAAGATACCCATTGCCTCCGCGAGCATTTGCGTGTGATACGCAATGTATGCCTGTCCCTTGAACTCAAACATCACGCCGTGGTTGTTTGAATCCCGCGTACCAAGCGCCCTTTGCGGATGATTAAGAACTGTTTTTGGATCCGTGTAATTCCCAAACGGGCCGTCTGAAGACACCATGTATGCCAGTACTGCATTCCCAAGCCCGAAAGGATTTCCTTCGGTGCTGTTATGCGTACTGTACATATAATAATATTTACCGCCGATATTCGCTATCTCGCTTGCCTCGAACATGTAAGGCACGCGCCATTGCTCGGGATCTTCCGCAAGGCTAATCATGTCAGGGTTAAGTTTTACACGGCGCGCCATTTTGGTATCCGCCATTGTAGCGCCGCCGCCTGCAACGCTTATATTATCGCCGCCGCCGAAAAAAAGATAACCATTGCCTTCGTTATCTATTACAACGCCGGGATCAAAAAGAAAGTGCACATTATCGCAGTTCGGAGTGTTTCGGGTTATTAACATTCTTCTGCCAAGCGGATACGTCCAGGGTCCAGTTGGACTGTCAGCCGTAACAACGCTCACGCCGCTTCCGCCGTTACCCCAGTATAAAAAGAATTTCGGCTTTCCATCGATCATCTTCCATGCGGCGGCCGGCGCCCATGATCTGTTAACGCCGGAAATTTCTACCAGTTGCGAATCGTCCCATTCAGCGCTGTCAATCAGCGGATTGGTATTCTCGGGACCTGTAATGTTAAACGCCCCGTGACATGTCCAATTCACAAGGTCCTCTGAAGATAATACCCGAATTCCCTGAATCCCCTTGCCGTAAGAAAATGTTTCCGCTGTCTGCGTCTCATAATGCACATAACCATTATCATCGTAAAGAAAAGTATCGTTGCTCATGTAAAGATATACGCGATCGTTGTACACCAGCGCCGTAGGATCGGCGCCGAAAGCCTGCGTTGCCACAGGATTCGCAAAGCCGTAGACTTTGAATGAATTTGAAAGAGTATCAGGAAAACCCCTGTGGGTATCAAAAAATTTTTCCATATCGCTTTTCGTTATTTCTCTGTATGTCTGACAAGCGGTAAATATAAAAATAATCAATAAAATGAACATTGATGATATGAATACAGCGCGATTTTTATTTTTCATAATTTTACTCCTATAATAAATTTGTACTGTTAATTTAATTGGACTTGTTCGACAACTGCGAACCTTCGGTTCGAAGTTAGTTGTCTCACAAATCCGGCATTTTCTCGTCTGAAGACTGCGAAAATGCCATTTTTATAAGGAAGTTGTTCAATAACTGAAGTTATCGAACAACTCTATTATATTTTAACATATTATCAGCCATTTAAACAGTGTCTGTCCAAAGTCAGTTACTTTACGGACAGACATTGCAGTTGATGTGGCGGCTTATGCCCCAGTAACCGCCGACAAGAAGGCCGCGCTTTCCGTCAGTTAATACTTCCGGTTTCATCCATAAAAATTTCTATCCAGACCAAAGCGCTGTGCATACGCGCGCCTATATATATGTACCTGTTCATAAAAATTTCTTTTATATGTTCAGGCGTTGCCTTCCGGCTGACGGCAGCAGCAATTTATCAGGGGTGATTTATGAGCGTGATGGCGTATATGCCTTATGGGGCAGGAGGAATTATTATCCGGGTTGAGGCGGATATTCGCAGAGGCATTCCGGGTGTTGATATTACAGGGCTTGCCGATGGAGCTGTCCGTGAAGCGAGGGATCGCGTCCGCGCCGCTTTCCGTAATTCAGGGTTCAGTTTTCCGCTGGACAGGATATTGATTAATCTCGCGCCTGCGGGAATGAAAAAAGCCGGAGCCGCGCTTGATCTGCCAATCGCCCTTTCGGTAATGGCGGCGGCGGGCATTGCGCCGGTTTCAGGAAATTTACTTGTAATGGGAGAACTTGAGCTGTCTGGCAGAATCAGGCCGGTGCGGGGTGTGCTTGCGGCCATCGCCGCCGCTCTTGAAGAAGGCATTACCGAGTTTATCGTACCGGCGGAAAACGCCGCGGAAGCGGCAATCCTGGCTTCACGTTTTACCGCCGCGGAAAATCTTCAGGGCGCAGTTCACGCGCTGTTTATAAGAGAGGAAACAGGCGCGCTGCCCTGCCCGATCAATCCCGCGGCAGGGGCTGTTGGTACAGCCCAAGCAGTTTCACATGACACAGGCGACTTTTCCGATGTGCGGGGGCAGGCTGTTTACAAGCGCGCGCTTGAAATAGCCGCCGCCGGCGGACACAATATGCTGGTTTTCGGGCCGCCGGGCGCGGGAAAGACAATGCTCGCAAGACGGCTGCCTTCCATAATGGCGCCGCTGGCGGCTGACGAAGCGGTCGAAGTTACAAGACTTTACAGCCTTGCGGGCCCGTTAGCGGACGACGCAGCCAGCGCGGCGTGCGGCTCCGCGCAGCGATTCATTGAACGCCTCATTACCCATCCGCCCTTCCGCGCCCCGCATCATTCGGCAAGCGCCGAAGGCATCCTTGGCGGCGGCAGGATGCCGCGTCCCGGCGAAATCAGCCTTGCCCACTTTGGCGTGCTTTATCTGGACGAAGCTCCGGAATTTAAAATAAATGTACTACAGGCATTACGAGAGCCTCTGGAAGACAGGGTGATAAGCATCGTAAGAGCGGAAGGGCCGCTGCGTCTTCCCGCGGAATTCCAGCTGTTAATGACAGCGAACTCCTGCCCCTGCGGCCGTCTGGGTATCCGCGACTCGGACAGCGCGGGAAGCAGCTGTTTCTGCTCACCGGAGGAAATCAACCGCTACTGGCGCAGGTTCGGCGGCGCGCTGCTCGACCGTGTGGAAATACGGGTCGCTGTCCTGCCGCCGAAAATTGAAGAAATGAGCACAAGGCGGAACGCTTGTGAAAAAAACGGATGTTCCTCAAGCGCGGAAATCGCCCGCAGAGTCAGAGCGGCGGTAGAAATTCAGAGACGGCGTTTTAAAGGGACAGGCATCCGCCGTAACGCGCTTCTTCCGGCGGGGAGAGCCTCCGTCTTCTGCCCCATGAGCGCGGAAGCGGAAGGCGGGCTTCACAGGACAGCCTCCAAATTGGGATTTTCAGGCAGGGCTTACCACGGTGTTTTGCGGGTTGCAAGGACGATCTCCGACCTGGCGGGCAGGGAAATCATCGAAATGGAAGACATGGAAGAGGCAATCCAGTTTCGCCGGTTAGGCGAAGACCCCTGGGATATTCTTTCAATTTAAATTTTATAACGTCAATACAAATGTATTGACAAAATCAATCAGGAGGATTACAATGAGAATAGAATTTACATGGGACGACAAGAAAAACAGGAAGAATCAAAGAAAACACGGTGTTTCCTTTGAGGAAGCAACGGAAATATTCTACGATCCCAAACATATTGAAATGTACGATTGGACGCACAGTTTTTTTGAAGACCGATGGAAGGTGATTGGGCTTAGCGGCACAATCATACTCGCAGTACTCTTTTATGGAAAGAAATAAGGTAATCCGAATTATTTCAGCACGTAAAGCAGAAAAAAAAGAAGAGGAGAAGTATTTTTATGGCTACGATTCATTTTATACGTGATGAGAATTACAAATTATCAGAAGAAGCTCTTAAAAGGCTGGAAGCCCTAAAAGACAGGCCTATAGATTTCAGCGATATTCCTGAACAGACAAAGGAAGAAATGGAGCAGATGCGGCTTTGGGCAATTAAAAAGCGTGAAAAACAAAAGAAAATGTTTTCGCTGCGGTTGGGAGCTTCCACGATAAGCTGGTGGAAATCCATGGGAGACGGTTATACCACTGTTATGGCAAAACTCCTGGATAAAGCAAGAAACCACCCGGAATGGATCAAAGAGTGCCTTGAATAGTTAATTAGAATCTATCTATAAAAAATGTAGACACATTATAGACAGACTAAATACCTGCCAATTCAGGAATTGCTTCAAGAACCGCATCGCTGATTTTCCTGTTCTTGCCGGAATAGCCAATTTTGCGGTCAGGGCGTGTACAACCGTGGAAATCGCTGCCTTCGGTAATGTAAAGATCCAAAGACCTGCCAAGAGCCTCAAGCCGGCGGCAGGAGCCGGGTTTTGTGTTAGGGTGCCATGCTTCAAGCCCCATCAGCCCCATTTCTTTCAGCGTTTTTATCAGATCGGGAAGACGCCCCCATGCCACATAGAGCGAAACAGGGTGCGCCAGAACCGGTATGCCGCCGGATTCGCGGATTATGGCAACCGCTTCTTCAAAAACCATTCCGTCCTTGGGCACATAAAGGGGCTTTCCTGTACCAAGATAGCGGGCAAACGCCTGATTTACGTTTCTGACGATTTTGTGCTTTACCAAAAGTTTCGCGAAGTGAGGACGGCCCGGCGTATTGCCTCCGCAAAGAGATAAAAACTCATCCCATGTCGCTTCAATGCTCAACTCGTGCATCCTGTCCAGAATTTCACGGTTACGCGCCTCCCTTCGCAGCGCCAATTTGTCAATCGCGTCAATAAAATGTGCTGTTGGCGCTTTGATTCCAAGTCCAAGCAGGTGAAATTCGCCACCCGGTCCCGGTCTTGCCATTCCATACGGCAATTTGGCGGCGTTAATTTCAATCTCAATACCGGGGATAAAACGGAAAGCGGCGCCGTTTTTATTAAAAAAAGAATCCTGTACTTCGGCGGCGGCTTTTTCAGCGCATTCAAGACCGTTGATGGTATCATGATCGGTAAGCGCGATAGCGCGAAGACTCTGTCTGACTGCTTCTTTAATCAGCAAATCAGGGCTAAAATCTCCGTCAGAAATATTGGAATGAGTATGCAAATCCACCATTTATGATATTGTAGCAATTAATTACCGCAAATTCAGCATCTCAACCGATAATATATAAAAGTAAGCCGGCGTACTCATTGATTAACAGGGCTTTTTTGCTTAAAATAATAATATGCGTTATATTAATACCGCATATTAAAATGAAAAGGACGGTCCGTAAGTGTTTGATTATACCTTAGCAAACGGAGTAATGGTTTCTCCGGGTAAAAAAACACATACCGGTGATTTGGGAGTCAAAGGGGAAAAAATTGCATCTCCGGGCGGTAATGTTGATAAAACAACGGTAAAAATCGATTTGAAGGGTAAATCCTGTGTTTATCCTTCTTTAATTAATACCCATGACCATTTGCAGGGGAATTATCGTCCGCCTGTTGGCCCAAAAAAAGGCTGCTTTTATTTAACATGGCTGCCGTGGGATAATGATTTTAAAGCGTCAGAAACATTTAAGGAACGTTCCCGGCTGGCGAGGGAAGACCTTTACGCGCTCTCCGGTTACAAATGCCTGTTCTCCGGCGTTACTACAGTCAACGATCATTTCCCGCATCATTTTAACAGCCAGATACTGCCGACCCTTCCAATCAGGGCAATTCAGGAGTACTGCCTTTCCCATGAAGCGTCTTCTTACGATCTTAAATGGGGCGACGGCATAGAAATTGAACATGAGCGCGCTGTAAAAAACAAATGGCCGTTTATCACTCATCTTGACGAAGGATTTGACGATGAGGCGATGCGGGGGGTGGAGACTCTGGAAAATGCGAAAATACTGGACAGCCACTGCCTGCTGGTTCACTGCATCGCGTTCAGCGACGAGGACATCAGAAAAGTCGCGAAAGCGGGAGCCAGCGTTTCCTGGTGCGGTTTTTCCAACATGTTTATGTTTAACGTAACGTCCAAAGTGCGCAAGATGATCAAAGCCGGAGTTAATCTTACAATCGGAACGGATTCTTCTGCGACCGGTTCCGCCAATCTTCTTGACGAAATAAAGTTCGACAGGGAATTGTACCGGAAACTCTACGGCGAAGACCTTCCGGCGAAAAAAATCTTCGAAATGATAACCATAAACGCGGCGAAAGCGTTCTGGATGCAGGACAGAATCGGCTCTCTGGAAGAAGGCAAGTTAGGTGACATTCTTGTGCTGAAAGCGAAGAACGATGACCCGTACGAAAACCTTGTCAGCTCGGGTATGCAGGATATTGAACTGCTGACTCTTGCGGGCCGGCCGGTTTACGGCGAGATCCGTTTTCTTGACATTTTCGGCGGAAAGCTGCCTTCCGGTTATACGCAAATAAAGACGGGAAAAAAAGAAATGTTTGTCAAAGGCGATCCTGCCGGTCTTTACAGGGAAATCAGAAGGAAAATCGGCTTTGGGAAAAAGCTGGATTACCTGCCTTTTGAACCCGCCGAACCGCAGGAAAACGCCGCCGGAGAAGGAAACTGATGCCAAAACCGCTTCTATATCAGTCAGGTTCTCTTATTTACTTTCAGGGAGACGCGGCGGAAAGGATATTTATCCTTCAAAGCGGAAAGGTGAGCCTTGTATATCAGGATATTGAAACCGGAGCGGATATAAGAGATTCAGTGCAGCCGGGAGAATTTTTCGGAGTAAAACCGGCTCTGGGACGCTATCCATACGAAGAAAACGCGATGGCGCTGTCAGATAACACTTCCGTTATGGCGTTTACAGTTCCAGAATTTGAAAATGTGGCGATGGCGAATTCCAGAATTATTATGAAAATGCTTAAGGTTTTTTCCAACCAGCTGCGGCGGATACACAAGCAGGTATCCAAGCTAATGGCAAAGGAAGAGCAGCCCCCCGCCGACAGCCTTTTCAGCGTAGGGGAATTTTACCTTAAAAACAAACGCTTCTCCCAGGCCAAGCATGTGTTCAACCGTTATCTGACATTTTATCCTTCCGGGAAAAACGCGCTCGCGGCCGCGAAAAATTATGAGCTGGCGGAAACCTCCTTTGCCAAATACGGAAACGGGAAAGGCCCTTCTGTCGCAGTCAGCAGCGCGTCAGCTTCCGCAGGCGCTTCCGCCGGAGCATCGTCTTCCTATTACAGGGCGGTCAATCTGGTATCGCAGGGAAAATATCAGGAAGCGATGATGACCTTTAAGACAATAGTTGACGGTTATGACAGCGATCCGGAACTGACCGCGAAGGCGTCTTTTGAAATAGGCCAGTGCATGTTCCTGATGAATAAATATGATGAATGCATAAAATATATAACAAATATGCTGACAAAATATCCGAAACATCCCGGCCTGAAAGAGGCGGTATTCATCATGGGGCAGAGCAATGAAAAAATGGGAAAAAAAGATCAGGCCGCGGCCTTCTACAAGAAAGTTCTTTCAATGAGCGAAGGCGATGATGAAACAACAGTAAAGGTAAAAAGAGCGCTGAGCCTTTTATAAGCCGGCGGCAGGAGTTTAAAATGGCGATGGATTTATCCGCGTTTGGACGGTTTACAAGAACATTTAACGCCGGCGAGATGATTTTCTCCGAGTTTGAACCAGGCGATACTTTTTATTTAATTCAGTCAGGCAGGGTGCAGCTTGTAAAACTGATAGGCGATTTTGAAAGAACTCTGGATATTCTGCAGCCTTCCGAAATGTTCGGAGAAATGGCAATCCTGGAAAATTCCCCCCGCTCGGCGACCGCCATCGCGCTTGATGAAGTAAAAGTGCTGGAATTCAATACCCAGAATTTTGAAATTCTCCTTCTGGGCAATCCGCAGATTGCGCTTAAACTGCTTAAGATGTTCTGCAAGCGCATATACGATTCAAAAAGGCGTTTCATGATTCTTACCCTGCAGGAACCGCAGGCGAAAATAGCCGATGTGTTTTTAATGCTCGATGAAACTATAACCAATACGGACAGATCGTCAACCAAAAGGGAATTTAAAACTACGGTTGAAGGCGTGGCTCACTGGGCCGGAATGAGCGTAAACGAAGCAAGGGATATTCTTGGGCACTTTGTAAATCAGCACCGGATAGAGATATTCCCTGACCGCATCACGGTAAAAAATATTAATGATTTTGCCCGTTTTGTCGGTACGCGCCGCAAGGATAGCCGCGGCTAGCAACAGCCATGAACGGCAAAAAAATTCTTGTGCTTTCAGATTCCCACGGCAAAGTTTCTGCATTAAAAACCGTTTTTAGCTGGGCAAGAGATCGCATACCGCCGAAAGACACGATTTGCGGCGCCGCTTTTTGCGGAGACGGTATCGCGGATCTGAGCCCTGCTGCGGACGCGGCGGGATTTTTCTGCGACTGGCAGTATGTAAGCGGAAACAACGATTTTGACTATTCAACGCCGCAGGCAGTTATCTTTGAATTCTGCGAACACCGTTTTTATATGTGCCACGGCCACCGCCACAGTTTGTACGGCGGTTATCACGCGCTCATTTCATCCGCCCGTAACTCGGACGCCGGTGTCGCGCTGTTCGGCCACAGTCATGTTCCGTTCTGCGAAACAATGGACGGAATAACTCTTGTTAACCCCGGCAGCATAGGGCGTCCGCGCAGCAGAATCGGCGCGACATTCGCGGTTATTGAATGCGCCGAAGGAGAGCCGGTAAAAACGGAATTTTTCAGGATTGGAGAGAAAAGTCAGATCATCAGTGTAAAAATCTAAATTAGACCCTGCTTTTTTAGATTATCAATATTAAATTTAGCAATGGAATATCCCTGAACCGCGGCATAATTATACCATTCAAACGCTTTAACCGGATTTTTAGGCATGCCTTTACCATTCTCGTAGCAGCTTCCCAGATAATTCTGAGCCGGGGCGTAACCGTGTTCAGCGGACTTCCGGTACCATTCTATCGCTTTTTCAAGATCAGCGGCGACGCCTTTGCCGTTTTCATAACACGCTCCCAGATTATACTGCGCGAAAGTATTACCTGACATTGCGGCTTTTCTGTAGAATTCAACCGCTGCAGGAATATCCTTGTCCACGCCGTTGCCGTTTTCATAACAGAAACCCAGATTCCCCTGAGCAGGAGAGTATCCCTGATCAGCGGCTTTCATGTAATAATCTATAGCTGTGGATAAATTGGGTTCCACTCCGTTGCCGCTTTCATAACACCATCCCAGATTGCTCTGAGCCGGAGCATAACCCTGATCGGCGGATTTCCGGTAATATTCAACGGCTTTATTTAAATTGAAAGGCACTCCGTGGCCCTTTTCATAACAAACGCCGAGGCTAAACTGAGCCGGGGCATAATCATATCCCGCTGACTTTAGGTAATATTCAAAGGACTTTGCGTGATCGTTGCGCATTCCCGCCTGATTGCCCCTGTGGTATAAAACAACAGCTTCTTTCGCGATTTTTTTATCTGCCATTTTTCCTCCAAAAAGCGAGTATTTATATATAAATATTATAACTCTTTTTTAACGATTCGTAAATAATTTATAAATCATTCAGTCCACTTGAGAAGCATTTTGGCAAGCGTGGGAACCGGCATGGAAGGATCATTTTTTAACCAGTGCTGAACAAGCCCGATAGCGCCGTGCACCAGGAAGACTGAATAGAAAGCTCTGGCTTCATCTTCCTGCCGTTTCTCCGATAAATACCTTTTTATCTGATTATGATTGGTAAAATGCTGAAACATTTTCTTTTGAAACCCGATGTCGCCGTTTTCGCTCAGCAGCACCTGAATGGAATTTCTGTTATTTGCAATATAGGTCAGCATTTCTTCAACCATCTTTGTAGTCTCTTTTTTGCTGTGAATATCCCTGTACTTGTTAAGCATATCCTCAAAATAATCAAGGGTCTCCTCTTCTACCTGCCGCAGTAAATCGTACTGATCTTTATAATGAGCGTAAAAAGTTGAACGGCTTACATCGGCGAGCTGGCAGATATCCTTGATCGATATGCTCAGAATGGATTTGGTTTTCATCAGCTCCATTAGGCTGTCCCGCAATACCATCTTTGAATAACGGATTTTCCGGTGCTGGTTTTCGTTTTTTTCCATAATCAGGATTCCCTTTACAAATTCCCGAAAAATATACTGAATTGAACAAAACAGGCTGTTCTGTTCAGCACAGTACATATTTAAATGAACTGTATGTTGCGCTTAATTTATAGTGTTGTATACTTTTTCAAAAGAGTCAATTATGGAAAAATTATTTAAAAAACCGGCATTGATAGCCGGCATAATTATCGCAATTACGGTATTTCTGGGATTCCAGCTTCCCCGCGTGCGGCTGGACAATAACAATATCCGTTTTTTGCCGGACAGAAACAAGGCAAAAATAATATCGGATTATATCGATAACACATTCGGCGGGCAGTTAATAATCCTTGTAGGGCTTGAGCGTCCGTACAGAACAATTTTCGATAAAAATTTTCTGGCAAAGATCCGGGAATATTCGCAGTCGGTTGAAGCCGTTCCGTTTGTAAAATCAGTCAATTCGATTATGTCAACTCAATACATAACAGGAGACGCGCAGAGCGTCATAGTTTCCGACCTTGTGCCTGAAAATTTCGGCGGAACCCATGAAGAGATTGATGAACTGAAACGGCGTATCGCCTCCTGGGATTTATTCCGCGATTCTCTTGTTTCCGCCGATCTTTCTTCCACGCAGATACTTATCACTCTGGATGTAATGACAGCTGACTCCGGCCGTCCGGAAGTAGCGAAAACCATCAGGAAAATAAGGGAAATTGCCGCAGAAATTTTTACAGGAGAAGCGGAAATATATTTTACAGGCCAGCCGATTATGAACGCGACCATTAATGAATCTATCATCGCGGATAATCTTCTTCTGATACCGCTTGTCGTAATTGTGGTGCTCGGAATGCTGTATTTCTCGTTCAGGCGCAGCGCCCGCAGGATGCGAATGGTTTTTGTCGCTTTGCCGCTTTTAACAGTTTTAATCGCTGTTGTCTGGACTATCGGTCTTGCGTCTCTTGCGGGACTGAGACTTTCAATTATAACAACAATCCTTCCGGTAATTCTGGTGGCGGTCGGCCACGCTTACGGCGTTCATATTGTAACCCATTACGCCAAAGACACCGGCGGCAGAATATTATCGATAGAGGAACACCGGCAGATTGTTTTTGAGCTGATGAGGAAAATGATTAAACCGGTATCGCTTGCGGCGGTTACAACAATAACAGGTTTTATTTCATTTTGTTTTACACCGATTATCCCGATGAGGGAATTCGGAGTATGCGCCAGCGCAGGCGTTGTTTCTGTCTATATAATGGCAATACTGTTTATTCCTTCCGTATTACTTCTTCGCTATTCCAGAATTTATCCTTCATTAAGCGCCGAAGAACATTCCGAAAACGCGCATAACGACCGTTTTACCAATATAGTCGCGGATATTTTCCTGAGCATCGCGCAAAAAAAAATCCTCGTGCTTGTGATGGCGCTGATAATAATAATTGTTTCACTGTACGGAATTTCCAGAATAAGCGTGGACAATTCTGTTGTGGAATTTTTCAGAAATGAGACTGACATCAGCCGCTCGGACAGGTTTATCCGCGAGCAGTTTGCAGGCTCAAAGGAACTAAACCTGGTTATCCGCTGCGGCACAACCGAAGAACTGCTCCACCCCGATGTATTATGCGCAATTGACAGGCTGTCCGCGTATCTTACAGACTGGGTTCCTGATGTCGGCAAAACCGCCGGTTTTACGGATATTATCAAGCGAATCAATCAGGTGTTTAATGTCGATCAGAACCCAGAAGGACTGCGGAGCGCCGTGTCAGATAACACTGACAGCATTGTTTTCGGCGATACAGGAGATTTCGGCTTCGGCGGTTTTGGTTTTGCCGAAACCGCGTCTTACGCAAGGGCAGCAGATCCGGCGGCAGATCCGGCGGAAATAACAGAACCGGAAAACCGTTTCAGCCTTAATCAGTACAAAACGTCGGATATTCTTGAAATCCTTGACAGCGCCGGCGGCATCTCGGGAAAATCCAGCGGCAGCGATATTGTGCGTGAGCTGAAACGGCACACCAATTATGACGGCATGGCGTATTACGAAATACCGGAATATCCCGCGCGTTACGCAAAAAAAACTCCCGAAGACCTTCAGCGGCTGATCGCGAATTATCTTGTTCTGCTTGCCGGTGACGAAGATTCAGGTTATTCAAATGATCCTCTGGAACCTACGGCGATCAGAATGTTAATTCAGCTTCGCGCGACAGGCAACAATGATATTCAGGCGGTAATTGATGAAATCAACAATTTTATTGACGCTAATTTTCCCGAAAACACGAGCGTATTGATAGGAGGAAGCGCAACGCAGGAAATGGCAGTAACAGGCCTGATAATTAATTCCCAGATAATATCAATATTCATATCTGTGCTTACGATCTTCCTGATTATGGCATTCGCGCATAAATCAATAATCGCCGGAATCATAGGAGCGTTCCCGCTGATACTCGCAGTTCTTTGCAACTTTATAATAATGGGATTTTTCGGCATTAAACTGAATCTTGGGACTGTTCTTATAGCGAGCCTTACAGTATGCATAGGAATTGACGACGCAATTCATTTCATTGAGTTTTTCAAGCGCGAATACAGGGAAGGGGAAGAAAATTCCCTTCGCAGGACATTTAACGCGTGCGGCAGGGCGATTTGCGTTACGGCAATTTCCGTTGGAGCCGGTTTTGGAGTGCTTGCGTTATCGCGCTTTAAAATAATTTCAGAATTTGGTATGATCGTAGCATTCAGCATGGTACTGACTACGCTGGTGAGTCTTACTGTTATACCGGCTTTGCTGATGTTAATAAGGCCAAAGTTCGTTTATGGCAGTAAAAGGAGTATTACATGAAATATTTTTATTCGGTTTTAATCATTCTGGCAGCCGCCGGTTTTTTGGGAGCGCAGGAAGGCGGGGATTCAGGAACGGCGCAATCTGTAATGTATTCCGCGAGAAACAGGGTAAAGACTGATACCATTTCTTCACGCTCCAGGATGGTGATTACCGCGAAAGACGGAAACACATCGGAGAGGCTAATTGATCAATATTCAAAAGACGGCCCCAACGGAGCGCGTACTGTAATTATATTCCAGCGTCCGGCCAATGTAGCGGGAACAAGATTTTTAACAATGGACAACGCGTCCGGCGGTTCGGATCGCTGGATATTCCTGCCGGAACTCGGCAGAGTGCGGCGGATTGCGGCGTCAGAGAGCGGCGGCAGTTTTATGGGAACGGATTTTTCATATGACGACATCTCGTCCATGGAGAGGGATGTTTCGCAGGATACCCACACAATGTTACGCGAAGAACCTGTGAACGGCAGATCCTGCCATGTCATCCAGTCGGTTCCCAGGGACAGTTCATTTCAGTATTCCAAAACAATATCATGGGTGGACAAGTTAAACTATTTAATTTACAAATCCGAAATGTACAACCGCCGGGGAGAACTTGTAAAATTAATGGAAATGTCGGATTTCAGGGACGTACAGGGACATATAACGCCGATGCTGACAAAGATTTCAACAGTGAACGCCGGAACATCAACAACAATTTATATGGAAATTATGAAGTACAATGATCAGATACCGGAAGGTGTTTTTACAACAGCGTATCTTGAAACGGGAAGGGTCAGATAGTGTGCAGCGACCAGTTTGCAGTTAACAGTTTTTGTTACCTGAAATATTAGCGTATTGATTTTAAAAGGAGATTAATTTGAAAAAGGCATTAATAATATTTTTAATTTTAATAATTACAAGCGGCGGGGCGCGGGGACAGAAGCTGGACGCGCAGAGCTTCGGGTTTGACGAAGCGGATACAGAGATCTCAGGCGGCAGCGCAGGCGCGCTTAAAGTATCCATAGAGGGGGAAATCTCAACTTCCGTTACGGGTTATATTATGGATTTTTCTGACGGCGCGGATCATGTGACGTTAGGTGATTTTTTCGCCGGGAGTCTGAATTTTTCAGCGAAATCATCCTTTGCGGAAGGCGTTATCAATTTGAATATAAGCCCCGATGAATCTCCGGTACAGGCGGACGAAGCTTATCTTCACGCGTTTTTCGGCAAATTTGACATTGAAGCGGGACTGAGGAAACTGACATGGGGCAAAGCCGACAGTTTCGGCCCTCTTGACGTGATTAACCCGCTTGATTCCTCGGAAATTTTCACGGAAATGGCGGATAACATCAGCCTGATGGGCGCTAAAATCGCGCGTCCGCTTGTTCACGCGGCGCTGCGCTTCGGCAAGTACTCAAAAATAGAAGCGGTGTTCGTTCCCAATTTTACGCCTGCGCGCTTTGCAGCCGAAGGCAGATGGGCGCCCGGACCCGCGCCTTTTCAGCGTAAACTGCTTGAACAGGCTGCGGCGATGAGTATGACGGCGGGAATTGAGATTGACCTTGACCTTGAGCCGTCAGCGCCTGATACTGGCACAGTTGACTATGCGCAGACAGGGCTTCGCTTTACCACGACAATCGGCTCATCGGATATCGGCGTACAGTATTACTACGGGCGGTTATTTCAGCCTTCGGTAAAATTGAATTTTTTCCCTGTTCCTTCAGCGCAGTACCTGTACAACCCTTACCACCAGATAGGGCTTGATTACGCGCAGGTGCTGCTGGGTTTCAACGTCAGGGCTGAGTTTGCAGCTAACATAACAGAGGATTTAAAAGGCGATGACGGTTCTGTTTATAATCCGTCTTTAGCCTGGTCTTTGGGGTTCGACCGCGATTTATTCATGGGAATCAATTTAAATCTTCAGGTAAACGAAACAATACGCCTGCTGAACGATAAGGTCGGCGGCACAAATT
Source organism: Treponema sp. (assembly GCA_031256445.1). Classification (GTDB taxonomy): domain Bacteria; phylum Spirochaetota; class Spirochaetia; order Treponematales; family Breznakiellaceae; genus WQXQ01. The sequence goes on along the minus strand of JAIRQN010000107.1, from coordinate 59,672 downwards.
TATTTACAGGCCGGTTTGACATTGAAGACGGAATGCCGCTGACGGCGACCAGGCTGACATCGACGATTACCAAAAGATTCCTGCGCGACACGCTGGAACTGCGCGCCGCGGTTGTTTGGGGTATCGAAGACGGCGATTGCGCTGTTATGCCGGCCCTTATCTGGACAAATGACGATGTCCGCATTGCCTTTTCCGGCGGTTTTTTTATGGGAGACGAAAAAGGACAGCTTGGCCAATACAAGGACAACCATTTTCTGAAACTTTCCATATCGTATGCGTTTTAACAGATCATGATTCTCCACGATCCTGCCGTAATCGTTAACTACAGTGATTTCGGCATTATGCTTCCAATTCCCGCGGACAGGGGAAAACGCGTACTGGAATTTTTAAACAGCGCGCGCGTTAATAACACGAGTCCGGGCAATGCGCATAACGTGCTGGATTTTTCTTCCGCAATGACGCGTCATGGACTGGAAGGACAGATAATCAGCCGCGCCGATATGGAGCGCGTTCACAGTAAAAAATATATTGCCGCTCTTTACGGAGACGGGCTTACAGACGCGCTTTTAAAAACATACGAACTGATTGACAGCCAGGGCAGGCCTTACCGGTATGAGCCGGATCGCGCGGCAAGACCGTTATCTGATATGTTTCAGATTTTAACCGCGCAGGCGGGAGGAACGTATCTTGCGTGTTTGCTCGCCCTGTCAGACACAGGCTTTTGCTATTATCTGGGAGGCGGAATGCATCATGCCCGTTTCGACTCTCCTTCCGGCTTTTGCCTGATTAACGATATCGCGATAGCTGCATTCATGTTACTGAATGAAAAAAACGCCTGCCTATCCCATGAAATACGCAGCATCTGGATCATTGACATGGACGCGCACAAGGGAGACGGCACAGCGGAAATTGTCAGTTTCGCGGGGGAGAAAGAGCGTATCTTTACCCTGTCAATCCACATGGCAAACGGATGGCCTCTGGACAGCGAAAGCATCGCGTCAGCAGAAGAAGGCCGCGCGCCGCTTCTGCCTTCCTGCGTTGACATAGGCATCGGCGCGGGAGAGGAAGCGTTTTACGCACAGCGGCTTTCGCTGGGTATCAGGCAACTGGAAAAAATCAGCGGCAAAACCCCTGACTTCGCGATTGTTGTAGACGGCGCCGATCCTTATGAACATGACGGACTTCCTTCCACAAGCCTGCTTCGCTTAACCTTGGATCAATGTATTGAGAGGGACATTCTTGTTTACCGGTATCTGCGGGAACGGAACATTCCCTCCGCGTGGATTCAAAGCGGAGGTTATGGAGACAGGGCATGGGAACCTCCGGCTCATTTTTTAAAAAGAATTCTTTGACCCTTATTTCCGTTTAATTCTGATCTCGCACACTCCGTCTCCTTTGGCTATTGTTTTATTTAATTCCAGTTTGCAGCCAAAGGCTTCGGCTATTCCGCGGTCTCCCTCCATTGCCCAGTCGCAGAGTCTGTCAATTTCCTCATCGGCGCAGCCCTGTTTCTGCCAGGCGGTTACAAGAGGACAGTAATGAAAATCAACGCTGAAATTATCATCGTCCAGTTCAAGAAATTTCATTTCAAAGATCGCCTTGCCTGCGGACGGAAATAATTTTTTACGCAGAAGACGGCAGCTTCCGCCTTTATGTCCTTCTTTAACTGCCGGCGGCTGAACGGCGGCGTCCGTTCCCGTAAGGGCCCTCATGCCATGATAGACTCCGCAGCGGCGTATCGCGGCCGGCGTATAACTTTCGGGCTTAACTCCCGATTTGCGGGCTTCGTCATATAAAAAGTACAGCCACAAAGCCCTGTGTTCAAAAAAATTCCGTAAATTCCGCACGAGGAATCCTTTTTTCTTCGGCGTGTTTTTAATACTCATTTTAATACTCCTGCCGGTTCAGTATAAATAATAAATGAATTACTGTATACTTGATTCAAAGGAATTTATATGAGCAAATTTATTTTTACTGTAGAAAACGAAGCGTTTGAAGGCGTAAAAAGAATCGCGGTTAAAGTCGCGGCGGATTTTGAAAAGGCAGACGGCGTTCTTCCGCAAATAACAGAATCATTTCCAAATGCCGCTGATTGCGATATAGCGGTAATTTTCGCGACATTGGGAAAAAGCCCGTTAACAGAAAAACTGGTAGCCGAAGGCAGATTTGACCCGTCCGCAATCAGCGGCAGGAGGGAAGTATATCAGATAAAACTGATAGACGGCGCTTTTAACGCAGCGGCAAAAATCCTTTTAATCTGCGGAAGCGATAAACGCGGAACAATATACGGAATGTTCGCCCTGTCGGAATATATCGGAGTGTCCCCCCTTCACTTCTGGGGCGACGCTGAACCTGAACGCAGGGAAAAAATAGAGATCGCCTGCGCGATAGAAACTGTGTCCAGGGAACCAAGCGTGAAATACCGGGGCTTCTTTATAAACGATGAATGGCCCTGCTTTGGAAACTGGGCATTCGATCATTTCGGCGGCTTTAACGCTAAAATGTACGATCATGTTTTTGAGCTGCTGCTGCGTCTTAAAGGCAATTACCTGTGGCCGGCGATGTGGTCGTCTTCTTTCGCGCTGGACGGGCCGGGAAACCTTAACGAAGAACTCGCTGATATTTACGGAATAGTAATCGGCTCGTCGCATCATGAACCGTGCCTTCGAGCAAGCGAAGAATGGGCGAAAGTAAAAGGACCGTCTTCCGAATACGGCAATGCCTGGAACTACTATGTCAATAAAGAAGGACTTTTAAAATACTGGGAAGACGCTCTTATAAGAAGCGGCAAATACGAAAAAATCATCACAATAGGAATGCGCGGAGAATATGACAGTTCCATGCATGGAGAGAACGCGTCATTAAAAGACAACATTGAACTGTTAAAAGACATAATAAAAAACCAGAGGGAACTTATAAAAAAACATGTTAATGCGGATATAGACAGCGTTCCGCAGGTTCTGGCCTTGTACAAGGAAGTGGAGGAATATTTCTACGGCAGCGGGCAGACTGCCGGGTTAAAGGACTGGGACGAGCTGGACGGCGTTATCTGTATGCTATGCGAAGACAATTTCGGTTTTATGAGAACGCTTCCCTCGCGGGAAATCCGCGGTCACAGGGGCGGCTTTGGCATGTATTACCATTTTGATTATCACGGAGGGCCTGTTTCCTACGAGTGGATGCCGTCAACTTCTTTTGAGAGGACATGGGAACAGATGTGCATGGCATACGATTACGGAGTAAGGGATATATGGATTGTCAATGTCGGAGATTTGAAATTCCAGGAAGCGCCGCTTGCCTATTTTATGGAACTTGCCTATGACTTTGAAAAATGGGGAACCGGCTCGCCCAACAGTATTGACGAGTACACATCAATTTGGCTGAAAAAGACATTCCCCGCCGCTTTCGGCGCCGACGTCGCGTTACGCGAAAAGGCGGCGCGTGTTTTTCACGGATACATAAGAATGAACGCGATGCGGAGGCCGGAAGCGCTCAACGCGGGCATTTATCATCCCTGCCATTATCTGGAAGCAGACAGAATGTCAAGCGCCGCCGCCGAAACGGAAAAACTGAACGAACAGGTTTACTCCGCCCTTTCGGGAAATGAAAAAGACGCCTATTACAGCATGATATACATCCCCGCGAAAATGAGCGTCAACCTGCTCAAGATGAATCTATACGCGGGCAAAAATATTCACTGCGCGAATCAGGGAAAAAAAACCGCGAACGATTACGCCGCTCTTGTTACAAAGTGCATCGAAGAAGACCGTGCGTTATGTGAAGAATTCGCGCTGTTTAAAAGCGGAAAATGGAAAGGCATGGAACTTGAACAGCATATCGGATTTGTCAAATGGAACGATGATAACTGCAGGTATCCTCTGAGGATACAGGTGGAACCGGCCCATAAGCCGCGCATGGTTGTTTCGCGCAGGGACAGTGAGAGAATTTACTCCAAAACATACGGAAACCCGGAAACGATTATAATCAACGATTTCCTTTACGAGGGAGTAAATTCCGTAATCCTGGAAATCGCAAACGACGGAATTGGCGCCATTAATTACACAATAGAAGCAAAGGACGAATATGACTGGCTTGAAATCAGTTCCCGGAAAGGAACTGTAGAATCTCAGGAAGAAATAATTATTGGCTGCAACAGGCAAAAATTGTCAGGTGAAATACAAACAGCGCGTTTATTGATTAAAGACGGCGAAACCGTGGTAGCCGCTGAAATTAAAGCAAAAACTGTTAATACGCAAAATCTGCCTTCCATGACATTTTTGGAAAACGACGGAGTAATAGCCATACAGGCGAATCATTTCTGCGCGAAAAAGGACGTTCTGGCGGGCAGGTTTACCGAGCTGAAAAATTACGGCAGAAGCGGCTGCGGCATGAAGGTCTTTCCGGTTACCGCGGATTTTTCCGGAGATTCCGGCGCGGTTAACGCTGAAAAGCCGGTTCTTTCTTACCGTTTTTTAATTGACGAACCCGGCAGTTATACCGCGGAAGTATGGACTACCCCTGTAAATTCAGTGCAGAACAAGCGTCCGCTGCGTTTTACGCTTTCAGTATGCGCCGCTCCTGCTGGATGCGCCGCAAATGAACAGGTTATCACCGCCGTTGATACCGGCTTCAGGGCAGGGCACCCCGGCCACAAAGAATGGTGCAGGGGCGTACTTGACAATATCCGCGTCTGCAAAACGGAATTTAAACTGGAAAAAGGCGTTCAGGAAATTTCAATCGGCGCTATGGAAGCCGGCCTTGTGCTTGAACGGATTTTAATATACAGAAAAGGCAATCAGCCGCCGGCCAGTTACCTTGGCCCGCCAGAAAGTTTCTACGTTAAATGAAAGAATAATCCGCCGTGCGCCGGTTATTTTCCTGAAACGCTTTCCAGCGCGGACGGAAGCCATTCACGGAGGATATCTTCCAGTTCATCGTTTAAAACAGGTTTGGACATAAAACCGTCGAACCCGTTATTCAGGAACATTTCCTTATCACGGGATTCTTCTTTTTCCGTAAAGGCGATAATAACGCTGCTTTTTTTATTGTTCTGTTTTTCCCATTCGCGTATGCCCGCCGCCGTTTTTATGCCGTCCATATCAGGTAACATGAAATCCATGAAAATGATGTCATACCCGCCGTTTTCCGCGTGCAGTTTTTTTACTTTTTCAATGGCTTCCGGCCCGTTTTCCGCGATGTCAGCATCCAGTCCGTAATTCAGTAATTTTTCCTTGACCAAATACAGTATCATTACCGCATCATCCACTACCAGTATCTTTCCGCAATGTTTAACGTCTTTTTCCGCTTTGCCGAAAACAGCGCATAATTTTTCGTACAGGGATAAAAGTTTTTCTTTCAGTTCGGGGAATATCAGAGTGCAGTATCCCGTATCTTCATTCAGCGACGCCATTTCCAGAATATACGCGACCTCTGACAGTTCATACGCGCCTATGACGGCGAGCATTGATTTCATCGCGTGCACAGAAATTTTAAAATTATGAATATCTTTCGCGTTCAGAAGCGCCGTCATTTTTTCGCACTCAAACAAGACTTTATTAACATACATGGACAGCGCGTTGCGGTAAATATCCTTCATGCCGGATAACTGCCCCAACCCGGCTTCTGAATTTATTTCATCTATTTTGCGGATCTCATCCATGAAATCAATCTCGGTTTTTTCTGCGGCCTGTGGCCGGCTGTCTTCGTTTTCCGTCCTCAGGAATTTATCGGACGGCATAAACTTTTTGATAATATCGTCGAGCTCCTGCGCGACAATCGGCTTTGATAAAAACCCGTCAAAACCATTGGATAGAAACACTTCTCTCATTCCCGATACCGCGTTAGCTGTCAATGCGATTATCGGCACCGGTTTACCCGCGTTCTTTTCGCCGCCGGTTTTTCTTTGTTCCTCTTCCCATTTTCTTATGTTCTTTACAGTTTCTATGCCGTCCATTCCCGGCATCATATGATCCATAAAAAGAATGTCATACTCATTTTGCTTTACCAGATCAATGGCTTCAAGGCCGCTTGCCGCCGTGTCAACCTGCAGCCCATAAAACGACAGTATGCCCTTGACTACATACAGATTCATTTCCGCGTCATCAACGACAAGAACGTTACCAAAAGGCATCTGCTCGTATTTAATCTGGGGTTTTTCCTCTTTTATATCAAGATTTAAACGCACCTGTTTCAATTTTTCCGCGGTTTCCTTTCCTATCGCCGCGGCTCCGGCGCTGCCCTGCGGAATACGGAGCGTAACCAAAGTGCCGCGGCCGGGACTGCTTTCTACTTCAATTTTGCCGTTCATTAAATTCAGCAAATTATATGTAATAGCCATGCCAAGACCCGTGCCTTCGGTCGTTTTGTTCAGTTCCGAATTAAAACGCGCATACTCGTCAAATAACATGCCTATCTGTTCCTGCGTCATCCCCTGTCCAGTGTCGCGCACGCGGATAACAAGCGTCACAGAATCCCTGTTCACTTCAGCGTTAAACGAAAGTTCCACTTCGCCGGATGCGGTATATTTAAACGAGTTGGATAAAAGATTATTTAAAATCTGTTTAATGCGAAGATCATCGCCGTACAACTGCGCCGGAACATTCTCATCAATGTTGATAATCAGCCTAATCGGCTTGTTTCTGTATTTAATGGAATTTAAAACAACAGATTCGTTAATCATGCCCGGAACATCATAGCAGGATTGTATTAATTCAAGTTTTCCGGCTTCAATTTTTGATATGTCAAGAATATCATTTATAATTCCCATGAGCAGATCGCCCGAATTATATATTCTGGTGAACGCTTCCCTGATATCCTGCGGAAGATTTTTACTCTGATGATGAATTTCGGATATGCACAAAACGGCGTTAAGCGGCGTGCGTATCTCATGACTCATTTTGGCCAAAAAGACGGATTTCGCCTGATTGGCGGCCTGCGCGCTTATAACAGCGGCTTCCAGTTTCTGCTGGAGCTCGGTAAGTTCAGTTATGTCTTCTGTGCTGCCGACAACGCCAAGCACATTACCGGCGTCATCGCGTATCAGGGTGGTCTGCGTGCGGAAATGCCTGCCGTCTATTTCGCTGATCCAGTCCTGCGGGCCTTCGCTGAATGTATCATTGACATATTCCATAATATCAAGATGTTTGTTTATAATACGCGCATCCTCGATTTTCTTTCCCACAATATTCTCGGATTTGAGCCCGATGCTGCTAAGGTACTGCCCGTTAAATGAAGTAATAACGCCGGTTTTATCGGTGCTCCAGATAATGCCTTTAAAGTTATTCACTACCGCTTCCAGTCTTGCGAGCGTATGCTGCATATCATGGGCGTACTGTTTTGATACGCGAATTTGATTAATAATCTGCATCTGGTTGCGCACCCGCGACTTAATGACTTTCGCGCTGAAAGGTTTATAAATAAAATCCGCCGCTCCAAGATCCAGGCTTTTCTCTTCATCTTCCGTAGTATCAAGCGCGGTAATAATAATGACAGGAATATGCTTTGTTTTATCAGAAGCTTTTAATTTTGAAATAACATGAAATCCGTTAATATCAGGAAGAATAATATCAAGCAAAATAACATCCGGTAAGTACTTACCGGCCATTTCAATGGCGGAAAAACCGTTCTTGGTGGTATATATTGTATATTCCGGTCTTAGTATATCGTCCAGAACATCAAGATTTGCGTTTTCATCATCAACGACAAGTACGCTGTTTTTATTCAGATTTTCCATTCACCCCCCATTACTCTTAACTCACGGAAAATTCCTGATTTTATAATAAAATAACCTAACCAGAAAATCAAGCAGGTAAACTATCGCACAATTATCAATAAGATGACTATTATAATTCCACAAAATTCTGTATAATAAAGCCAAGTTGAGGCTTCAAATGAAAAGAGTATCCTTATTCCTGATTATTTGTTCATTCACGTTTTCCGGCTGTTTCAGCCCCTGGCAGCCGGACAATGAAACGGCAATTATAATAAATTTCGGCCCAGGCAGAACAGCCTGGCAGCCTTTTCATGAAATCGCAGACAGTCTTACGCATATAATAACACTTTCCGGTCCAGCCGGAAACCATGAAATTGAACTGGACAGCGGCGTCATAACAGCCAGGATCATGGTCAACCCGGGTCAATGGGAAATAACAGTGCGGGCGTTCCTGGGAGAAGACTTATATGCCGAAGGCGCCGCAAGTATTAATGTAACAGCCAGACGCAGCAACCCGGTAGATATTCAGATGAACTACACAACAGAACCTGGAGCTGAACCAGAGCCTGAACCGGACAGCATCAACATTGAAATATCATGGTCGCCGGATCGCGGAGGAATTGCCGCCGGCCCGGATATTGAAAGCCCTGTCAGAATATCGCAGTTTGCCGGAAACAGGCTGCCGTCTCATTTTACCGCCGCTTTTACAGACGATTTTGACAACATTCAATGGTTTGTACACGGTTATCCAATTCCGGGTCAAAACGATGACCGCGTCACAATTCAGGCGGAAGATTTTAATTCCGGAACATATCAGCTAATGGTAATAGCCGTAATAAACGGTATCCCATATTCAACAGGGATTTATTTTACAGTTGCAGGACCCGGCGAAACAGAAAATACGGCGTTACCCGGCACAGCGGAAAATCCGTTCCGTATTGCCACCGAAGCGGAACTGCGCAAGGCAGGAACGCAGACATTTGCCGGAGGCTGGACGCTTAACGCGCATTATTTAATGACAGCTGACATTACGTTGTCAGAACCGGCGAGGCCGGGTATGAGCAACTGGACGCCGATTGGCACAGGTGAAACTGCTGGCATTTTCACAGGCAGTTTTGACGGCGGCGGGTATACCATTACCGGATTGACAATTGACAGCGTAAACAGTGATCAGGGAATGTTTGGATATATCGGAGCGGGCGGCACAGTAAAAAATCTTGGATTAAAAAACGTTTCCATTAGGGGATTTTCAAACGTAGGCGGCATAGCGGGCCGTAACACCATGGGTACGATAGAAAACTGTTTCACAACAGGAACGGTAGAAGGAAGCAGCGGACAATGTATCGGCGGCATAGCGGGATTCAATACCGGCTCTGAAAGCAACAGAGCCATAATAAGAAACTGCTACTCCGTGTGCCTTGTATACGGCAATAACAATGTCGGAGGTATAGCGGGCGAAAATGATCGAGGCGTTATTCAAAATTGTGTGGCATTAAACCCGAATGTTTCATCTACCGGCAATTTCAGTTATGTTGGTCGGATTGCGGGATATTATAACGGCGGAACATTAAATAACAATTACGGACGCGCCGGTATGGAAATAAAATCCTTTGACAGAACAGGTTTAAACATAACGGTAATGGACGGAGAAGATGTAACATTGGAGCAGCGGAATGGCTTAAACTGGTGGCAAAATACCGCATTCCGCGCCGGACAGACTGACGGCATGAGCGAAGCTGATTGGGCAGTGATGTTAAAACATTTCCCGCCTGATGTGCCGATGATGGGTAATGCAGCAGAACCGTTCCTTTTTGACAACGAGACGGATCTTCACAAAGTTGGCGGGGAATCAGACGGTTATGGAAAATGGACGCTTAACGCGCATAACAAATTGACAGCTAATATTGAAATTGCCGCGCTGGGAGAAAGTAATTGGCCGCCTTTGGCATTTATGACTGGTATTACAACATTCAAGCGCCTTTCACAGGAACCTATGACGGCGCCGGGCAATTCATGGCCTATCAAAATGGCGGCATTGCGGGCATTTAATTAGAGTCTGTCTATAATGCGGACACATAACTGACAGACTGCTTTAATTAGGAGCGACAATATGAAAAAGGCGATTTTAACAATAACAGCGATAACATTTTTACTCACAGGCTGCCTGAATGATTTTTCAGACAGCCGGGATTTATCTTTACCCGAAGGATTCGGAGCGGTGCGTATTTCCGTTTCGCCGATTGCGGGCCGCACAGCCCTGCCCGATGAGATTGATTTTGAACCTGCGTTCATCTTCTACAGTTCCGGCTCCGAACAGCCTCTCGCGCAGCAGCCGCAGCCGCAGGACAGCCGCTATATACTTGCGCCTGGAAGCTACGAAGTAGAGGTAATCGCCTTTATAACAGTAAACGATGAAGCGGCGCCTGTCGCGAACGGACGGGCCGCGTTCCGGATTACGGCAGGCGAAACAGGCGAAGCCGCCGTTACCCTGCTTCCCATTTATGACGAAGGAGAAGGGCATCTTCTCCTGACAGTAGTTTATAACGGCGCCGGCGCGGCAAGGTTCAGAATCTATTCTTTTACTATTGAGCGCCTGTTAAGCGATGAGCCGGAAGAAATCCTTCCTGTGAATGACGTTATAACGTTAAACGCCCCGTACAATGAAAGTGAATATCTGCCGGCAGGATTCTACTTGATTAAACTGGAATTAATCAGGGAATCAAGCGGAGTATTCAGCTATTCAGCCAAAACAGAAGTCGTACATATCGGCAAAGACCTGACTACATCCGCGGCGCTGAATTTTAATGACAGCGATTTTTCCGGAGGCATTGTTACAAATACGTCCGATGCATTGGATTCTCCAGCCGGCGGAAGCCTGCGTCAGGCAATAAATGACGCCCCGTCAGGAGCGATTATCAGGTTTTTGCTTCCACAGGGGAGCGAGATTGAACTATTGCGCACTGTCACAATTAACAAAAGCATTACTTTAATTGCAGATAACGGTGTGACATTAAAAAGAGGTTCCGTAAATGACGGCGATTTTACAAACTCGTTTTTTGTTGTGAATCAAAACGTTGTTCTGACTCTGGGTATGAGCGGCATGAGCGGCGTTATTACGCTGGACGGCGGCGGCAAATCCGGGCAATCTCTTATCTATCTGAACAGCGGCGCTTTGGTAATGAATGACGGCGTTACTCTGAAAAACAATAAAGGCGAAGCTTTCAACGGAGGAGCCGTGAATGCAGACTGCGGATACTTTACAATGAACGGCGGAGAAATTTGCGGCAATGGAGTGAGCGACCGCAGAGGCGGCGGCGTATATATTGCGGGCGGGACCTTTACGATGAACGGCGGAGAAATTTCTGATAACTACAGCAATCTCTTCGGTTACGACTACATCGCCGGAGACGGAGACGACGGCGACGACGGCGGATTTATTAAAGACGGAACCTTCACAGATCTCTTCGGTTACGACTACATCGCCGGCGGCGGCGGCGTATTTGTTAAAGACGGAACCTTCACAATGAACGGCGGAAAAATTTTCCGGAATTCCTGCGGTAATTTTTATAATGGCAGCGCATACGGCGGCGGGATGTGCATGGAAAACAGTGTCTTTACAATGAACGGCGGAGAGTTCTATGAGAATCGCAGTGACAACAGCGGCGGCATTCATTTATATAATGCAACCTCTGTCATGACAGGCGGATCTGTCTTTGGAAACTTCGCAAAATTAAACGGCGGCGGCGTGTATATTATTGGCGGCTCATTTGATAAAACAGGCGGCGCTATTTATGGAAGCAGTTCTAACGGCCAAACATCCGGGTATACAGACGCCGCTAACCAGAATGATAACATAGCAGGCTCATCATCCGGTCATGCGCTGTGTTATGATTCAATAATAATAAACGACAATCGGCTTGTGACAGAAGGCATTACATTGCCTACACCCGGTCTTTTATATACCCTGATAGACAACAGCACGGCATATTCGGTCGCTATTGGTTCAGCAGACGCCTCTGAGGTAATTATTCCGGCCATATACCAGGGAAAACCAGTAACAACGATAAACAGAAATGGTTTTTCAAATTCAATAATTACAAACGTAGTTATACCCAACAGTATAACAAATATAAGCAGTTCTGCATTTTCCAGCTGCACAAACCTTACGAGCATTGTGATTCCAGACGGTGTAACAAGTATCGATTATTATGCATTCGCTTATTGCTCAAACCTGGCGAGCGTTGAGATACCAGGCAGCGTGGAAACTATCAGTAATAATGCGTTTTACAGATGCAACGGCTTGACAAGTATTATATTAAAAGAGGGAATAAAGAAAATTGAATTTAACGCGTTTAAAACTTTAAATATTTATGATTATAGTCCCTTGCAATATGTTGTTATACCGAAAAGCATGGTATGTATCAGTGACAATGCGTTTAGCGCATACTATCCGGATACTGACAACCCTGGCTTGGAAAAACAAATTACCAGCCCGATTATTGTTTATTACGGCGGAACAGAAACGGAATGGGAAGATTTTAAAAGATGGGAAGATTCTTATGATACCACGAATCCGTCTGGAGGAAAGGGTATTCAATACAGTAATGACAGGATACTGAACTCTACAGCCATTTACTGTTATTCTGAAACAAACGCATACGGATGCTGGCGTTTTGTGAATGGCGTACCGGTTCTCTGGTAATTCCGTATAGCTGCCTAATTCTCTTTATGTTATAATTTTTTTATAATGAAGCCAAACGAGTCTGTATCTGCCCTTTTGGAAGGCGCCGCGCGGATCATCAAGGGTAAAAAAGAATTTCTTGAAATGCTGATGGCGGCGGTTTTAGCGGGCGGACATGTGTTAATTGACGATAATCCCGGCCTTGGAAAAACCACTGTAGCGAAAACGCTCGCGAAACTGATTGACGGCGGCAGAAAGAGCCTTGAATTTAAAAGGATTCAATTTACTCCCGATCTTCTTCCCTACGATATTACAGGCGTTGATGTGTTCGATCCAAACACGCGGAAATTCCGTTTTATGCCTGGTCCGGTGCTCGCGAACATTGTTCTTGCGGACGAAATAAACCGCACAACGCCGAAGGTTCAGTCCGCGCTGCTGGAAGTGATGGCGGAAAGGCAGGTGACAATCGGGCAGAATACGCACAAACCGCCTGAACCTTTTTTTGTCATCGCCACGCAGAATCCGGCGGAAAGCGAAGGAACTTTTCCGCTGCCCGCGGCTCAGCTTGACCGTTTCATGATGAGGCTTTCTCTCGGCTACCCGGATCGCGGCGCGGAACTCGCTATTCTGGAAAAAAACCCCGCCGAACTGGGATTGCCTGAACTGGAGCCTGTTATACGTCTTACGGATTTCAATGCTGCCAAAAAAGCCGCCGCTTCGGTTTTTTGCCATCAGTCTTTGACAGAAGCAATCGCCGATATTATAAGAGACACCCGTATTCACAAAAGTTTCATTCTTGGAGCAAGCCCCCGCGCCGGCCTGCATTTTTTGGGAGCCGCGAAAGCGCTTGCCTTTGTAAAGGGAAGGGATTACGTTATTGACGAGGACCTTGCTCTTCTCTGCGAACCTGTGCTTGCGCACCGCGTCAGGTTACGCGATCCGCGGACAGGCGGCGCGATGTTAGTCAGGGAAATATGCCTTGCAAGGCTCGAGACGCTGAGTAAGATAAAACAATAATAAAACCGATGGATAAAAAACCGTCAAAAATTACAGCCGCCTTTTTTCCAAAGACAACGGGCATTTTTGTCATGCTGATAATTATCCTCTCTTTTACAGCCGCGGCAATCAGGGGAGAAACGGCGCTTACGCTGACAGGCGCGTTTTTTCTCGCGATTTGGCTCTACTGTTTTTTAATGACTCTGCTGCTGGCTCTTGCGCACTTCCGCGCTGCGGCCGGAATTTCATTCAGTATAAACCCTCAAAAAACAACATGCGCGGCACATGGATGTGCAGCGCAGATAAACGCGATTTGCCGGTTTTCACATAACAGGATGATTTTTCAGTTTCCGGGAATTCTTGTCCGGTGCCGCGTTCTGCTTCACACAAGGGACGGACGCCGCGTCTTTCATGATTTCAGACCGGATGATACGCAAACATCATTCCAGGTAATAAAGCGCGGAGCGTATTATACAGGCCGCGGCGGTTCCAGCGATTACAATGAATTCGCTGTTTTTGATATTTTTGGATTTTTCCGCTTTGCCTGGCGTATACGGGAAACACAGGTGAATAACGAAGCGGCGCTTCTTGTAAGCCCATTGACCGCATTGGAGTCTTTTACTGTACAGGCGAAAGGCGGCGGCTCAGACAGGCATGATACCGGTGTTCCGCAGCGCGCGGATGACCTTACAGATCACCGTCCTTATGTGCCCGGTGATGATCCGCGCCGTATCAACTGGAAACTGTACGGTCACGGCGGAGATCTTTTTATCCGCCAGGGGGAATACAGGCCGCCGCCTCAATCAAATATTACAATTTTAATTGACACCCAATATGACTCTCTTTACGCGCGCAAATCCGCAGATAAAAAACAGGCGGCTGAAGCGGTTGATTTGTTATGCGAATGCGCGCTCGCGATCATCAACAGCGCCGGCAAGGAAAGAAATGTGCGCATTGGTTTTACAGGGCAGCCGGAGCGCGAAATCGCGCATACAGAGGACAGTTCATTAACAGAAACTGAACTGAGGTTTTATCTGGCTCATCCCTGGGCGATGCGGATGTCTCATTCAGCGGACTTGCCGTCAGCGGCGCCGCAGCATGCCGTCATCATACTCGCTCTGCCAAGGTTAACATCACAGACTGCGCATCTGTGCGCCGCGTATGAAAGCGCACTGGACAGATGGCTGGCAAAGAACGTTAACCGTCCGATTGAACTATTTTTTATTTATGACGCGGATGATAAACGCGCAATAGAGCGCGCTGAAGCCGCCGCCGCATGCGTTTCACTTTACAGCCAGCGTCCGGGAGTGACAGCCAGAATCCGGCGGATTCCCGAAGGAGCGCTGTAATGAAAAAGAACGCATCTTTTCACAGCGCGGTTATTCTCCGCTCCTGCGCGCTGTTCATCATAATGTACCAAATCAGACTCATCGCCGCAGACCTTAGCGACACTCCGGTTTTTACCGCTTCCCTGCTCGCCGGTTTTGTTTCTGCTGTTTTTCTTTCCTCAGTCTGCGGCAAATTCGGCAGAAGCCATGGCGCAAACCGCGGCCTTCCGCTGATATATCACCTGACGGCAGTCGTTTCAATCGGACTGATCCCCTGGATGGCAAGGGCTTTTATCGCTGTTCCGGGGTTTTTTATTTCCGATAACGCGGGATCTTCCGCGATAATTTTTGACTCGCTTTTGCTTAACCTGGACAGAAATAATTTTGTTTCGCTCTTTCCGTACTACTGGAGCGCGGTAACAACATGGTTCTGCCTGAGCTCGCGCGGCGGACGGAAAGTCCTCAGGGCCTGCGTTATCGCGGACGCGGCGTTTCTTTTATTTATTTACAGCGCGGCGCGCACCGCGAACATAGATATTTACCGCTGGCCGGTAATCATGATTGCGGTGTTCGCGGCAGTTGTTTTTTTACAGGCGTCCGCGCTGATCTTTTCCGCGCCGCAGCAGACGCGGCTGCGAAAAACGGAAATTATTTTTTCCGCCGCGCTTCTTGCGGTAATTATCAGCGCGGGCGGATATTTATTTTTAAGGCCCATACAGGAACAGGCTGTAAAAATGGGCGGCGGTTTTCTGGAACCAAAATTTTTCAACTTTGGTTTTTCAAGATTTCCGAAACTTGATTCCGAAATATCAATGAAGAACGATCTGCTCTTCATTGTAAAAAAAGAGGACGACGAAAATATTCTGCTGCGGCAGGTAGTAATTTCCGGCTACAACCGCAAACAGGGGTTTTATCCCATAGAAGAATTTGACGAGAAAAATCATCCCCCGCGTCTTCCCGCGCGTCAGGCGTCCTTTATTCCGCCGGATCTTGCGGCGAAATATTCAGCGTTTTTCAACAAGGGGCGTTATTCGTTCCAGGAATATTTTTTGATTAATATCGATCCGTCTTCTTTTATAGGAATGAAAGAGCCGGTATCCGTGATCCCATACGAAAATTGGGACTCCTCATCTTTTAAATCGGCATATGCTGTGGAAAGCCTTGTAAGCAGCGCGGATTATGAAGATCTTTTTCAGACATATGGAAACGTCCAGCCGCCGGAAACATTCGGTATGAGCGAAAGTGAATATAAAATATATACCGAATACGGAAATGACGAGCGGATTCGCCTGCTTGCCGAAGAAATAACCGGCGGTTTAAATAATTATGCGGAAAAAATCTCCGCTGTTTATCACTATTTAAAATACGGCGATTACCGTTACAGTTTAAAACCAGGCATCGCCTCTAACGGAGATCAGCTTGGGTTATTTCTTTTTAAAACAAAAAAAGGCTATTGCACCTATTACGCGTTCGCGTTTACCCTGCTCCTTCGCTCTCTTGGAATTCCCGCCCGCGTAGCCGCCGGCTTCTTTGTAGACCCCGAAACAGGCGTTTTTGACTATTACCCGGTACGCGCTGACATGGCGCACGCATGGACAGAAGTAGCTTTCCCTCAACACGGCTGGATCGAATTCGATCCAACTTCGCAGGAACCCGCCGCGGGCGAAGAATTCCGGTTTTCTTCGGGAATGGACCCTGCGCTCTTTGAAAAACTAATGAGGGAGATTTTTGAAAACCGTTCAAAAATGAAAGCAAAAGAAAGTGCGCCGGAAAATGAAACGCCGCAGGATTCCGCCATGCTGTCATTTACACGTAACGTACTTTCAGCGTTGAAATTTTACTGGCCTTATATTCTGGCAGCCGCTGTAGTCATTCTGTTTCTGTATATCCGCTGCGGCATCTACCTTTCGGTATTACTTACGCGGGATTCGCATCCGGCAGGAACGGCGCATCCTACAGGAGCGGCGCATCCTGCAGGTGCGCGCAGGCGTTCTATCCTGCTTATGAAACACGCCTGCCGCCGCCTGCGTTTAGCCGGTTTTCACCGCGTCTTTCTGCCGGAACCGCAATGGGCCCTTCAGATGAACGGCAGATTCAACGGCATCTATCAGATGTATCAGCAGGCGGCGGCGGCGCGCTTCGCCCCGGAATATTCAGATGCCGGCACGGAAGAACAATGGAACAATTACAGGATCTTCCGCGCTTCGTATAAAAGAGAAGTGTCCCTGCCGCGGCGTATCATCGCATGGATTCTGCCTCCGTTGGCTGTCATGCTGAAACAGCGCGGTATGCGTCCCGCGCTGTTTATTGCGATTTTCATTTGCATGCTGAACCCGCAAACAGAAGCGCAGGAAAGCGATTCCGGCGCGCAAAGTGAAAATCAGCAGGCAGCCGAAAGCGTTTCCGCTGATGAGCTTTTTGACAAAGCGCTCGACGCCGATTACGCGGAATTGTGGGACAGGGCGGTTGAACTCTACAATGAGGGCATGTCCCGTTTCCCGCTGGATATTCGTTTCCCCTGGGCATTGGGGGATCTTTACTATGAGAAATCCCTTTTCACGCTTGCGTGGGATGAGTACAGAAAAGCGGAAGAACTTGATCGAACAAAGCCGAATCTTCTTGCAAGGATGGCAAGAACGGCGGGGCGCATGAACCGCGATTCTGTTTCTGTCGATTATTACGAGCGCGTTCTGGAACTGGACAGCGATAACGCGTCAGCAGCCGGCAGCCTGGGATGGATGTATTTTAAAGTCCACCGGCTTGCAGACGGAGAGAAACTGCTTTTATCGGCGATTGAACAATTCCCCGATGATGCGGATTTATCCATGACTCTGGGAACCATATATTCGGATATGTATGATTATGAAAAAAGCAAATATTGGTATTTAAACGCAATTTCGTTAAGCGAAAGAACACAGGATAATGATTTTACCGCCGTAGCCTATTATAATCTTTCAATTCTGGAATCCCGTTTTTACCATTACGACCTTTGCATGGAAGCAATTAACTCATCTCTGGATTATTATAGCCGTCACTCAGGAAGGCTTGCCAAAGGCGAACTTTTAAAACGCCGGCTGGAAATTGAAAAATCGCAAAGTGAATACGAAGCGGCTTATGAAACCGACACTTCTCCGCTGTCCAAAATAAATCTGGCTCAGATCTATCAGATATCGGGAAAGCTGGAAGCGGCGCGTCTTTATGCCGAAGACTGCCTTAAAAACAGCGACAATTCATGGATGCTGTATTACGGCATTGATACAGACCGTTACAAAAGAGACATTCATGAAATTCTTGCCAACACATATTCCGGGTTAGCTGAAATTGAGCTTCTTGCGCCGCGGGCAAAGCTGCATGAAAAAATATTTTCGCTTTTAAGGCTTATTACATATAAATTAAAATACGAAGTAAACATCCGCCTGTACCGCAAATACTGCCTTGCCTCGGCGAATTCCTACGCCGCAGGGGAAAAAAGCGATCTTCATCAGGGCGCTTACGTAAATTACAGTAACGCGTTTCAGGCCTACCCGCGGCGCGCTGCTGCCTACCTGAAGGTATCCCGCGAATTTGAAACATCGCTTATTCCTGCCGCAGTTCCCTCCTACAATCTGGAAGAAGGCATAATTTCGGGCAATAAAAACCTTGTGCGGGAAGCGCTGCGCGGCTTTGATCCGTTATGGGAAAGAGAATTAATTTCCCGCTGTCACAGCGAACTTTCAAACAGCGAAGAACTTTTTGCGCTCAACCGCGGCGCTCTGCGGCAGGCGGGTTTAAAGCTGCCGGTCAATATTGTAATTTCAGTTAAAGCGCCGGGCGCGGGAACAGACAAAGACGCGGCAAGAGCCAAAAAATACATTATGAAAGGGCTTTTAAAAGCGGGTTTTGAAAACGCCGCCGGAGAGGATGCAAGATATGTTCTAAACATCAGCGTCAACGGAGATTCAGTTTCCTGCGAACTCATTGACTCGGCGGGTTCGGCGAATCCGGCGAGTTCGTTATCATATACATTTCCGTTACGCAAAACAACACGGGATGAATGTTACAGCCTTGCAAGAAATTTAAGCGGCGCGGTATTTACAGTTGAGTAGCGGGCCTTTAGGTTTTATTTAACCTTTTCGATAATTTCGGATATAATTCTGTCGGCGTCTTCGCAGGTAGCCTGACAGGTGCCTACCTGCCGGTGTCCGCCGCCGCCGTAACTTAACAGAATAGAGCCGACATCCGCAGTCGCTGTCCGGTTTATAATGCTGTATCCGACAGTAATGGCGACATTTGCCTTGTTGCGGCCGTCTACAATCCAGATTGAAATATTCTGCTCAGGATAAAGCGTATATATAAGAAAACGGTTGCCGGCATAAATGGTATCTACATCACGCAAATCTACAACCAAAATATTTCCCTCTGGCTTGGCGTATTGTTTAACCATTTCTGTAAAAAGGGCCGCCTGCTGATAATATAAATTCACGCGTTCTTTAACATCAGGTATCCCAAGAATATTTTCAATAGACATCTCTGAGCACGCTTTGGCCAGGTCCTTCATTAAATCGTAATTGCTGATTGTGAAATTCCTGAAACGGCCAAGGCCGGTGCGCGGATCCATAATAAATCCCAAAAGAACCCATCCGCCCGGATTAAGAATTTCATCCTGGGTCAGATTTCCGGAATCCACCTTATCCACATAATGAATCATCTCCGCGAAACGGCCAAGTTTTGAATCCCCGCCGTAATATTCATAAACAACCCTTGCGCAGCTTGGAGCAAGTTTTGACACTCCTTCAAAATAAACATTATTACCCAGCCGCTCGGACTCGCTGGAATGATGATCAAACCAGAGTTTACAGCCTTTTACATAAGGTATGTTTGCAAGAATATCGTTATCATTGGCTTCTACCATACCATCCTGAATATCCTTGGGATGAACAAATTTCCATTCATCAATCAAGCCTAAATACGACAAAAGCGCTCCGCAAGCCAAGCCGTCAAAATCAGATCTGGTCATTAACCTCATAATTTTACCATCCTTAAAGCAAATCCTTACCAGAATTTCGGCATATTCCGGTATATTCTCAATTATAAACCATAACTAATAAATAATAAAGTACATCTGATTAATAAACATTTTTGGCTCTGCCGGCAAACCATCCAAGCACCGCCTCCGCCCTTGTACGGAAAGAATTGCTTACCCTGTCATTCATACCGGGAAAAGAAGCCGCTTTTGCCATGGAAAGCGCGTAAACAAGCAGGGAATCGCCGCAGTCAATAACTGCCATTACTGTCCGCAATTTGTTCTTTCCCACTGCCGGAATTATACCATAATTTAAAGCTGTAATGTTCTCCTGGAGGAAGAAAAAAGCGTCATTGAATGTTTCAAAATCAAAACGGTAGACATTATCTCCAAAAGTAAGATCTTTCTGTCTTGCGTACAGCGTAAGCGACTGCGGCGGCTGTTGAAATACAGGATCAGGCAGTATTTTTCTGGTTTGCGGTCCGTCAATAACAGCGGAAAATTCATATAAAGTCCTCATTGAATTGCGTGTGGTAGAATAATACTGAATACCGGTCAGGGTGCTTATAGCCAGTATCTGGTTAAAAAGACCGGAACGCTCTTGTGCTTCCCACGCGATGCCGGAAGAGCCGGGTTTTTTATACAGACTGAGCGTTTCAACGGCGATTGAAGGCTGAAGATCGGAAATAACAGCGGAAACAAACCCGGCAAGCCCGGCATGAGCGGGCAGTAATTTTAGCGCCGCGCCTGCTGAACGAGCGGAAAAGTCAAGTTGTGTCTCGGTAACTGTTTCTCCGGAGCGCAGCAATGACGCGCTGCCTGTCAGGTTTTCAAGCTGATCCGCGTACCCGGCGGATAAAAACGCGAAAAAGAGCAAAAAAGCAGCCAGAACTTTCATTTACCTTAATCCGCGGTAAAAAACACGCACCTGTTTGTACAGGCCTTCTCCTTCGCTCTTTGTTTCAACATCGTTAATATCATTCAATGTGGTGTGAATCAGCCATCTGTCAAAAGGATTCATCGGTTCAAGCAGAATAGAGCCCCGGCTTTCCCGGACTTTCTCAGCTACATTATAAGCAAGCCGCACAAGCGATTCTTCACGCCGGATACGGTAATTTTCGGTATCTAAAATTACCCGCACATCTTCCCTGTCCAGTCTGCCCGCGTATATATTCAGCAGAAGCTGCAGAGCGTCCAGATTTTTTCCTTTTTTGCCAATTAAAATTGAAGAATGTTCAGACTCTATTTTTAGCCCAAGCTTGTGTTTTTCACGGAATAAAACAGTCACTTTCCCTGGATAACCCATACGCTCAATAAGGCCGGATGCGAATCCGGTCATTTTTACTTCAAAATCATTCTGCGGTTCCGGTTCGCCAAATACCGCGATATTCCCCGATCCGGAACTTCCCTTCGATACTCTTTCAGTTTTTTGCGCCGTATTCCCGTCAGAATCCTGATACGCGTTTGGTTGAAAATTTGTGTTTCCCGTATGAACCCTTATGCGCACAAATCCCTTCTTGAACAGTCCATTTTTATGGGTTTCAAGAATCTCAACATCAAAATCGTCTTTCTCAAGACCAAGTTCTTCCGCCGCGCGATCAATCGCTTCTTTTTCTGTACGGCCTTCAAATTCATATTCCATAAAATTCTCCTTAATTACGGATTAAAAAAATTTTTATTTTTTGGAAGATCCCTTTTTCTTCTTCCCGGAACCGGACTTTTTAACGCTTGCGGTTTTATCAGATTCCTGCCCGCCTGAAGGAGTTCCCGGTTTGGCTGCTTCTCCTCCCGATTGCTGCTGCGCCTGAGCGCGTTTAGCCATAACATATTTGTTAATAATTACCTGCTGTGCCATTGTAAGAAGATTGGAAAAAATCCAGTATATCAGCAATCCGGACGGGACATCGTAAAGTATAAAGAAAAACACAATCGGCATGACGTATAACATCATTTTCATCTGGGCGTTTGTCTGCTGTCCCGGAATCTGGGTTACTTTGCCGTAAAGCAGCTGCGATCCGACATATATAAACGGAAGAAGCCTTAACGCGTTCCATCCCAAAAACGGCAGTTTGAAATTCCCCGGAAAATTCCAGATCGCTTCCGGTACGGAAAGATCGGGTATCCAGCCGGGAATAAACATCGCGCCGCGAAGATCAAAATGGTTGTTAAACAGGTTATACATCGCGAAGAATATCGGTATTTGGAGCAGCAGCGGCAGGCACCCCGAAAGCGGGTTATAACCTTCCGTTTTGTAAAAATTCCCCATTTCCGTCTGCATCTTCTGGGGGTTACTCTTGTATTTATCCTGAATTTCCTTGATCTTGGGCGCCAGCGCCTGCATGCGCAAAGTAGCTTCCGAACCTTTTTTGGTTAACGGGAAAAAGAGGATTTTCACCAGCAATGTAAGCAGGATAATCGCGATGCCGTAATTGGGAATAAATCTGTAAAAGACAAGGAGCAGCCACTTTAAAGCGTTCTCAAGAGGAGCAAGAATGCCTCGAGTACTGACAACATCAATTAAATTTGTGTCTTTCAGGCCAAATTCATTTTTGCCGTTGTTGTAGTTAACAAGCACATTCTGCGTTTTGGGCCCAAGATAAAAACGGTAAGTATCCACTGTTCTGGATGAATTAGCCGCTGGACGGACAATATTCAGCCTTGACGCGGAACTAAGGCCAGGTTCGGCTCTTTCTGAAAAATTGACGGTGTACTGAGCGAGATAGGGAATAGCAATAAAAGTGAAGTACTTGCCGGCAATGGCGGCCCATGCCGGACGCGTATCAATTGACTCGTTTAATTTCGCTTTTTTCCGCTTGCCGTTGGCGAATGTCAGGTACTCGCGGTATTCATAACGGTTATCCAGTTTTTCAAACACAGGGCCTATCTGCGGGCCAAAAGACAGCGTATAGGCGCTGCCGGAAAAATTAAAACCCTGCATGGAAAAACCACCGTCCAAAGTAACCGTTAGTTCAAACATATAATCGTTCGGTTTAAAATCGTAACGCTTGATCAGGCGGAAAACTCCGTCCATGCCGTAGACCTGGGACGGGACCTGGAAATCCCTGTAAAATTCCACAGAATATTCAGAAATGCGGTTTACGCTGAAAAGGGAGTTTATTGGCTGCGCGTCAAGACCGCCGAGGGCGATTGAAAAAGCGCGCGCTTCGTTAATACCGGAAAGAATCATGTCAACATTGTCATGATTATCCCAATGTTCCTTTAATTTCCACGAAACCAAATCGCCGCCCGCATTGGTCAACACAATTGTCACAAGTTCGGTATCAACTGTAATATACTGCAAAACCGCGGCGCCGGCCGGATGCGCGGCCTGTGAATCCGTCTGAGACGGCCGCTGCGTATCCTGAAGCGATGTTCCCCGCACGTCTTCACGCAATAAAGACTCCGAAGTCTGATAAATTTCCGCCGCTTGAGGCGCTTCGGGAAACGACTGCGGCGGCGTTTGCGTATCCGCCTGCGGCGTAAACTGCTCAGTAACAGGCGGCGGCTGGTATTCGGGAACAGGAGGCGGGAAAAAGACACCCTGTATCAAATAAAAGCCAACCAGTACAACAGTAGAGAGCACAACCGCTAGAATTGTATTTTTTTCCATTGGATTTCCTTTGTTAGTGGATTGTTGAAAAATTCAGGCACCGGATCGTAACCGCCGTGATGAAACGGGTGACAGCGGAAAATCCTTTTAACAGCCAGAGCGCCGCCGCGCAGAAAACCGTGCTTTTGAACAGCCTCGTAAGCGTAAGACGAACACGAAGGGTAATACCTGCAAACCGGCGGGAAATGAGGTGAAACCGCATATTGATAAAACTTAATTAAAATCAGCGCTATATTCTTCATCTTAATAAACCGGCTTTGGTGAAAAGGAATTCCAGTTGACGCCGCACCTGGTGGATGCGCGGCCTGCCAAAAAAAGACGCAGACCGCGAAACATCTGTGCGTGCATCGGGATAAACCAGCAGGATTAAATCATATCCGCCGCAAAGACGCGGCTTCAGCAGCCTGAATGCCTCGCGCCCAAGACGTTTTTCCCGGTTTCTCTGTACCGCATTCCAACTCCGGCTCCCTTTGGGAGCCCTGGAAACGGTAAAACATATCCGGTTATGGGGTAAATTGTTCATTAAAACAAAAAGCCTGGTTCCCTGGCAGCTATACCGTTTACCCTTGCCAAAGACATCCCGGATATCATTCCTTCTCTTTAAATGTTCATCCCGCATGAAACGAAAGCCCGTCCGGCCGCGTAAATTATCCGCAAACGAAACGCTTTCATCCCTTACGGGAACATCTTTAAAATTAATAGGGTTTCTTCTCGTCAGAAACTGTCAGTTTAGCCCGTCCTTTCGCTCTGCGGCGCTTTAAAACCAGCCGCCCATTTCGTGTTTTCATGCGGGCACGAAACCCGAATTTACGGTTTCGCTTCACTTTGCTGGGTTGATAAGTCCGTTTCATCGTATCTTCTCCTGTTTATATAAAGGTTCTTAAAAACAAAATCAATATTTTAGTTTAAAATAATAAAAAGGAATGGTCAAGCGTGTATATTAAATATACCCTTTCAGGGCATATATACATTTCCCCGGAAGATGACTGCAAAACCATAGTGGACGCAGCCCTTGCTACGGACTATAACGAAGATTTTTTTATAGCTGAAGATTTCAGCCCGGAATTTTTCTCCCGGCTTATGAAAGAAGGCTTTCTTATAATGTCCGTAAACCTCTCAACAGGTGAAATTCCTGATTATGTCCTTTTCCCAAAACTTCATCTGCAGCGTTCAGCCCTGTTTTTTAAGAATTTACATGTAAAGAAATCAATTCGCCGTTTGCTGAACCGCTACGAACTGCGTCCTGACGCCGAATTTGAACATATAATAGACAGGTGTGTGGAAGTGCACGGCGGCGACTGGCTTACCCCTCCGCTTGTCGAAGTAATTAAAGAATTACGAAACACATATCCGTTTCCGGTTTTAACCTGTCATTCCGGAGACTGCGGACATCCGGTATTTAATCTGCCATTATCCGATCCATACCCGGCATCTTTCGCGCTATACAAAGACGGACAGCTAGCCGCAGGCGAATTCGGGGTTATATGCGGGAATGTCTACACAAGCTATTCGGGTTTTTATAATGAAAAGAACGCGGGCACAGTTCAGCTTATACATACAGCCCGCTATCTGCGGGAAAACGGGTTTTCATTTTTCGATCTTGGCATGCCCCTGGATTATAAAACAGACCTTGGAGCGGTAAATATCAATATGCGGGAATTTGTGCGGCTATTCCGAACCTGATTTTCTTTTGTGCTTTCTGACAAAAATCGGATCAAAATATTCTTCGATATTTACTTTGGTCAGAAGGTATTTTAGCACATAACGGTAAACAAAGAAAGAAACGGCGATTGCGGCCAGAAAAATAAGCGTAAACCCCCAGCCGCGCCCGGATTCCGGTATCATATTCATTATGAACTTTGCGTAAATAACCGTAAAAAGGATAAAACTGATAATCGCGACTATAATATTGAACAGCGTAGCGCCAAGAACAAAAAGCAGGGTATTAACTTTTTTATTCATTATTTACCGGTCCCTGTCCGGCTCCCCGGACTGAAAAAAATGGTGATCATCAGCAGGATGCAGCACACCACGACAGACGAATCGGCGACGTTAAATGTAGGCCAGCGTTCAAGGCCGAAAAGCCCGTAGAACTTTACGCTAACATAATCGACTACCCCGTCCGGACGGAAGATACGGTCCAAAATATTTCCAAGGCCGCCGCCTATTATGCCCGCTACAGCCCAGCGCTGTATTTTCGAAAATTCATCGGTTTTAAAGTAATACCACAGCAGAAAAATCAATACCAGAATCGGAACGGCGATAAAGAGCGCCGGTTTTATAATGTCCGGAATATTTTCTCCCATGCTGAACGCTATTGCCTTGTTCCGCACATGATAAATCCACAGAAAATCATTATTAAAAACATCCTTAATAAGACCTGTCTGCGGGCTGATTTTTACTATTACCGCCTTTACAATCTGATCCGCCGAAAGAATTGCCGCCGCCAGCGATAAAGGCATTAATTTCTCTTTTGAAATTTTCATCCAAACTCTCCAATAAAATTATAATCCGGTGGGAATATCGATAAATTCGGTTTCAATACCAAGCTCCTTTTCACAATGACACATAACAGCGCGCGCTCCCCGGACTTCGGTATTGTAATGCCCGCCGGCAATCATGTTCAGCTTTCCTTCCAGACATTCATGGTAAACAGAATGTGAACTTTCGCCGGTTATAAAAATATCCACGCCTTCTTCAATTGCCTGTCTGGCGATATCGGCGGCTCCCCCGGAAACAACCGCGGCGCTTTTATTCTCTCTTTTGCCAAAAGGCAGTATCCCCTGCCCTGCCCTGCCCATAAAATTGATTTTTTCCGCCGCTTCATCTATAGTAACAGGTTTTGGGAATGTTCCTTTATAGCCTATCTTGCGTCCGCTGTAGGCCCCGAATGGCTCAATATTTTCCAGTCCAAGAATCTCCGCCAAAGTCGCGTTATTGCCGAATTTTGGATGTTGATCCAGCGGTAAGTGAACAGCATACAGGCAGATATTATGATCGAGCAGATACTTAATTCTGCGCCTTACCCCACCTGCTACCCTTAATGGAGCGCCCCAGAACAGACCGTGGTGGACAAAGATCATTCCCGCGTTAATGGAGGCGGCATGTTCAAATGTCTCCATTGCCGCGTCCACGGCAAAGGCGATTTTCCTGATACCTGAGCCGTCATTGTCAACCTGAACTCCGTTCAGCGAACTATCACTGGACGCAAAGTTTTCTATTTCCAGAAAACCTCTGAAAAAAGCGTCCAGTTTTTCAGTTGTAAATTCAGCGCTCACATGAAGAGTTTACTATAAAGGGCAGGAATGCGCCAGTAGCGCCGGCAGATTGTAAAACCGTAACACAGGTAAAAAAGTTGAATTTTTTACTATTGCCTGATAAAATAAGGAAAGGAGAAACAAAATGCCCAAAAAAATATTACTGTTTGTTTTTATCATACCGCTGCTTTTTGGCGTTTCCTGTTCCAGTTCAAAAACAGGCGCGCCCGGCGAGAATAAAAGCATACAGGTAAATTACGGCAGCGTTGTTTTAAAAATCAAAGGCCATATGGAAAACCCGGATTCAACTGAAACAGAAACCAGGAATGAAACAAAAACTCTCTCAAAGGGCAAAAAATACAACTTTTCCGTTTTATATGGAGAAGTAATTTCAATTACCGTGTTATCAGCAAACAACAAAGACGCCGAAATTACCGTTCATGGATATGGGAACGAAAGAAAATTCCCCGTGAAAGGCAATGACAAAACAGGGGTATTCCTCGCGTTCCAGAACAAGTAAAAAAATTTGATTTTGCAAACCAGACAAATTTAAAATCAGCTTCGCTTGCTTAAAATATCCTCTAATTCATCCAAAGGCTGTGTTATTGAGCTGTCATTTTCAATTTGCCGCGCTGTAACATTAATTGCATTTATATTCGATTTGCTGCAATTAAGATCAGAAGAAACGCCGGCAGGCACGCATTGTTCATGGTTTGCTTCACTGTTAATATGCTTTGCGACTTTTTCTTTTAATTCGTCTTCTTTAAAAGGTTTTACTATAAAATCGGAAGCGCCCAGAGCCATGGCCTCTTTTATCTGATTAAGCGTCCCTTCGGATGTCAGCATAATAATGGGAGTGTTTTTATAGTCTGGAAGCGCGCGTATCATGGGAATAAGCTCGAATCCGTTTAATACAGGCATCAGGTAATCCAGCAGGATTAAAACAGGTTTTTTTAATTTTAGAAAGTCCATCACGCATTCAGGCTTTGAAATTGTATGCACTTTGTAACTGTCGCGCAAAGCCTGCTGGATTGCTTTTAATGAACCGCTGATGTCATCAACGGCAAGGATACGCGGTTTTTCATCATTTTCGCTGCCCTGCGGAATTTTTTCATTTCTTTTAACAGTTGTATGCTTCTTAATACAGGCGATCAGGATTGACGCATCAAACGGTTTTAAAATGTAATCAACCGCGCCAAGGTCCAGTCCCCTAAACACGCTCTTTTTGTCATTATTGCTTGTTAAAAAAACAACCGGAATATTGGCGTACCGTTCATCCTCTTTCAGGGTTTTTATAACCCCATAACCGTCAACGCCGGGCATGTTAATGTCCAAAAATATTAAATCCGGCGTTATTTTTTCCAGAATTTTAAACAACGCTTCACTGGATTCCGCGGGATATACTTCATACTGCCCCATGAGCTTTCTTTTTACCGTTACCAGACTGCACTGAATATCATCAACAATTACAATTTTTAACCGCTCTTTTTCAATTTCATCCGCCGATTCAATATTTAAATTACTCAAAAAAACCCTCCTGAGTATTTTCAAGTTTTATTAAAATCTGTAAGTCTTTCCACGATTTGTTCAAATTCCGTTCTGTCTATATTACTGCGCAGCCAGCCTATAAGATCGTTATCAGATTCATATTGGTAGTTTTCCAGTTCAGCCATTGCTGAATCCGCCTCATCCATATCATATTCGCTGCAGGCGTTTAAAAGTTTTAATAATACATCTTTGTCAGGTTTATCCTTTACAGGTTTTTGGCTTGCGGAATCCAGGATTTTAAAAAGATCTATTATATTGGAAACCAGATATCTTGCTTTTTTGATAAAGGCCTTATTGTTCGCCATTATAAACTGTAAATCGCCGGATTTTCCCGCTTTTTCAAGGTACTGCGCGGCTTTGGCGATTTGATCCGCGTAAATATCAAAACTGGTTCCCTTAATGCCGTGAACTTTAATTATATAACTGTTAAGCGTATCTTCGCTTACCGTTTCAATATCATCAAGCATGGAATTTACGCCGGCGGCGTATGAACGCAGAACATTCAAGTACGCCTGTTCATTGCCGTCAAACCGTTTAATCCCTTTGGATATATCTAACCCGGCTATTTCTCTTTCCATTAGCTGCGATTTTGTAATATTAACCGGCTTGGTCTTCATCTCTTCCAGAACTGCGCGGTTTTCTTTCTTCTCCGCCTTTTGCCTGCGGGCTTCTTCAAGCACCTCCTGCGGCTGTTTATCGCGTATATATTTATTAAGGACTTGGTTTAACTGGCGTATATCAATCGGCTTGGAAAGGAAATCGTCAAACTCATTCTGAATGAATATCTCCGCCTGCCCTTCTATCGCGTTAGCTGACAACGCGACAATGGGAGCTGTATATCCAAGCTCGCGTATATGTTTGGTCGCTTCTATGCCGTCCATTTCAGGCATCATATGATCCATAAAAACAATATCGTATTTTTCCCCTTTCTTGATCTTTTTAATCGCTTTTTGTCCGCTGCTTGCTGAACTGATTTTAATGTCATAAAGAGCCAGCAGCCCCATAGCGACATAGATATTCGCTTCCACATCATCAACGACAAGGACACTGCCGTATGGCATGGGTTCACGCGAGATTTCCAGCTTCTCCATATAATCCCTGCCATGCATGCGGAACTGGCATAGATTCCTGGCGGCATCCATACCCAATACGCCGCAGTCGCATTTGCCCTGCGGAAGACGCACAATAAATGTGGTGCCTTTGCCTGGTTCGCTTTCTATTTTGATGTTTCCTCTTGACAATTTTACAAGGTTATTCGTAATGCTCATGCCCAGACCGGTGCCTTCTGTCGTACGGTTGGCTTTTCTGTTGAACTGCGAGTACGCGTCAAAGAGCCTGCCTATCTGTTCTTTTGTCATTCCCTGCCCCGTGTCGCTCACGATGAATACCAGCGTCGCTTCGTCGTCATTGCTGACAGGTTCCGTGTAAATTGAAAGTACGACATTGCCTTCCTGTGTGTATTTAAACGCATTTGAAAGCAGATTATTTAAAATTTGTTTAATGCGCAGCTCATCGCCTATTAAATGAGTCGGGAGGTTCTCATCAACCTGGAGTTCAAATTTAATGGGCTTGCCGCCAATCCTCATTATGTTAAGCTGCGCGGTGTCGCTGATCATGCTGGCAATTTCATACTTGTCAATATTAAGCTCAAATTTACCGGCTTCTATTTTGGAAAGGTCAAGAATATCATTAATGATGCTGAGCAGCAAATCGCCGGAAGTGAACACCTTTGCGAACGCTTCTTTTACGGACAGATCGAGCGAATCGTTCTGGAGCTGAATTTCGCTGATGCCCAATATTGCGTTCATCGGAGTGCGGATTTCGTGGCTCATTGTGCTGAGGAAGACGCTCTTCGCTTTATTGGCGGCGTCCGCCTCTTCTTTAAGAACCGCGATTTTTTCAAACGGTTTTTTGATAAAGTTTGACGCGATTACCGCGGCGATAATGTTAAGAAAAATGCTTACAAGCGCGACTATAAGAAGCCCTCTATCGGTATTTTTAACAGGGCTTTCAGTAAGAGGCGCTACAACTCCAAGGCTCCAGCCTTCTTCAGATCCTGAGACAGGCCTGAATGAACATATTCTGGGAATACCGTAAACGTTGTAAAAACCCGTTCCGGATTCGCCCCTTGTCATGCGCTCTACTGTTTTTGCCAATTCGGTAAAATTCTTGTCGGTCTGCGCGGCACGGATAAAATTAAAACGCTCCCGTATCCAGTTTTCACGCGGGTTGGCAATCGCGAAGCCTTCGGAATCGCTCATAAAAATATGGCCTGTTTCCCAAATTAAAAAATTGGAAAGACGGCGGCTGAAATACATTCCGGGAAGCGTAATAACAAGAATCCTGTTTTGCGGAGCCGGCATGGGAACCGCCATGTAAAATACCGGCCCATCAGCCGTCTGGCATGTAGAAGAGATTGATGTTTTTCCCAATAATGATTCTTTAATGTATTTATCGTTAATTACGCCGGCATCCGCGGGCATCTCTCCCGAAGCGGCGGCAAGCCTCCCGTCAGTCTCTATTACCGCCATCCCGATAAAATCAGGATATAGTTCAATCTGCTCCCGCAATTTTTGCGGCCACACTGCTTCATCAAACATTTCCAGTTCTTTTGCCGATTCATGCGCTTTGAATTTTAAAAAATCAAGATCAACGCTTACAAAATGATCAGCGATATTGGACATTACCGCCAGATCGGTTTCCAGGGATATATCCATATTCTTCTGAACGAAGACAATACCGGCGGAAACGCTGAAAATAATTATGACTAAATTGGTTAGAATTATTACAAGAATCGCCCTAGTGCGTATTTTCATGAAAATATTATAACATTTAATAATAGAATCAACAAGTAAACATAATATTTTTTCCGCTGGTGATTGACTATTACCCGCGTCCTGTGATATAAAAGCAAAATGAAAAAAATTGCGGTATTATTCATTGTTTTATTGTTAATAACAGGCGGTATTTACGCCGGCGGAAGACGGCAAGCCGCTCCGAATCCGGCGGATGTGCCTGCAAACGCTGAACTGATTATTATCGAATCACAGTCAATACCGCAGGCCATAGAAGATATAATTATAGAGCCGAAAATTCCGAAAACCGAAAGTCCGGAGATGCTCAGGGCGGAGAAAGTAATGCGTTCGATTGCGTCAGCGTATCCGGATAAAGTTGAACAAATCGAATTCCGCAATGAAGACTGGGCAATTCTGTTAAAAGACACCTGGTACTATTACGCGGAAGGGAAATTACTGCCCGAATTCCTGGTCGAACAAGCGGACGAATTCCGCCGTCAGCCGTTCTACCACTACGAAAAAGACCTGCCTCCATGGAAGGAACCAACCCCCGAAATGGCGGCCCGCTACAATAACTGGACCGCTAACAGGGTAAATATTACCACGCGCCGTTCCACCCATCTTTACGATGCAATCTGGGGCATAAGCAGCCGGAGCGAAGCTGACGCCATGATGATAAGGCACACTTTTCTTGGAAAGCCGTTGACAGTTCATAAGGATATCCTGGACAAACTGATACTTGCAGAAAACGATATTGTTACCGCAGCAAAAACAAAACCTGTTATTCAAAGATGGATTAACAGCATCAACAAGATTGAATCGTACAACTGGAGAAATATCGCCGAATCCCAGAACCGTTCCAATCATTCATACGGACTCGCGATTGACATCCTTCCCAAATCATTCGGCGGCAAAGAAACATACTGGCTTTGGACCTCGCAGAATAAAAAAACCGACTGGTGGAGTATTCCGTACAACCAGCGCTACCATCAGCCGGATGAGGTTATCAAAATATTTGAAAAACATGGTTTTATCTGGGGCGGCAAGTGGCCCGAATATGACACAATGCATTTTGAATATCGTCCGGAAATTCTTCTTTATAACGGTATAGAACTTTAGATAAACCCTCAGCGACATAAATTTCACTTTTGGTTATTTGCATATATTAATAAAAAATTGAAAATTTAATTTATGAAAACCAAAATTGACGAAAAATATATATTCAAACTTATCAGCGGTAATATGAGGCGGCTGAGAACGCTGCAGAATATTTCACAGCTTAGCCTTGCGGCAAGCACAGGTCTTACGCATAACTTTATTAACGATATCGAAAATTGCAAAAAAGGAGTATCCGCGAAAACGCTGGCAAAACTGTCAGCAGCGTTAAGCGTGGAACCGTTTCAGTTTTTTCTCCCGGAAAATATTAACAATAATGACGTTATGCTTTATGTGAAGGATTTTAACGATTCACTGCAGAAAGTAGTCGCTGATCTTACAGATCAGTACCTTGGCAGAAGCAAAATAAGATAACGCAATACATCAGGCAACCAGCGAAATTCCCTCGCCAAGCAAAGCCTTGAATTCCTTTTCATCAAGCGTTTCTTTTTCCAGCAGCGCGGCGGATACATTATCAAGAATCCCGCGCCGATCTTCCAGGATTTTTTTTGCTTTTATGTACTCAACTTCTATGACACGCGCAATTTCCTCATCAACATACTGCTGCGTGCTTTCAGCGTATTCGCGCTGGAATGAAGGATCCTGCCTCTCCTGGCCTGTCATGCTCATCCCCCGCGACGTAAGCGCGACATTTTTAAAACGCTCGCTCATTCCGTAATCGGTAATCATTTTGCGGGCAATGTCAGTCGCTTTGGTCAGATCGTTAGCGGCTCCGGTGGAATATTCGCCGGAAATCATCTCTTCGGCAATGCGCCCGCCAAGAAGAATGTCTATCCTGCCGAGAAGGTCAGATCGCGTAACAGTATAGCGGTCTTCCAGCGGGAGCTGCAGCGTATAGCCAAGCGCGTATCCGCGGGGGATTATCGAAATTTTCTGGACAGGGTCCGCGTTAGGTGTAAAAGCCGCGACCATTGCATGACCGGCTTCGTGGTAGGCGGTAAGCCTTCTTTCCTCCTGCCTGAGCACCCTGGTTTTTTTCTGCAGACCGGCGACGGTTTTCTCAATTGCTTCGTCAAAATCGCGCTGGACAACGACTTTCCGCCCCGCTCTGACCGCCAGAAGGGCGGCCTCGTTTACTATATTCGCCAAATCCGCCCCGGAAAAACCGGATGTTACACGCGCTACAATTTCCAGGTCTACAGTCGGATCCAGCCTGACAGGTTTGGAATGAATCCGTAAAATAGCCTCGCGCCCTTTTAAATCGGGCCTGTCCACAAGCACCTGACGATCAAAACGCCCGGGGCGAAGAAGCGCGGGATCCAGAACATCGGGACGGTTTGTCGCGGCAAGGATAATCAGGCCGCTTGTGCCGTCAAATCCGTCCATTTCCACAAGAAGCTGGTTAAGCGTCTGTTCGCGTTCGTCATTGCCGCCCGCGATATTGTTAATCCTGCTTTTGCCGATCGCGTCAAGCTCGTCAATAAAAATAATACAGGGCGCTTTGCTTCTTGCCTGCTTGAACAGATCCCTTACGCGGGCGGCGCCTACGCCGACAAACATCTCTACAAAGTCCGCGCCGCTCATGCGGAAAAAGGAAACGCCGGCTTCGCCAGCGACCGCCCTCGCGAGCAGGGTTTTGCCTGTTCCCGGCGGCCCGACAAGGAGTACGCCCTTTGGAATTTTACCGCCAATCTCTTTGTATTTTTGGGAGCTTTTTAAAAAATCCACAACTTCGACAAGTTCTTCCTTTGCTTCGTCCACGCCCGCTACATCGCTGAACCGGGTAATAATGTCCCCCTCCGCGACAATAACGGCGCGGTTCTGCCCTATGGAAAGCACATTGCCTCCCATATTCCCAAGACGCTTCAAGAGAAACCGCCAGATAAAAATAAAAAAGGCAATCGGCAAAACCCAGCTGAAAATAAAATTAAGAACTGTATTCCCTTCGCGCGAAACCGCGCCGTAAGCGACGTTTTTTTCATCCATCAGCTTGATAAATTCCGGATCGTAAATGGAAACAGTACGGTACACCCGTTCCTGGACAACTCCGTATGAGCGGGAACTCTCCCCCTTCGGGCCTGTCATGTACGGAGAACGCGAAAAACGGCTGTTGGGCATATCCCGTTTTGATATGTTTGTATAACCGGTAAAGTAGGAATCTGTTAATTCAACGCGCTTTATTTCGCCTGAAGAAATACGAGCCTTAAATTCAGAAAAATCAATTGCCGGATTCATTTTGTTTAAGAAAACAAAATTAAACAGGCTCATCCCGATTACCAGGATTACCACATAAAAAATGAGGAATTTCCAACCTCCGAAGGGTTTTAAATCTGGAAAATTCGGCCCGCCGAAAGGAAATTGCGGACCGCCTTTATTTTTATTATCACCGGATTTTTCACTCATTTTACATTAATGATATGCCAGTACAACGCAAAGATCAAGCATTGGGACATTGGACTCAGACGGCGGTTAACTGCCTTGTAAACAGAATAAAAATATCCTAAAACTTAATGTTTTTAAAACGCGATTCCCTGTATTGCCGGGTATCGGTAACCCTAATCTGTAAACCCTGCACATTCGCGATACGCTCAGCCGGGCTGGGATGCGTTGAAAATAAACCGCTTTTCTGGGTCATGCTCTGTCTCTGTAAAATATTAAGCATATCAAGAAGCGCGTTCGGATGGTAACCGGCGCGGCGAAGCATTACTACAGCATCCATATCCGCTTCGTATTCCTGATTCTTGGAATAACCGACTTTCATTAATGTATCCATCGTAGTTGAAATGGAATCGCGGAAGAGCGAAGCCGAGTTCGGCGCGCCCGCGAGCGAAGAAGCGCGGTTCGCTATTGACGACATTTCGGCGGTAAATCTCATTTCATTAATTACGATAATGCTGTGCCTTTTCGCGATATGGGAAAGCTCATGCGCGATAACAGCGGCAAGCATATCTTCTGAATTAGCGGATTCGATAAGTCTTTTTGTAAGAAAAATGTGGCCGCCTGTTGTGGCAAAAGCGTTAAACTCATTACTGTCAAGAATCATCACATGATAACCGTTAAACGCAGGCGGAAGAGAAGAGTTGATAATAAGGGTTTGGCAAATCTCGTTCAGATAACGGGTTGCCTCTGGATTACCGGTATAAGGTTTATAAGCCGCCAGAATATTGGCCGCAACAGCGCGCCCAAGATAATATGCGTCTACAAGGGAAAAATCATCATCTGATGAACTCTGCCCCTGAACGAAAACAGGCTGCGTAAAGAAACATGCGGCTATTAAAATAAATACCGGTAATCTGCTCATTTATTCCCCCTTTGCCAGGCGTCCGTCGTTAATAAATTTTAATAAATCGTCAGTTGATACGTTGATTTTTTCCATAGTATCTACCGCTGAAAAATCCACGCCGTTTTTGCGGTATTCTACTTCCATCGCGGGAGAGAACCCTTTTCCGGCAAGAGCGACTTCGGATGCTGTAACATTGGAAGAACCTGACGCTAAAACCCGCCGCGTGCTCAGATCGGCGGAAACCACGAATCCGGTCAGATTCCCGGATTTTACCTGGCTCCATTTTCCGCTGTCGCGAACAAGAGTTACCGTATCGCCTAATTTAAGGTTTCCAATGTCTTTGGCAAAAAAACCAGCGGCGTCTTTCAGAGACGTATTCTGCACAGCTATATACCGGGTATTCCGATCCTGGGCAAATGCCAGGGAACTTACACATAGCGCTAACGCTATGAAAAACATTACTCTTTTCATATTAGCTAATATATACTATTTCTTAAAAAATTCCAAGTAAATTTATAGAAAAATGAAAAAAAGTACAGTTATTGCACCATATAATAAGTACAGAAATCGTATATCCTATCAATAACCGAAGTATTCAACATCATTTTTCAGGATATTATTCCTTAAATGAAAGCCGCATATCATATATTTCATTAAATTTGTCCTGAAAGGAACCTCAACCGCGTAGACGCTGTCTTTGTTATAAATTGTGAGTTTCCTAACGCCCTGAACTGCCATTGTCGTTTCAAAAAAATAAAATTCCTGCCCGCAGGCGGTAAACCGGTCGCAAAAAAACTCTATCGAGCCTTTCCCTAAAAAATGTTCATTTTTTGCCCGTTCGGCTATTGAAAGGGAAATATTATCATCGCTGAACAGCGGTTTACAGGAAAAACCGGAATAATCAAACTTTTTAATATAATCAAGCTGTTTATAGCTCCATTGCAGAATCGTATCGGGAACATTCTGAGCTTTACTGATCTTTTCAAAAAAACCGGTATCATTAATTCTCACCTTCATACCGCAGCCGCGGCAGGAGAATTCATCGCCTTGTGAATAAAGGCCGGTTAAGCTGCTGCATTCCGGGCAATAAAAAAGCACGCTTTCAAGGTACTCGGCTTTATGCTTTCCGTGAAAGGCGATTCGCGCAGTATTATTATACTCAAAATCATTAAAACCCAGCTCTTTTTGAATTATTTCATCAACTTCAGCATTGGTCATTGCGGCGAGTTCCTGTGCCGGCACTACCTTCGTTACGCAGGCTCTCATTTTTCCTTTGCTGGCTTTCACCTTCCATCTTGGCATTGTGAAAAATCCGCCGCGCAGCCGCACCAGCACAAGAGGCGCATTAAACTTCCTGGCCATTTTACCAATGCCCTTTACAATTGTGCTTTCTTCGCCATAAAAACTCCGGTTGCCGGAGGGAAACATCGCCACGCATCCTCCGTCTTTAATAACAGAAATCATATTTCGGACGGCGGTTAAATCGGAGTTTCCTTTGGAAAAAGGAATTGGCCGCGCAATCAACATCATTAATTTACTTTTAAGACCATAACGGAAAAGGGTATCGCTACCGACAAAATTTATCCCGAAATTAAAACCCATGCAAACAGCGAACTGGTCTATAACGGTCTGATGATTGGAAAGAATGAAGCAGGGTCTTTTTATCCCCTTTGAAGTATTTTTTTCAAACCTGAAACGGTACATGATATAAAGAGCGGGCCTGATAAACAGTTTAAAAAACCAAAAAACAAATGTATTCGCTTTTTTTACCCTGTTGGCCATATTCATTTCTCCTTAAAATTTTATCCGGCGTCAACGAAAAGAAACACACCGGCATTATCATTCAAGCAGAGTATCCGGCCCGCCTGTCAGAATCAATATCAAGTATACTGCGGTTTCTTCGTCCAGTCTGCCGGTCAAGGTAATATTATCAGAATCTTTAAAAGCGATTCCACTTCCCGCCGCCTTTCTGTTAAAATAAAACATGCGGACAATGAAACCGGCGGCCGAACCTTCCTATCTTGAGCCTCTTAACCCGGAACAGAGACAGGCTGTTTTGCACACAGGAAAGCCGCTTCTGATACTCGCGGGCGCAGGCTCGGGAAAAACAAGGGTTATCACCACAAAAATCGCGTGGCTCATCAGAGAAAAGGGAATGGATCCGCGCTCCATTCTCGCGGTGACATTTACCAACAAGGCGGCCAGGGAAATGGCGCAGCGCGCGAGGCAGATCGAAGAACGCGCAGAAGAGGCCATGCTGCGCACCTTTCATTCATTCGGCGCATGGTTTTTAAGGCGCAACGGAAACCTTGCCGGCCTTAATTCCGGATTTGTTATTTATGATGACGATGATGTCATTTCATTGCTGTCCACGATTATGGAGAACGCTCCAAAGCCGGAAGTTAAAAAGTGCGCATATAATATCTCCCGCGCGAAAGATTATTTTCTGTGTCCGGAAAGCCCTGAGCTTGCCGTAATAGACGGCAGAAAAAAATTCCGCGATATTTACGCGCGTTACGAAGAACGCATGTCGCAGATAGGCAATGTCGATTTCGGCGACCTGATAAAAAAACCTGTGGAGATTCTCCGCTGCCAGCCGGAAACGGCGCGGCGTTTCCATGAGCGTTTTTCGGTAATAATGGTGGACGAGTATCAGGACGCGAATGTCGCGCAGTTTCAGCTTTTAAAGGAACTTTGCGGCGCGGATACCTATGTCTGCGTAGTCGGCGATGACGACCAATCCATCTACCGTTTCCGGGGCGCGGAAGTGAAAAACATTCTTGAGTTTCCGGACCGTTTTTCAGATGCCGATATAATCCGCCTTGAACGCAATTACCGCTCCACATCTCCCATATTAAAAGCCGCGTCTTCAGTAGTGGATTGCAACCACGGCCGCCTTGGAAAAACGCTCCGCGCTGAAAAAGGAGACGGCCCTCTTCCTGTGCTCGCCTATCTTAGGAATCAGGATGATGAAGCAGCGTTCTGCGCCGACAATATTTTAAACTCGGTACAAAAAAAACAGGCCGCGTGGTCAGACTGGGCGATCCTCTACCGCACAAACGCACAGTCCCTTGGATTTGAAACAACATTCCTGCGAAGGGGAATCCCGTACCGCGTAGTCGGCTCGCTCAAATTTTATGAAAGGGAAGAAATAAAAGACGCGCTCGCCCTTCTGTCGTTCCTTGTTAACCCCCGCGATGAAGTAGCGTTCCGCCGTGTAGTGAATAAACCGGCAAGGGGAATAGGCGCTGTATCTGTAGAAAAAATTGCAGAAGCGGCGATTGTAAACGGCATTGATCTTATCGAGGCGGGAAAAGATCAGGAAGCAGGGAACAGAGAGCTGGATATTTCCAAAAAAGCGAGAAAAGGGCTGGATGAGTTTTACAAATTAATAGAAGGCGCCAGAACGGTTTTAACCACAGCGGAAATTCCACACACAGGCGAACCGAAAGTTTACGGCACGGAGAAACGCAGAAAAATACGGAAAGAGAAAAAGGAAGAACGCATTGGAAGTTTAAAATCCAGCGAAGGGCTTTCTGTCTGCATTGAACATTTAATTAATGAATCAGGACTTGCAGAATACCATAAAGAGCAGGATGAAACCGCCGGTAATTCCAAGATTAACAATTTGCAGGAACTGCTGAACGGAGCCAGCGAATATTCAAATAATTACGAAGGGCTGTTAAAATTTTTGGAAGATGTAGAACTGGACAGAACAATGTACGAAAATGTAAATAATCAAAACGATCAAAATAACTCAGTTACGCTGATAACATTTCACAATACAAAAGGGCTTGAGTTCAAACGTGTTATAATGACAGGGCTTGAGCACGGAATTTTCCCGCGTGAAGATAAAAAAGACGAAGAGCTGGAAGAAGAGCGCAGGCTTTTTTATGTCGGCGCGACCCGCGCGATGGACGAACTGTATATGACAACCTGCGAAGAAAGGCGCATGTACGGAAGAACAATGCCGGCGCAGCCGTCTCTGTTTCTGCGCGAAGTTGACAGAAATTTTCTGCGGGTTTATCATGAATCTCCCGCAGGGGCGCATCGGACCTTCGGTTCGCGGCGCGAGGGGAAAAAAGAAAGTTTTAATTCTGGTTATTTCAATGTTCG
This sequence comes from Treponema sp., assembly GCA_031256445.1. GTDB lineage: Bacteria > Spirochaetota > Spirochaetia > Treponematales > Breznakiellaceae > WQXQ01. Next base: position 20,229 of record JAIRQN010000107.1, on the reverse strand, counting down.
AAATTCAAATAACGGCAGATCAGTAAATCCCTTTAATATGGAAAATGCGGCCAGCAGCGCGCAAGTCAACAGGGAACTGGAAGAACGCGCAGGCTGGAAGACGGGACAGCGCCTCTTTCATGACGATCACGGTTACGGCGCGGTCATGGAAGTGAAAGACAGCGAAGACGGGCCTATTGTGCGCGTCCGTTTTGATTCAGGGCAGGAAAAACGCTTTTTAAGCGAGTATCAGGGAAGATCTTATGAAAAAATCGGAGATGATTATTAAATGAGCTGCCTGCTGCCGACAGTCCTGCGCGCAAGAGGTTACCGCCTATACACGAAAGGCGGTCAGCGTTTAACAGATCTCTGGCTAAACGGCGGCGCGGCGGTGCTCGGACATACTCCCGCAAATCTGTTACGCGAATTAAAGAACGCGGCAAGCCGCGGTCTGTACGCCCCCTTCCCGCATTTTACGGAAGACCGTTTAATAAAAGCCCTGTCGCTCCTTTTCCCGAACCACTCCTTCCGCCTCTACGCCGCGCCGCCGCCGGAACTGGCATTGATTACAGGACGCGCAGATATAAATTTATGGCGGCCTTATACCGATTCATCAGACCCATTCGCCGTTAATGACACGCCGCTTCTTGTTCCTGTAATACCCGGCATTCAAAACTGGCGGGGCGGGCTTCCGTTTGGTTTATTTATTGCCGCTGTTAAAAACGGACTGGATTTAAAGCTGCCGCCCGGCGACACTCTTTCGCCAATTGTACTCGCGGCGGCCGCGCGCGGTATTTATGACATCATTGCCTCTCCGGAAAGGGGAATGCCAAATCTGCCGCGTGTCATTAAAGCTCTGCGAAACAGCCGCTGGCAGCGCAGCGGAATTTATCTCACCTTAAAAAAGAAACCTGCCCTGCAGGAATGGGAAACGCTTTTTAATAAATTCCTTGATGCGGGTTTCTTACTGCCGCCAACCCAGGAGCAGCCTGTTATTCTTCCGGGGGAAATGTCTGACGGGGAAGAGGCAAAACTGGCGGCGGTGATTGAAATGCAGCGGATTTCCTGCGGGCGCTAACCTGATAATTTACAGACGTAAAACAAATTCATTGCAAATAATCTTGTTGTGTATAAGCCTATGTAGTTTGACCGGGCGGTGTCCGAAAAGCTGGAAAACTTCTTCGGACACCTTCATTAATTACTGTTTTTTCGTATTATTTCGCAGAAATAAGAGAAAAAACAAAGGCTGTCCGTGAAGTAACCAACTTCTCGGACAGCCCCCTAAACTAATAATCGCAAAGCGATTTTTAGTAATCCATACCACCCATGCCGCCCATTCCGCCGCCTGGCATTGCAGGAGCTTCCTTCTTCTCAGGAATATCGGTAATGGCGCATTCGGTTGTGAGTAAAAGACTGGCAATTGATGCCGCATTCTGTAAGGCAGAGCGGGTAACTTTCGCCGGGTCAATGATACCTGCTTTGATCATATCAACCCATTCCATTTTGGCGGCGTCAAAACCCATGCCTTTCTTTTCGTTCTTTGCGCGGTCTGCGATCATTGCGGCGTCTACGCAGGCGTTTTCCGCAATCTGGCGAATCGGCTCTTCCAGTGCGCGTCTGACAATTTTAAAGCCGACTTTTTCGTCATCGGTAAGTCCGCTCATGTCGGCTTTTTCAAGTGACATAGCTGCCTGAATAAGAGCGATTGCACCGCCGGGGACGATTCCTTCGTCGATTGCCGCGCGTGTAGCGGAAAGCGCGTCTTCTACGCGGTGTTTCTTTTCTTTGAGTTCGACTTCTGTCGCCGCACCTACATTGATAACCGCAACGCCGCCTGCGAGTTTTGCGAGGCGTTCCTGCAATTTTTCGCGGTCGTAATCGCTTGTGGTATCTTCGATCTGCGCTTTAATCTGCGCGATTCTGTCCTGAATGTCTTTTTGCTTGCCTGCGCCGTTAATTATCGTGGTGTTGTCTTTATCAACTTTAACGGTTTTCGCCTTGCCAAGCTGGGAAATATCGGTGTTTTCAAGTTTGAGACCGAGTTCTTCGGAAATAACTTCGCCGCCTGTTAAAATGGCGATGTCTTCCAGCATTGCTTTGCGGCGGTCGCCGAAACCGGGCGCCTTAACCGCGCATGTGCGGAGAGTTCCGCGCAGGCTGTTTACTACCAATGTGGAAAGCGCCTCGCCGTCGCAGTCTTCCGCGATGATGAGCAAAGGCTTGCCGCTCTGGGCGACCTTTTCCAAAAGCGGGAGCATATCTTTCATGCTTGAAACTTTCTTGTCGTGGATAAGAATGAAAACGTCTTCGTAAACGCTTGTCATGGTGTCGCGGTCTGTTACGAAATACGCGGAAATGTAACCGCGGTCAAACTGCATACCTTCGACAAATTCGATTGAGGTGTCCATTGTTTTGGATTCTTCAACAGTGATAACGCCGTCTTTTCCTACTTTTTCCATCGCGTCCGCGATTGTGTTGCCGATTTCGCTGTCGTTGTTCGCGGAAACTGAAGCGACATGGGAAATTTCTTCCTTATCCTTGATAGGTTTGGAATTTTTCTTGATTTCTTCAACAGCGATTTCGACCGCTTTGTCGATGCCTCTTTTTAACTCGAGGGGGGTCATTCCGGCTGTAACGGCTTTAAGACCTTCTTTTACCAGCGAGTAGGCCAGAACTGTCGCGGTGGTTGTGCCGTCACCTGCCACATCGTTTGTTTTTGTCGCGACTTCTTTCAGAAGCTGAGCTCCCATGTTTTCAAAGGGATCGGCAAGTTCCACTTCTTTTGCTACAGAAACGCCGTCTTTTGTTACCGTAGGAGCACCGAATTTTTTGTCCAGAAGGACATTGCGACCTTTGGGACCGAGTGTTACCTTAACGGCCTTTGAGATCTGCTCAACCCCGGAAAGCAATTTGCGCCGGGCTTCTTCGTTGAACATCAACTGTTTTGCCATATACTTTCTCCTCTTTACTTAATTACCGGAATTTCCGGCATTTTTTAATGGATTTCAGGTATCAATAATATACCTGCCAATAAAGTACCAAATTATAATAATTTCGGCAATAGGGGCATAAGGGACAGAGCAATTTTTTTTAGGGATAGAACTCTAATTTTCAGGTTTCTCCGGTTTAGCCAGCGCGAAAACCAGTAATTCTGCAAGCTGCGCCGCTTCTCCTTCAGTTAAAGTAATACCCTTACCCATTTTTTCATGCCCGGGCGCCCAGTCCCTAATATCAAGTTTTGGAGCCCTATCGTTCCAGGACACTAAGTTCAACTCTTTCTTCCAACTGCCTTTTTCAGATGAAATAACCCCATAATGCTTAACAATATCAAATTTTATTTCGTCCATAAAAAGATACCCCAATATTATAATTACCTGATTATGGATTTATTTGCAAGAGCCGTAATTTTAAAGGAAATCCGGGCAAAAAAAGAAAAAAATATGAGCTCTTGCCCAATTGAAAAAAATAACCTTGCTAAACTAACCAAATCCCTTTATACTGTACTGGTAAATGAGAAATACCAGTTTCCAAGAGGAGTGGTCAATGAATAAAAATGTCCTGATTGTAATTTTATTGTCGGTGATGGTTACGCTGGTCAGTGTTTCCAGAGTTGATGCCCAAGCTGTAGAATCAACACAGACAGTTGAACCGTCATCAACGCCTTCCGGGCGTTTGGAAGAAGTCCGTAAATTGGCAATAGATTTCGAAAGTCCGTCATATTTCCCAAGCGATTGGGAGGCTGCCGAAACTACATATAAAGAAACCGGCGAAATGGCAAAATCAACAAATGACGAAATACAGAAAGTTGAAACCGCGCAAAGCGATCTTGCGGGTATTTATGAAGAACTTTTTAATAAAACAATCCCTCTTTATGCGCAGGCAAGAGAAGATGAAATAATATCTGCAAGAGATAATCTAATCGCAACAGGGCTTGCTGCAGATTTCCCTGAATATTTGCAAAAAGCGGATGAAATAGCCCTTAAAGCGCTGGATCAATACGAAGCCGGGGACTATTACACGTCAAGAGAAACAGCCGCTGAGGCTTTAAGTGAATATGAGCTTTTACAACTGGGCGCTACGGTATATATAATGCGTCAGGAGATAGTAGATCGCGGTTTTATTCAATACGATCCGGAAAATTTTGATACAGCGGACGAAATAGCAGACGCCGCATTGGATTATTATGATACCGAAGATAAAAAAGCGACAAAAGAAAGCGCCGAGGAGGCCCTGCTCCGGTACGGTTTAATATTAAAGAATGGCTGGCCTATTTATGCTGTCGATCGAAGGGTATCCGCGACAGCCGCAAGAGAACAAGCTCTGAAAAAAAAGGTAAATGTAGCCGTCCGCGACTCCTTCCGGAAAGCGGACAACACGTTTACCCAGGCAGAAGAATGCCTGAGTACAGAATTGTATGAAGACGCGGCGCTTTTTTATATAGACGCCGAAACGCTTTTCTCGGTCGCTGAAAAAGAAACAGATGAAAAACGGGAAAGAGCAGCCGAATGGTTAAGATTAACCACCGAAAAAATTGAAGAAAGCGTTGGAACAGCCATTGAGGCTGGAAAAATATTAAAAGGAGGTTCAAAATGAACCAAAAGCCAGTCTTTATATTACTGATATCATTATTATTGGCAATTCCTGTTTTTGCACAACAAGACTCAGACATTGAATTAATAATACCGCCGTTTAACCATTTAAATTACATCGCCGCAATTGAAACCAACGATAACGAACCGGGAGCCGGGATACCGCAGGGTTTGCTTAATAATGAATTCTATCTTGAAAGCATTCGCCTGAAAAAACTTGCTCAGGATACATTTGATTTCGGCGATTACGACGCTTCATCGGGTTTTGCAGAAGAAGCGCTCCATTATGCCATACTTTCTGATGAGTACATCGTAGATCAACTGCTTGCCGAAGTAAAACGGCTTATTAACTGGGCCGATTCCAATAATATCAAAAACAAATATCCAAATGATTACGCAAAAGGCAGGGAATATTACGATATAAGCCTGAAAGCGCAGTCAAATGAAGAACTGAATGATTCAATTGAAGCGTCAAAAAGAGCAATACAAATATTGGCGGCGCTTCAGGCAGGCAAACCTTTACAAATTTTACCGGGAAAATTCACTGTCAGATCGTGGGGCTCCAGTAAAGACTGTCTTTGGAATATTGCGGGTTACCCAGGCGTTTACGGGGAACCAAGAAGATGGACGGAGCTTTTTGAAGCAAATAAGTCCAAACTGCCGGATCCGAATAACCCTAACTGGATTGAACCTGGAATAGTTCTTGATATCCCAAGTATAAGGGGAGAAATCAGAGAAGGGATGTGGGATCCAAAAAAGACTTATTAAGAATCAGGTAAAGAATTTTTATTATAAAGAGCCAGAGCGGTACCCATAAGGGCGTGAATGTACGGCGGTTTTCCCATGCCGTCAATTACATTCCGCTCTTCAATAAAAACAACTTCTACATATTCATCGTCGTCTAATTCCTGTCTGCCCGTTGAAACTAAATTCTCGGCAAGAAAAAAATGGACTTTATTTGACATAATTGCCGGATTGGGAGAAAATTCTCCGATTTTCCTGATCTTTTCAGGAACATAACCGGTTTCTTCACGTAATTCCCTGACGGCGGCATCTACCGGGTTTTCTCCATTTTCCAAAACGCCGCCCGGAAATTCCAGACTGAGGCTCCTGGAACCATGCCGCCATTGCCATACCATAATAAATTGCTTCCCCTTTGAATCATTAATCACAGGCACAACAATTACCCAGTCATTGGCGTCAATAACAGTAAAAATATTCGGCTCATTCCTGTCAGATTGAAACACAGGGGACTTGCAGTAAGACTCCCATATCGTAAAAACCCTGCAATCAAAAACCTTTTTACGTTCTTCTTCATTCCAAATAAGCCGTCTTTCATCCATAAAAATTATTATATGCCATTAAAACAGCCTAATCCAGCTCTGTATTTCATTTTTCTGATTGACACATTTATTCATTAAAGCCAATATAAAGAATGACCCTCGCCAATAAATTGACCCTTTCACGGATTATTCTTGCTCCTGTGTTTTTTATAGTCTATTTATTACCGGTCACTTTCTCTTCATTACCCGGTTACGCTGTAAAATGGACTATACCGGTGCTCTGGTTAATTTTTATTATATCAGAGGTGACAGACCTGCTGGATGGTCTGGCCGCCCGCAAATACAATGAATCAAGCGATTACGGCAAATTATTTGATCCTTTTGCCGATACGTTAATGCAGATTACATGTTTTTTCTGTTTTGTAATTGACGGAATTTTTCCCGCTTTTCTTCTTTTACTCGTTATTTACCGTGAGTTCGGCATACTTTTTATCCGAAATCTTATGCAAAGGAAAGGCATCACATTGGGAGCGCGTCTGGGCGGAAAAATTAAAACCGTTATTTATATTATCGCCGGAGGAGCCGCTTTGCTGACAGTCAGTATTCAGCGCCTTGATATTTTTACTTTCCTGTTCCCATATTTTAAATTTGGCGCAGTCGTTATCTTTATAATCTCCATTATTTTTTCGATTTTATCCTTCTTTGAATATTTTTCAATTTACAGGAAAGCATCAGAAGAAAATAAATCATGAAAAAAAACAATTATCAGGAAATATTCAATTCAAAACGCGCGCAGGAGCTGTTTGGCAGACTCTACGGAGAGAGCCGGATTGAGGCCGCGCGCCTGCGTTATTCAAGATTAGCAGAAGAACTTTTAAGCGGAAATTTCCCTTCAGAGGAAATTTCAAATACAAAAGGCGGTTTGCGCGTATTCACAGCTCCGGGACGGACTGAGCTGGCAGGCAACCATACAGATCATAACAGAGGCAAAGTATTGGCGGCGTCCATTCAAATGGACTGCGCCGCGGTTGTACAGGAGCGAAGCGATAACATTGTCTTCTTTCGTTCCACAGGCTTCCCCGATGTAAAAGTAAAACTGACAGATTCACGCGGAGAACCTGATCTTCAGCCAAAGCCCGGAGAAGCCGGAACAACAGAAGCGCTTGTGCGGGGAATAGCCGCGGAATTAAACAGCCGAGGCTGCAGGGTAAATGGATTTTCAGCTAACGCAGAGTCCGCAGTGCTTCCGGGTTCGGGTCTTTCATCATCGGCGGCGGTGGAAGTATTAATGGGACGCGTCTTTGATTCATTATACGGGGGCGGGAAACACAGCCCGCTGGAAATCGCGCAGATAGGACAATATGCCGAAAACGCGTATTTTGGAAAACCATGCGGACTGATGGATCAAACAGCATGTTCCACAGGAGGCGCGGTAGCCATTGACTTTGCAGATACATGTCCGGTAATTAAGCAAATAAATTTCGATCCTTCCGCCGCGGGCTACGCCCTGTGCGTTGTGAATACAGGCGGCAGCCATGCGGATTTAACCCCCGATTACGCGGCTATACCGTCAGAAATGAAAGCAGTCGCCGCGTTTTTCGGCAAATCCGTTCTCAGGGAACTTGATAAAGAAACTGTCCTCTCCCGCGCCGCCGAAGCGCGTAATGCCCTGGGTGACAGGGCTTTGCTTCGCGCTCTTCACTTCTTTGACGAAAACAGGCGGGTAGACGCGATGGCTGAGCATATGCTTAAAATGGACAGCGCGGACTCAGAAGCCGAAAAGAAAAAATTGTTTTACTGTTACCTGAAATTGGTTAATGAGTCCGGAGCCTCGTCATGGAATCTTTTGCAGAATGTGTATTCAACAAAAAATCCCGCAAGCCAGGGCATCACAACCGCGCTTGCTCTTACTAAAAATTTCTTGAACAGGCAGTCATTAACAGGCTCTTGCAGGGTTCACGGCGGCGGTTTTGCCGGCACAATCCAGGCGTATATTCCAATCGGCGCCATGGACGAATACCGCTCCTGCATCGAATCAGTTTTTGGAGCGGGAACTGTAACACCGCTTCGTATCAGACCAACAGGCGCTGTTGAATTGATTTTCCAGCATATTTCATAATGAACACAAAGCTGTATAAAATCATCATTAACTGTTAACCCTGTTTTGCTCGCTTGAATCGCAGGTATAATAACTGGTATACTGAATAAAATATACCGTTTTGCGGTGCATATAATTCGCCAAGATGGCTCAGTTGGCAGAGCGGCACACTCGTAATGTGCAGGTCCGGGGTTCGATTCCCCGTCTTGGCTGGAAATTATTAAAAGCGGAAGCGATTTCTGGTCTTAGTTCCTCACAAGCGACCTAATATACTCATATACTTCCCGCTTCGCTTTAGTTCCATGCTGTCCGATGATGCGGACGATTGCACTGCCTACTATGACCCCGTCGGCAATAGCGGAATATTGTTTCACCTGCCCGGTCGTTGAAATGCCAAATCCGACAGCTACAGGAATATTTGTGTGCTTTCTGATTTCAGTTATAATCGAAGACAGGTCTGTCGTGATTTCACCGCGTACTCCTGTAACACCCATGGAAGACACAAGATAGATAAACCCTTCGGCGTTATGCGCAATTTCAGCAACGCGTTTTTCGGAGGTGGGCGCGACGAGAGTAACTACTTCTACATTGTATTGTGATGCGATTTTTTTAACTTCACTCTGTTCTTCAAAAGGAAGATCAGGGATGATTATTCCGCAAATGCCGATTTCTCTGCATTTGGCGAAGAAACGGTCATAACCGTATACAAACACCGGATTGAGGTATGTCATGAATACCATTGGGATTCTCATTCTGTCCTTAATTGACGATACCATATCAAAAACGCCGTCAAGTCTCGTTCCGGCAGCAAGAGCGCGTATACTGGCCGCTTGTATCACTTCTCCTTCTGCAATAGGATCAGAAAAGGGTATGCCGATCTCAACCATATCCGCTCCGGCTTCCTGCGCAGTCAAAATGTACTCAGCTGATACCGAAAGGTTTGGATCGCCTGCCATAAAGTAAGCAATGAACGCGCTCTTTTTTGGCTGTGTGTTGTTATTCGCAAAAGCGTTTATAATTTTATTCATTGATTTTCTCACCTCTATATCTTGCGATTGCCGCGACATCTTTATCGCCGCGGCCTGAAAGACAGATAACAATGATTTTACCTTCACCTAACTCTTTCGCCAAGCGTAACGCATGTGATACCGCGTGAGCGGATTCGATTGCAGGGATGATTCCTTCAGTGCGCGATAAAAGCTCAAAAGCGTCCACCGCTTCATCGTCGGTAACAGGGACATATTCAGCGCGCCTTGATTTGTAAAGCCACGCGTGTTCCGGCCCTATTCCCGGATAATCAAGCCCTGCGGATATGGAATAAACGGGAGCGATTTGTCCGAACTCATCCTGACAGAAGAGCGATTTCATTCCGTGAAAAACACCGACAGAACCGCGCGCTATTGTTGCGGCGTGCTTGCCGGTATCAAGTCCTTTGCCGGCGGCCTCACAGCCGATTAGACGCACATTTTTATCTTCGATAAAATCATAAAATGCGCCGATAGCGTTTGATCCTCCGCCTACGCAGGCAACGACAGCATCCGGCAGGCGGTTTTCCGCGTTAAGTAACTGCACGCGGATTTCTTTTCCGATAACGCTCTGAAAATCCCTAATCATCGTGGGAAACGGATGTGGCCCCATTACAGAGCCTAGCACGTAATGCGTATCGCAAACTCTCTTTGTCCACTCCCTCATTGTTTCGTTCACCGCGTCTTTAAGCGTCATAGTACCCGAGATGACAGGGTGAACCTTCGCGCCGAGCAGTCGCATGCGATAAACATTGAGCGCCTGGCGTTCGGTGTCTTCCTTACCCATGAATACATCACATTCCAAATCAAGCAAAGCGGCGGCGGTGGCGGCCGCAACGCCGTGCTGACCCGCGCCTGTCTCGGCGATAATGCGGGATTTCCCCATCCGCTTTGTAAGCAGCGCTTGTCCAAGCACATTGTTTATCTTGTGAGAACCTGTATGGTTTAGATCCTCACGCTTAAGGTATATTTTCGCGCCGCCTGAATGCTTTGTAAGGTTAGCGGCGTAATAAAGAAGCGAAGGTCTTCCGGCGTATCCGGCAAGCAGTCCGTTTAATTCGGAAGTGAATGCAGGATCGTTTTTATAAAAATTATACGCTTCTTCCAATTCATATAACGCGTTCATAAGCGTTTCGGGGATATACTGACCGCCGAACTCGCCAAATCTTTTACTGCTCATAAATCCCCCTGATCATACTAACAATCTTTTCAATTTTTTCCGTGTCTTTAAGTCCATCGGTTTCAACACCGCTTGAGACATCAATACAAAACGGGTTGAGCATCTGTATCGCTTCAGCGGTGTTTTCAATTGAAAGGCCACCCGCGAGAAAAAAAGGAAGACCATGATACAGCGAAGCTGTACAATACTCTTTTAAAATACGCCAGTCAAAACTTTTTCCGGTTCCGCCACGGTGTTCTGACAAAGTGTCGAATAACACATAATCAGATTCAACCGGAAGTGAGGGTAATACATCGCCGACACCAACCGCCTTTATCACGCGGCAGGTACTGGAAGCTTCGCTGTAAGTACCTCCAGCGAAGCTTCCCGCGGTACTGTGAACCAGGACAGCACAGCTCTTTTTCAATTGTTTTATATATTCGTCGTCCTCATCTCCGTGAAGCTGAACAAGATTAATAATTCCTTTTCTATATATTTCTGTGATAGTTTCAATTTTTTCATTCACAAATACACCAACAGTTTCTATCTGCGAATTGAGTTTTTCCTTTAACATGGCAGCTAACGCAATGTCTACTCTGCGCCGGCCTGGAGCAAACACAAACCCGATAAAATCAGGCAGTGTGCGGTTAACTGCTTCAATGTCTTGTATTCGGCTCAATCCGCAGATTTTAATTTTGCTCATTGTATGCCGCTTCTTAGCCTGGCAATTGCTGCTTTCCTGTCAGACTGGCGCATAAGAGTTTCACCTACCAGTACGGCGTCCACGCCGTTTTGACGAAGGAGTTCAACATCCTGCGCCGTGCGGATACCGCTCTCCGATACAAAGATGACATTATCAGGAACCAGTTTTCGCAGCCGTATACTGTTTCCGGTATCTACCTGAAATGTTTTAAGGTCGCGGTTATTTACGCCAACAATACGCGCACCGCAGTCCAGAGCCATTTTAACTTCATCCTCGTTATGCGCTTCAACAAGAGCTGACAATCCCAGACTGTCAGCGATGCTGATATATTCACCAAGTGTTCGCTTGTCCAGTAAAGCGCAAATTAATAAGATGGCGCTTGCCCCGTACTTTTTCGCTTCATAAATCATATAACTGTCAACGGTAAAATCCTTGCGTAAAAGCGGAATTGGAATTGTGCAGGCGATCTCGCTAAGATATCTGTCATCGCCCATGAAATAATGCGGCTCAGTTAAAACAGAGACAGCCGCCGCGCCCGCTTCTTTATAATCCTTCGCAATATCAAGATAGGGAAAATCTTCCGTGATAATACCCTTTGAAGGCGATGCTTTTTTTATTTCGCAAATAAACGCAATGTCTTTAACGCCTGCTGATTTTGTGGCGTGTAACGATTTTTCAAAAGGAAAACCTCGGGCGGCGTTACTCGCAATATCCGGACACACCGACTCTATAAGCCTGTCCAGCGGATAATTTTTCTTCTTTTCTTCAATACGCTCTTTTGTACGCTCCGCTATCTCTTGCAGGATGTCCATAAAAGTTCAATCAGCCTTCATTTGAAAAGCGAATAAATTCTTCCAGTTTTTCGAGAGCCTTCCCGCTGATAATAATATCACCTGCAATTTTCGCGGCGGCTTCGATTGATTCATACCGCCCGGAAATAAACAGCGCCGCTGCCGCGTTGAGTATTGCTGCGTTTCGTTTAACGTTAATTGTTTTAACATCATTTCCGCCTTTGAGCACAGCTTTGAGGATTTCTGCGTTCTCGGCGGGCGTTCCTCCGCGCAGCTCGTCTTTTTCACACCGTTCGAATCCGAACTGCTCAGGAGTAATCGTGTAAGAACGCACCCATCCGTTTTTTACTTCGCATACAAATGTGGGAGAAGAAAGAGAGATTTCATCAAGTCCGTCTTCGCCGTAAACGACCATCGCGTTTTTTACTCCAAGGTTTGAAAGCACCTGCGCCAAAGGCTGTACAAGCTCGCGGTCATACACGCCCATCAATTCCATCTTCGCACCTGCGGGATTTGTAAGAGGACCTAAAATATTAAAAACTGTTCTTATGCCAAGTTCACGGCGAATCGGAGCGACATACTTCATTGCGATATGATAATTTTGCGCGAACAAAAAACATATGCCAATCCTCTTAAGCAGCTCCGCGCTTTTTTCAGGCGGTATATTTATATTTACTCCCAAGGCCTCAAGGACATCGGCGGATCCGCACTTACTTGACGCGCCGCGATTACCGTGTTTTGCAACAGGAACGCCGGCAGCCGCGGTGATGATTGCCGCCGCGGTAGAAATGTTAAATGAGTTAGAGTGATCGCCGCCTGTGCCGACAATTTCAAGCGCGTCTTCATCATGCAAAAGACGTACGCAATGGGAACGCATTCCAAAAGCGGACGCTGTTATCTCATCAGTTGTTTCGCCTTTCAAACTTAAAGCGGTAAGGTACGCGCTCATCTGAACAGGTGTCGCTTCGCCTGTCATAATTTCGTGCATGACAGCTTCCGCTGTTTTATAATCCAAATCCTGTTTTTTAGACAGGGATAATATCGCTTCTTTGATCATTTTTTCCTCCTAATCAAAACAGCCCTGCGTTAATCCACATCGGGATCGCGATAAGCATAGCAATAAAACTTGCCGCAAAATAAATGACGCCGTATATGCCCAAGTGACCGTTTGTAAACGCGCGCTCCCCTGCAATAGAGCGGCTCATCATCGCCCACATATTTTGATAAGCCATAACGAATGAATTACCAGCCATGACAAATATAAAAAGCCAAACAAGCGGGCTGATGTTATACGCTTCCTGAATTGACGGAAGTATCGGCACCAGTATCGCTATGGTCGGGATGAAAAGGGCGACATCGAAAAACCTCCACAGGAACACAAAAGCCATTACGCAAAACATGAACAGATAAGGATTAACAGCGATGGGAGCAAGAGCGGGAACGACGATTCCGGCAAGCCAGAGCGATATTCCGGTTTCGGTAAAAATCGCGCTGAAGCTGAGCGCTATCGCTATAAAAACGATCAAATCCCAGTTGACGCCTGAATTGAAATCCCTGGCTTCCAGAACACCTGTTAAAAAGAACAGAAAAACAGCAGCTAGACAAACAGCGGCGTCAGGCAGGCGGTGTACTTTATTTGTAAGAAACAAAATGAAAACAGCAACGAGAATAATACCCGTAATAATTTCATTGCGGCTGACTTTTTCCTTGGGCTGATTTTTAATGCTGTCAATCGCGTTATCTGACAATTTTTCTTTCGGCTTAAGCAGCAGCAAACTGCCTATAATAAGAAGCACTGTTGTAATTGTCACCGGTATAAAAAGAGTGCTGAACCAGTTGCTGAATGTGACAAGTCCCTGTGTTCCGGGCACCGCGTTTATCATGCCGGAAATTATCGGCCCCCAAAGCACACCCGACATCCATCCCGAACCGGGAATAATCGCCATGCCAAAGGCGGTCAGAAGAATCAGCGAATTGCCTTTGGAACCTTTTTCAAGCTTACAAAGTTCGCAGCATTGTACTGCTATCGGTATCATAATTGCCACGCGGACGGTGCTTGAAGGAGTTAACAAACTGAGAATTACGCCAATTACAACCCACGCCAAAACAAGCGATAAATATGACGGCTTGAACAGTTTTATGATCGCCATCGCGATTCGTTTGCCAAGACCGGTTTTTTGCAGCGTAAAGCCGAAAAAAAGCGCAGGCACCAGCGTCCATATCGAAGACTGTGTGAAACCTGAAAACACAGCCGCAGGCCTTAACCCAAGCGCAAGTGCGAAAAAGGCCAGAAACAATCCTCCCGCGGAAAAGGACAGATTGAAAGGCTTGAAAATCCAGATACCAAGCGCAATTAGGATGCCCCCCAGCATTAACTGCCCTGTATCGTTCAGGTTAGCGGAAAAAGGACGCACCGCCATAATGATGATTGCGATCAGTGTCAATAGCCCACTGCCAATGTAAGATGGTTTGATTTTTCTAGTCATTTTTATTCCCCCGGTGTTACAAATTACTACCGAATAAAATATACTCAATTTTTAAAGATTTGGAAAGTACAGAGTTACCTAATGTAATGAACCTGAAAAAATTGTTCGATATCGGTAATTCTAATTAGGAGGTATTATGCGGTTTACATATCCGGCTATTTTTTACGAAGGTGAAGGAGGCTTTACTGTCGAAGTTCCCGATCTTCCTGGCTGTGTAAGCGGCGGAGATACGCTCGCGGAAGCTATTCTCATGGGTACAGACGCGGCATCGGGTTGGGTTCTCACTGAATTAGAGGACATAAAAAACGATGTTTCACTGTGTTTCGTAATATTTCAAGATAACTCAAAATACGCTATCCCTCTTGAAATTCCTCGCATAATCGTGATTAAATAATTCTTAATTATTAGTTCTTTCGGATTAAATCATTTTACCAAAAAAATCACAAGTATCAGGGTTTATGGTTTTATTAAAGTGTTCCGGCGTTCCCTCAACACTGCCTGCATTTATAAAAATTGCATGTGTTAAACCTGCCAGAAGCGATTCGCGCCGCGGCAGAATTTAAATCATATAAGGTTTTTCCCCGCTTATCGCCGTTTATTCCGCGTTAATCCTCCTTGACATTCTTCCATGTATTAGTCTAACGTGTACTGGAAAATGCAAATGACAGAAGAATTGAAAGATACTCCACTGCATTGGTCTCAACACAAGGAAGAAGCCGCGGGATACTGGCAGTTAAAATTTCTTCTTGTATTATTAAAATATTTTCCGGCGCCCATCCTCGGTATCTTCGCGTTTCCGGTTGGTTTTTTTTATTTTCTGTTTTTAAAAAGGGGAAGAATCGAATCTAACCGGTTTCTGCAAAAAGCTGCCCCTTTCATTAAAGATCCAAAAGTCGCAAAAAAATGCCGCTCCCGTTCCGGCCAGTTAAGGCATATCATTTCATTCTCGCTTGCCCTGGCAGAAAAACTTCAGTCATGGGGAGGAAAATTTTCATTTAACGATTTATACCATCAGGATGATGATATAAAGGAACTTATCAGGGATCTTGAAGAAGGCAAAGGCGCTTTCCTGTTATTCTCCCACCTGGGAAACGCGATGCTGCTTCAGGGGCTTTTGAACCGTGGACAGACAGGAGTATCAAGAAAAATATCGGTTACCGCCATTGTTGATATGAAGGTAAATCCGCATTTTAGCCGCATACTTAACGAGCTGACCCCAGAAACAAACATTGATATTATAAACCCGGATAATATGGGATCAAATACCGCTATTCTTCTGGAAGAAAGAATTGCGGCGGGCGGATTGGTACTGTTTGCCGGAGACAGAACATCAATTAACGGTAAAAATGTCATGCATCCTTTCCTTGGAAAAGAAGCGCCTTTTTCATGGGGAATTTTTTATCTGGCCGCTCTTATAAAAGCGCCTGTTTATTTTATCTTTGGTCTGCGTCATAAGGATTTGTCAATATGTCCCAAATATAATATGCATGTGCATAAAAATAATATCTCTTTTGAATGCTCCCGGAAAGAAAGACAAGAGAGGTGTCTGCAGCTCCTTGAATCTTTTATAAAAATTCTGGAAAGTTATTGTATAGAACGGCCTTTTCAATGGTATAATTTTTTTGATTTTTGGCAGGAAGGAGCGCCGCCGCAGAATCCCAAATGAAAAAAAGAGTATATTTATCCGCCCCAGCTCTTGTTTGCTGCGCGGGTCAAAACAGGAATGAACTTTATCAATCGTGTCTGACAGGTTATCAGGGCGGATTTATAAAACACGCGTTATCTGAAAGCGGCGTGAAATATCCTGCGGGGATTATTGTCAGGGAATTGCCGGAAGTCAGCGTACCGGAACCGCTGGCATATACAGGAAAAACAAAAATTATCCGAATAATAAATGAAGCTCTGGAACAGCTTCGGCCTGTTTTTGAAAAAGCTGTCGTTCAATACGGTCCGCATAGAATCGGCGTTTGCCTGGGCTCCTGCGATATAGGTTCTGAATCCACTTTTCTGGCTCAGCATGTTTTGTTTAACGAAAACGCTCCTCCCGAAAATTACAACCTGCATTTCCAGAGCGCTTCCTATTCGGCGGAATTTATCGCACAAAAATTCGGCGTTTCAGGTCCGTCTTTTTGCATCGCTACCGCCTGCGCTTCCGGAGCAAACGCGATGATACGCGGGGCTGAACTGATTCAAGGCGGTATCTGCGACGCTGTAATTGCAGGAGGCGCGGACGCGGTTACGAATACTGTTTTCGCTGGGTTCCACGCTCTGGAGGCGATATCTGACGAGCTGACAAATCCGTTCAGTAAAAACCGCAAAGGAATTAACCTGGGCGAAGGAGCGGGTTTTTTTCTGCTCGAAGCGGAAAAAAATTCCAATGTGGAACTTTTAGGTTTTGGAGAAAGCGTTGACGCGTGTCACATGACAGCGCCGGGAACGGATGGAACCGGTCCCGCAAAGGCAATGGAAGCCGCGCTTTTAAACGCCGGCATAAGCGGCGATCAAATCGGATACGTCAACCTTCACGGTACCGGAACAGAACTAAATGACAAGGCGGAATTTCTCGCAATGAAAATAATATTCGGCGATGCCCCTCCGCCTTTCAGTTCAACCAAACCGATCACCGGTCATACCCTGGGCGCAGCGGGCGCTCTGGAAGCGGCGATTTGCTGGATGGTTTTAAATGAACAAAAAGGACTTCCCGTGCACTGCTGGGACGGCGTTTCAGACGAAGAAATACCCTTTATTCCTGTCAGCATTTCAGATAACAATTCAGACCGCAAACCGCCTTCTGTCTGCATGAGCAACAGTTTTGGCTTTGGCGGATGCAACGCCAGCCTAATTCTCTCGCGTTGCAGCTAACGTTGTAAATCAGGAGGAAACGCGAAGCGTCCCGGTAAGGAGAAGCTGTTTCAAAAAGGCAAGCGGGTTATCTTCTTCCCCTTTCAGTATTGAAAGGGGAACGGATAAAGGAACGGCATTTCTGGATAAATAAAGGCCAAAAGCGGCGGGTGTCTGCGCTGTGGGATAATCCTGAAAGAAACACATACATTCAGGCGGAATACTTTCATCAGCGTATAGTAAAACAAGATCATCCGGTATGCCGGAATGAAGCGCCGCCTGCGCGGCTTTAACGCACGAATTAAATGAATTTTTTACCGGGTAAAGAGCAGAATATCCCCCTTTAAGCTCAAATGCGATAGAAGCCAGAGCTACAGGGGTGTTAAAACCCGAAAGCGAAAAAGCCGCCGGGCTTACGGCTCCTTCTTCCATCCACATTTTAAAAAGCTGATATTCCCTGGCAAGCTCCCCCCGGAAAGAGAAAAAAAGTATTTTGGTTTCTTTTCCCAGAGGCAGCAGATCGTGAATAACCTGTATGGTCATTTTGGATATCTGGCTTATGCGCCTGCGGAATGTTGAACTGGTATAACTCAATTCCGGCGATTTAACCCCGGATAAAATATTCCGCCTGCCAAGAGCCCATTCGTCCCATTCGCCGGAACTTTCTACTCCGGGCGCCCATGCCGAAAGACGGGTTATGTAAGTCTCATTGAGGTATTCGCTCATAAAATCGGTTCCAGTATGACAGTAAAAAAAAATCATGTCAATGCTTTAATGAAAAATCGAAATAAAACGCAGGCAGATTAATAAATTGTTATGTGCCATTATCAGTGATATATTGACAAAACAGATATAATAGTATTATATAAATTTATTATAGGAGTATAAATATGCAATACCGTAAAGACAAAAAATCAGGTAATAACTTGTCGATACTTGGATTTGGATGCATGCGGTTTCCAAAAAAAAACATTAACCGTACAGATATGGATAAAACCGAACATTTAATTTTAAACGCCGTTCAGAATGGCATTAATTATTTCGATACCGCCTTTACTTACGGCGGCAGCGAAGATATACTGGGACAGATTTTAAAGAAAAATAATTTACGGGATAAAATATACCTGGCGACAAAACTTCCGCTGGTAAAATTCAGAAAATACAGGGATTTCAACTCTTTTTTAAACACCCAGCTTGAAAGACTGCAAACTGATTATATTGATTACTACCTGCTTCATAATCTTTCCGATATGGAAATATGGAAATCATTATGCGATATCGGCATTGAAAGATGGATAAAAGAAAAAAAAGAATCAGGGCTTATAAAAAACATGGGATTTTCCTTTCACGGCAAACAGAATGAATTTCCGAAACTGCTGGAAGCGCATGAATGGGATTTCTGCCAGATACAGTACAACTATATCAATATAAATTATCAGGCGGGATTAGCGGGGTTAAAAAAAGCGGCAGAAAAAGGGCTTTCCGTTTTTATAATGGAACCCCTGTTAGGCGGAAAACTAGCGACCGGGCTGCCCAAAAAAGCGGTCAAGGCATTTAATTCAGTAAATAAAACATTATCACCCGCGGCATGGTCATTGCGCTGGCTATGGAATCAAAGGGAAGTTACTGTCGTTTTATCCGGCATGAATTCAGAATCGCAGCTGGCGGAAAATATTCAAACAGCGGATAATTCCGCTGCGGATATGCTGAACGAAGAAGAAAATGCCGCATTTAATTATGTAATAAAAACATTTAACGACTCATACAGGATACCCTGTACAGGATGCAATTACTGCATGCCCTGTCCTCACAATGTCAATATTCCCGGATGCTTCGCCGCTTACAATGTGTCATACACTGCCGGAATGTACGCAGGAGTTCAGCAGTATTTAACCAGCGCCGGAATAACTGGTTCGCGCATCAATTACGCGGCAAGCAACTGTAAACAATGCGGCGAATGCGAGAAACGCTGCCCGCAGCATATACCAATTGCCAAATCAATGAAAAAAACCGCAAAACGAATGGAATCGTTCCTGGTCAGGTTTGCGCTGAGGCTGCTGGATAAATTTAAATGAAAAAGTTTCTAAAAATAATAAATACCGTTTTTTAACCATGATTGTTTTTTAAGGAAGAAAGCATTATTTTCAGACGGTATAATTCCCATTATGAGAAGCGCGGAAAGACCGAACGCTGCATTGATGACGAAATTCCGTTTGAAATACCGGAGAGTTGGGCGTGGGTGAGGCTGGGGGAGATAATCCAACTTATTTCTGGACAGGACTTAACACCAGATGAATATAGTACAAAGGAAGAAGGTATTCCATACTTAACAGGTGCAAGTAATATAGAGAACGGAGAAATTATTCTTAATCGATGGACTACAGATCCCAAAGCTATTGCAATATTAGGAGATTTATTAATTACCTGTAAAGGAACAATTGGAGCAATGGCATTTCTTTTACATCATAAAGCACATATCGCACGACAAATAATGGCTATTCGAGTTAATAAATTGATTAATGATAAATATGTAAAAGTATTTCTCGATACCTATATTAATAATTTAAAAGTTATGGCAAAGAGTATGATACCAGGCATATCGCGTGATGATATTCTTTTGGCTCTCATTCCTCTTCCTCCATTGTCAGAACAAAAACGCATTACATCAGTAATTGATTCCCTCCTTTCTTTTTATAACAGACTGAATAAATATTAACTTAAACCCATACTGAAGAAGGAGGACTTCAGTATGTTGAATGATTTTAAAAAGTATCTATGGCGAAAAAACTTAGCCGAAAACACCATTGATGCTTACTTATTCGCTTTAAAACAATATTATGAGAATTTTAATGGTATCAATAGGAAGAATTTAAGTAATTTCAAGGTTTTACTAATTGAAAAATACAAGCCGCAAACTGTTAATTTACGCCTTAGAGCTATAAATTGCTATCTTGAAAGTATTGGTAAAAAGTACCTGAGAATACAGTTTGTTAAAGTTCAGCAAAAATCATTTCTGGAAAATGTTATTAGTGAAGCAGATTACATTCATTTTAAAAATTGTCTTAAAGAAGATAATGAATTTTTTTGGTATTTTGTTATTCGTTTTCTTGCTGCAACAGGTGCAAGAATTAGCGAGTTTATTCAAATTAAAGTTGAGCATATAAAAACAGGATTCATTGACTTATACTCAAAGGGTGGGAAATTACGAAGGATTTATATACCTAAATCTTTGCAGCTTGAAACTATATCATGGCTAGAAGAAAAACAGCAAAAAA
>JAIRQN010000039.1 GCA_031256445.1 Treponema sp. | reverse complement strand
GCCGCAGTATTCCAGCCGCCGAAGCTGTACCCGGTTCTGGAAAGATTTCCTTCATTAGGCAATGTAATGTCCGTGTTTTGACTAACAATCACCGCGGCGGGGGCCGTTCCTGACGCGCCGTTTGCGCTAAAGGTAACCGTATTAACAACATCCCATACCGCGTAAAGAGTTACGTTACCGGTCACTCTATATAAAGAACCCGCCGCATACGTCGTCCCGTAACCGTTTACGCTCCAGCCGCCGAAACTGTACCCGGTTCTTGTAAGGCTTCCTATGCCGGGAAGTATAATGTTCGCATTCAGGTTTGCGTTCATTGCGGCGGGGGCCGCCCCGCCTGCCGCGCCGCTGGCGTTAAAAGTTACCGTAAGGTTCCCCCCGCCGACGCCTCCCCCCTCCGGCGGCACAGGCCCGAGATCAACCCTGTAATAATCTATATCGTTTAAGTGCAGGTATGACATTACCTGCCGCTCTTCCTGAACATCCATTTCATACGCCTGCGCTTCCGTGTTGTTCGGCTCATGTACTGTAGGATCCCTTAAACTTAAGAAATCAGTACCCGGAACAACGTTTACGCCGAATGAATACCTCGTTTCATTTTCCAGTACGGCCCCTGAGAACACAACAAGATACGGCTCTGCCGCCCACGGCAGCGTTACGGACGATGAAAAACTGTTGGCTGTATTGCATAAAAAATGATACGATTTCTGGTTCGGGGTTATTACCACTCCCTGTACCTGTTTGTTGGATTTTACATTGAATTCTACAGACGCCTTGTGGAACTGAAGCTGCACGGAATCCGCCCAGGCCGTCCCGTTGACGTCCCTTATCGTTATGCCGATTTTCCTGTCTATGCTGGGAATATTTTCTTCATACGGCGCGCAGGAAACGCTGAAGTACAATTGCCTGGCTGCGCCGGGAAGTATCGTCCCCACTATGTTGTCGTAATCCCTCGGTGAATATTCCAAACCCCCGAAGTCCGTTGCGCTTATGAACGCCCCGGCCGAACTTACAGTCCCGGTATTTACAATCTCTATATACAGCGGGTATACGGTGTTATCAGCGTACAGCAGGGTCATATCGGTCGTCTGCGGGTTCTGCGGTTTTACCGACACTTTAAAACTCACCCCTTCTGCCAGCGTTATGGTTCCTATATCATCGCCGGAATATCCCGGTTTTACCGTTACAGGAGGGATGCCCGGATCACCGGGGAATGAAATCCTGTACTCGTCCCCCGCTATCGATTCTCCCACTTCAAAGTTCCCGTCTGTTAAAGCGGGCTGCACTATACGGCTGTCTCCCGCGTTATTTATGTTTTCTACCAGCACCTGTCGGCTGGTATTTATTGCGGCCCTGCCTGCTGCCTGCCTTATGTCGGATATAATCCCTGTAAAATTCGATGTGGCTGTTCTTGAAGCGTACAGAAAGTAGTCGTGCGTTCCACCTGTTACTTTTATTACCCTGTCAGATTCCTTGGTAATGGTATTTGTAATATTCTGGCCCGCCCCGTTTACCGTGACACTGTTATTGCTGATGTACCAGGCGTCCCCTGTATCCATCCTTATCCATTCGCCCCATAACTCTCTGGCGTACCGCCCCCCTGGCGTGTTATTGTTCCCGTTGTTTGCGCCGGTTCCTGGGGTTTCCGTATCTGATAACGGGTCGCTGCACCCCGTTATTATCATGCAAACTGACAATATTAACAGTATTTTCTTAATAACATTCGATTTTCCTGTTCTTTTTTTTGAAAACATATCCCCTGCCCCTTTGTTATATTTATACCACCGTTTAAATTAAGCACTTTTCTAATATTTTTTTCTCGCGGAGGCACGGGGAACGCGGAGGGATGCGTTTGGTCTGGTATTTGTTCTTTAACCTTACAATTTTAGTTAAATTTCCGGTTTTCAAGGTAAAATACGGCTTTTTAATAAAAATTCCGCAATTTTTATTAAAAAAAAGATTTTTCTTTACAAATTTTATTGACATAAAAAATAAAATTTTATAATATTTCGATAAACATATAAAAAATTTTCAATCGTAAAGCCGCTTAATTTAAACGGTCGTTTTTGTTAAGCACAAAAATCGGTAATTTTTATTTGAATTCTATATACGAGTCTATCATTTCTTTACTAAATCTGCTACCATACCCGCATGAATCGTTTAACTGCTGATGAATTACGCGGCAAATATATCAATTTTTTTGTTTCCAGAAGCCACACGCAGGTGCAGGGCAAGTCCCTTCTACCCGAAAATGACCCGACTGCGCTTTTTACAATGGCGGGGATGCATCCTTTGGTTCCCTATCTTTTGGGAGAAAAACATCCGGCAGGCAACAGGCTGGTGAATTATCAAAAATGTATCCGCACAAGCGACATTGACTGCGTAGGAGACGAAAGCCATCTTACATTTTTTGAAATGCTGGGAAACTGGTCGCTTGGAGATTATTTTAAAGACGAAGCGATAAGAATGAGTTTCAAATTTCTTACCTCGGCTGAATACCTTAATATTCCGGTTGAAAAACTGGGAGTTACTGTTTTTGAAGGAGAAAAAGGCGTTCCGCGCGATGACGAATCGGCGGAAATCTGGAAAAAAACCGGCATACCGGAAAACCGGATCGCCTATCTGCCCCGGGATGACAACTGGTGGGGGCCGGCGGGAACTACAGGACCGTGCGGGCCGGACTCAGAGATGTTCTACTATACAGGGGAAACGCCGTGCGGGCCTGATTGCAAACCCGGCTGTTCATGCGGCAAATGGCTGGAAATCTGGAACGACGTGTTTATGCAGTACAACAAGAATTCACAGGGCGAATATGAGCCTCTTGAAAGAAAATGCGTTGATACGGGAATGGGCATAGAAAGAACGGTAACGGTTCTTAACGGAAAAAAATCTGTTTATGACACGGAAATTTTCGAACCAATAATCGCCGCAATTGAAAAAAACGGCTGTTCATACGGACATAACAGCGATACAGATCGATCTATCAGAATAATCGCCGATCATGTGCGCTCGGCGGCATTCATTTTGGGCGATCCCAAAGCGGTAACCCCTTCCAATGTGGGAGCCGGTTATGTTCTGCGCAGACTTATCCGCAGGGCCGTGCGGCATGGGCGCAAATTAAAAGCCGAAGGAATCAGCCTGTCTCCAATTGCACAGGTTGTAATTGAAATTTTTAAAGGGCCGTACCCGGAACTGAACGAAAACCGCGATCTGATACTCGGCGAACTTGCCAAAGAAGAGGCAAAATTCATGGAAACCCTGCAAAAGGGAGAACATGAGTTTGAAAAACTGCTGCCTAACCTGTTAAAAGATCCGCGCAGGATAATGTCAGGGCGTCTTGCTTTCAAGCTGTACGACACTTACGGCTTTCCGATTGAGTTAACCGAAGAACTCGCAGGCGAATCGGGAATGACGGTGAACAGACAGGAATTCGACGAGGCTTTTAAAAAACATCAGGAACTTTCACGCGCCGGCAGCGAACAGCTTTTTAAGGGCGGACTTGGCGATCAGGGGGAAATGGCTGTTAAATACCATACGGCGACGCATCTTTTGCACAAGGCGCTGAAAATAGTGCTTGGAGAGCATGCGGCGCAAAAAGGCAGCAATATCACCGCGGAGCGGCTCAGGTTTGACTTTACGCATACCGCGCCCATGACGGAAGAAGAAATTAAAAAGACCGAAGACATTGTAAATGAGCAGATAAAAAAAGACCTTCCCCTTTTTATGGAAACAATGGGAATTGAAGAGGCAAAGGCGGCGGGCGCGGTTGCGCTGTTTGGGGAAAAATACGAAGCGCAGGTAAAAGTCTATACAGCGGGCCGCTCGCCGCAGGATTATTTTTCAAAAGAAGTCTGCGGAGGCCCTCACGCGGAAAGTACCGGCTCTCTTGGAATATTTAAAATCCAAAAAGAACAGTCTTCTTCGGCAGGAGTGCGGCGGATACGCGCTGTTTTATGTTAACCTTCCCATTTACTATTTGTTTGAATTTATATATATTAAATAAAGAAGGATCAATATGAAACGAATTTTTTTGGTATTTTTAGGGCTTTTAACGGCGGTCAGCGGTTTTTCTCAGTCAGGTTTACAGTCCGCCGCGACTATTAACCTTATCAGAACCGAGGTAATTACCGTCGGCCAGCTCCGTGCAGAAGTTGAACGAATGGAAAAAGCGTCCGGGCGCATATTATCACAGGCTGAAAGGCTTCAAATTCTTGATGTAATGATCAACGAACGGCTGGTATTACAGGCCGCCGAAAGAGACAGGGTTTCCATTTCGGAAAATGAGGTGAATCAGCAAATTCAACAGTTGCGCAGCACAATGGCGCAGCAGATAGGAAGGCAGCCTACCGATGCTGAATTCAATCAGGCGGTACGAAACGAAAGCGGTTTGGAATATACGGTTTTCAGGGAGCAGCTGCGAAGGCAGTTGATTGTTCAGAAATACCTGATGTTCAAGAAAGAGACTTTAATCAATTCAGTAAAGGTTCCTACAGAAGACGAAATTCGCGCACAGTTTAATCTTTTAAGAGCGCAGTTTGTCCGTCCGGATACAGTCCGTTTCACAATGATTCTGGTTCCATACGGCACTGACGCCGCTTCCAGATCAAGAGCCAAAACGCTCGCAGATTCGCTAGTCAGGGAGATCGGTTCAAATCCTTCCAAATTTGACGAAGTTGTCGCGCGCAGCCATGCGCCCAATTCGGGTTATCAGGCAGGGGACTTCGGGTATCTTCCGCATAACATGGACGCCGCGAATATAGTCGGCCAGGAATTTTTAACTGTCGCTTTCAGCCTTAAACAGAGCGAAGTATCAAGGTTAATAGAGGGTATTCAGGGATATCACATTATTAAAATTACAGAAAACCACGCAATGAAGAATCTTGATTTGAATGATATTTTTCAGCTTGGCGCGAGAGGGACTGTCAGGGATTACATAGGACAGTCGCTGTTAAACCAGAGGCAGCAGGCTATAATTGAACAGGCAAGCCAGGAACTTATCGCCGAAGTAAAATTGCCAAGATCATTTCAGATTTTTGAAAATAATGTAAAATGGTAAACCGCTTATGGCATCCCGGAGAAAGGGCCGAATATTAGCGTTTCAGGCTTTATATTTCTGGGAAGCCGGCCGGGACACAGGCGCGGATGCGTTTTCAGGCGAAATTTCAAATAAACAATCTGTTGTATCCGCCGGGGAACTTATAAAGTTTGCCTGGGTAGATGAAGAAAAATTAAAAAAATACGACGAAAGCATAATAACTTTTTCCAGAGTCCTTATTACAGGCGCGCTTGAGAATATCAGTGAAATTGACAATATGATCAAACGTCACCTGGAAAACTGGGACATATCGCGGCTGAACCGCGTAGACCTTGCAATTCTGCGCATGTCGGCGTATACGCTGATGTTTCAGAAGGAAATTCCGCCGACAATTGTAATTGACGAAGCAATCGGAATTTGCAGGGAATTTGGCGCCGACGATTCATTCAGGTTCGTAAACGGCGTCCTTGACAGCATACGAAAAACATGCGTGAAATAAATCTGGCGCCATTGCGCGTAATTTTAATCGCGGGACTGATACTCTTTGCCTTTACAGGCGCCGCTTTAACCACTGTGCATTTTCTTGATCAGGGCGGCATTACTGCAAAAAAACAGGATGAAAATTTTGCCGTAATGCTCCGCGCTTTCGATTCTTCCGCGCAGTCATTTACAGGTTCTCAAGAGGAATATGAAAAACTGGACGCGGAACTTGAACGTCTTGAAAAAAAAGCAATAGGCGTTGAGTCATGGCTGTCTGTATTAAAACGCCGCAGAGCCTTCTCTCAATCCTATCCGCAGTACCAGGGCGAGTACGTTAAATCAATCAGACGCGCATTGAAAATCTATCCTTTATCGCAGCCTTTAGCCGCTGTTGCCGCCGCCGCCTTTTTAAAGGAAGAGTCAAGAGATAACCGGACGGACGAAAATATCCGCGAACTGCTGGCTCTTTTAACAGACCCCGCGTTTAACACGCTTCGTTTAAGTTCATATATTCTGCTCGGCGATTTTGTCACTTCAGAAAAAGCAAACGTCCTGCCCGCGGAACTTTTCCCTGACGGAACAGAAGCTGTCATTCTGGATTTAACCATTTTAAAAATAATCCGCGCGGACATAAGAGGGGCGGCGGCGGATATACAGACATACATGAACACGGTGAACAACCGGACGGCGGATACGGAAGACAGTCTTCCATCCGCGGCTTTTTTTCGTTTCGCGGCCGAGTATTACTACGATTTCGGCGACCTCAGCAGATCGGCGGAATTATTCTCCCGGATTGATGATGACGCTTCATTGCTTCGTCAGGCGGACGCGCTGTACCTTGCCGGTTTTACAGAAAGCGCCAGAGCCATATGGTCAATTCTGGCAAGAAACATGAACGGGAACAGCCTTTACAATATGGCGGCAACATCCCGGAATCCCGATGAATCCCTGGCATGGCTTGAAAGACTGGTAAAAAACATACTTCAGTCAGATAATAGCAGCGGCGAAAATACGGGCATCTTCAATTTAAATGCCGAAGGTACCGCAGAAAAAGATGAACGGAGTCTTGAGTTCGGGCTTATTCGTTACAGCCGCAGCCTGGATTACAACCGGGCAATTGCCCTGCTGGAAAGCACGCAAAAATTCAACCCTGCGAATAATCCATATATCGATCTGGAAACAATAAAGCGCCGCAGCTCGCTGCAGGAACCTGGCAGGCAGGCTGCTGAAACATGGTTATTGCTGGATCGCCATCCGGATAATGAACATCTGTACCAGTGGGCGGCATGGCTGTTCTTCCTGCAGCGTTATTACGGGGAGGCAAAAATACTCCTGAACCGCAATGAAACGCGCGGTGATGCATGGGAATGGGCAAATGTTTACAGGGCCATTCAGTTCATGCAGGAAGGCCGCCTGGAAACAGCCGAAAACCTGCTGAGGGGCGTGTCCGTTAAAAGCGCCGATTGGCCGGTTTTCGCAAATCTTGGGCGCATTCTGGAAGCACAGCTTTACACCGCCCGCGCGCTTGAACAGTACGAACTGGCCGCGGCAAAATTGCTTTTGGAAGATACAAACAAAAAAGGAGCTTCAAAGGTACAGTACCGTATTGCAAGGTGCCTTTCGGCTCTTGGCCGCGGGTATGAAACGCCCCGTGTGCTTGAGTACGCTCTGGATTTGGATCCGGAAAACCACACTGCCCGTCTTGAACTGGACAGGATGAATTTGATTTATTAAACCCTGACATAAGTAACTTGACATTTGTCCTATTGACTGAAAAAAGCGATTTTTATATATTAAATCTAGTCAAAACTACATTATTAGAGAGGAGATAAAAGATGAAAGTTAAACCTTTAGCGGACCGGGTCATTGTAAAGCTGGAGAAAACTGAAGCAAAAACCGCGGGCGGGATTATTATTCCCGATACAGCCCAGGAAAAAACCCAAATTGGAGTGGTTGTAGAGGTTGGACCAGGCACAGAAAAGGAAAAAATTACAGTAAAAGCCGGCGACAAGGTAATGTATGACAAGTATGCCGGAACGCAGGTAAAAGTTGACGGAGTAGAACACCTGATCCTGAAAATGGCCGACATAGTAGCAATCGTAGAGTAAAAGAAGGGAATATTGTATAGTGACCAGTGTGTAGTGAATAGCGAAGTTTTATCATTTACTACACACTCCTCACTACACACTCCACACTATACATTTTTCCTTAACAATGCATGATAAAAATCGTCTGTTAATATTTTTTACTCTTGCCGCTGCGGTAGTCCTGTCATCCTGTTCAAGAATGGGTTACGGAGTTCTTCTGTGGTCAGTCGATGATCCGCAGGTTTTATCGGGAACCGTTCTGCCGGTGTATATCAAATCAAACATCAATCAGGTTTGGGTAGTCGGCATTCCGGACTCAATAAAAAATGACAAAGACGATACCAATAAAATGGAAATCCCGCTTCCCAGATTTGAATTCTCCGGAAGTAAACGCAAGGCATTGCAAAGAGCCGCAGAATTTGCGGAATTTGCCCATTCTTACGCTGAAAATTTGCAGGATGGACTTCCTATCCGTGAAACTTCTGATAACAACTCAAGAAGGGTTTACAGGATGCGAACAGGGGAAATTGTCAAAATACTGGGCAAGTCGAACGGAATCCCGCCTATCAGCACAACAGGAGACCCCCTTCCCGGAGACTGGTACAAAGTTTTAACGCAGGACGGAGTTACAGGTTACTGTTTTTCATTCAGGCTGAAAATATTCGAACATGAAGACGGTACGCTGCAGACCGCGGCTCCCGTTCTGGAAATCGAAGCCGCAGATGATCCGGAGCTTGAAATGGTTTTGGCCAAAGTCTGGTCTCCGGATTTGTATTTTCAGATGATAAATTCAAAACGCATTGATACGGACGTGCTTGGAAGGAATTACCGCTTCGATCCCGGGATGGAAACAAAAACCGCCAGAATTTCAGTGCCTGATGTAGAAAGGGAATTTACCTACCAGGGAATATTCCAGGAAGGAGAACGCGCGTGGCGTTTTGAAGGCGCCGATTTAAAGATGAACCTTCGAAACAACGTGACACTGGCGGTGCAGTACCCGGATAATTCAGGCATAAGGCGCACTCTTGTTTTTATCTCGCTTGCCTCGGATGTAAACGATATTATCGCGCAGGAGAACTCCCGCAGGGAAGATCAATACAAAGCCATTTTCAGGCAAGGGCCTGTTTTTACAAGCAATAATTACGGAACAATAACATTGTCGCAAACAGGCAGTTTTAAATGGACAGGTTTTAATCTTCTTGTTCCGCAGCTTCTTTCGGAAGAAACCGGCGGAGAGGGCCGCGTATTAATGAATCTTTTTCTTGCCCCATCATTTGAACAGAGCAATACAGGCGCTCTTACAATGCGTTTTACGGACATAAGGCCCAATATCAGTCTTCGTTTCATTTACAGCCTGGACAATCAGGGGATACGCCTGGAAGTCGCGCCGGATTACGCCGTAGAGGATAATACCGTTACGCGAAGATCCCAATCTCCGATGGTGCTTTACTTTTTCAAAGACTCTGTTTATTAATCATGGCCTTTGTTCAGTTCTCGCGGGTGTGTCTTGCTTTCGGCGACAGGGACATTCTGAAAGACGCCAGTCTGCGCCTTGCTTCAGGTTCCAGAAGCTGTCTTTTGGGAGCAAACGGCAGCGGAAAATCAACGCTAATGAAGATAATCGCAGGCAAATTAAACGCCGATTCAGGGGATCGCGCTGTTCAGAAAGGAACGCGCATATCCTATCTGCCCCAGTCGGGGATTGTACACCGCGGAAAAACCCTGCGCGAAGAAGCGGAAACCGCATTCGGATTCATTCATGCTTTGCTTGAGCGTCTTGAAGAAACAGGCGGGCAACTGCAAAGAACAGATAACCCGGACAGCGCAGTAAAAAACCTGATCGAAGAGCATCACAATTTACAGGAGCAGATTGAAGCAAGCGGCTATTATATGCGGGAAGCGGAAATTTTCATGGTTCTTACGGGTCTTGGTTTTTCCACAGAAGATTTTAACCGCGATGTACAGGAATTTTCCGGCGGCTGGCAGATGAGAATCGCGCTTGCGAAAACCCTTCTTGAAAAACCTGACATTCTGCTTCTTGATGAACCGACAAATTATCTCGATATAGAAGCGAGATCATGGCTGGAAGAATGGCTTAATTCCTTTCCCGGCGGGTATCTTTTGGTTTCACATGACAGATATTTTCTTGACGTATGCGTCAATGAAGTATATGAAATTTTCAATGGAAATTTAAAACAGTACGCAGGGAATTTCAGCGCTTATGAAAAAACGCGCCAAACAGAGATTGCGGGCCTTGTTAAACGCTATGAAGAGCAGCAGGAAGAGATCGCAAAAACCCAGTCTCTTATCCGCCGTTTCCGGTATAAAGCGTCAAAGGCCGCATTCGCGCAGGAACTGATAAAACGCCTTGATAAAATGGAGCGTATTGAAATACCGGAATCGCTAAAAAAGATAAATATCAGTTTTCCGCCCGCGCCGCATTCGGGAAAAATCGCGCTGACGCTGGAAGGCATCGGCAAATGTTACGGACAGCGCCGCGTCCTTGCCGGACTTGACCTTTGCCTTGAAGCGGGAGAACGCCTTGTGGCGGCCGGTCCCAACGGCGCGGGCAAGACTACCCTGCTGCGAATCATAGCGGGTAATGACAGCGAATACGAAGGAAATGTAAAATACGGAACAGGCATACGCGCGGGATACTTTTCGCAGGACGCCGCTGAAACGCTGGACAGCAAATTGTCCATTATCGAATACATGGAAGCCGAGGCGGCATCCATACCGGCGCCGCTTTCCCTGTTTCCGAAATTACGCGACATGCTTGGCGCTTTTTTGTTCCGCGGCGATGATATATACAAAAGCGTATCCGTTTTATCAGGCGGCGAAAAAAGCCGCCTTGCGCTTTTAAAAATGTTTTTAAAACCTTCGAACCTGCTCATCCTTGACGAGCCTACCAATCACCTTGATTTATATTCAAAAGACATACTTCTCGAAGCATTGAAAAAATTCACAGGAACGGTAATCTTCGTCTCCCATGACCGTTCTTTCATGGAAGCGCTCTCTACAAAAACGCTTGAACTTACGCCGGGAACTCTCCCAGCCAACAGGTGCGGCGCCAAACTTTATTATGGAAATTATTCATACTATCTGGAAAGGGTTAAAACACAGGCTTTAACGGAGGAAAAGAAACCTTCCTGCGAAACACGGCTGTTAACCGGTGTTAATGATGGGTTAACAATGACTAACGAACAAAGGCGGGCGGCTGACAAGCAAAAACAGGCGGCAATACGCAGGCTTCAGAGGCGGGAGAGCGAAATTCTCGGCGGTCTTGAAGAACTTGAGAAAGAGAAAAAGCGCCTTGAAGCGGAACTGGAAAAGCCGCAGGTATATTCAAACGGGGAAAAGGCAGGGGAAATAAAGCGGAAACTGGATAAATGCGGCGCGGAAATTGAACTAAAAACAAAAGAATGGGACGCGGTTACTTCCGAGTTGCAAATTATAAAGTAACCGAATCCGCTTTCCCGTCCAGATTAAATGATACAGTCTTTCCCATGAACGACGCTTCATAAACGCCCTTAAAGCCTTCCATGGCAACACAGCCGTCTGAGTCTGCGCGCGCGCAGATTTCCGTGCGCCATTCATTCAAAATTTTTTCTTTTAATGCCTTGTATGACGGTTTTTCGCTGTTGTCCGTCCGAAGCAAACCGGCCGGCGCGTGAAGCCATGCGTTATCAGAACATGACCATGTTGTAATGGCTTCTACCTGCCTGTGACTGAAAAGAATTTCATACATTTCAGTCATCTCCCGCGCCTGCCTCTGTTCGCCTTCCGGCGTTGTAGGCCATTGTTCAACCTGCCAGTCGTTTAAATCAACGATATGGGAGGGCATAATTTCTCCGGAGATCAATGTGTTTTCCGTGAAGTGAAGCGGCAGCCCAAAACGTGAAAAACGCTCAAGGACATCGCAGACTTTTTCGGCTCCCCAATACCCCTGATGCTGGTGCGACTGAATTCCGATCACGTCAATTTTAATTCCTGCCTGCAGGCATTTATCTATCAGCGTTTCATAATCCTTTGAAATGTCAAAATCGTTGAGCAACAAAACAGCGTTCGGATTGGCCCTTCTTGCCGCTTCAAACACTTCTTTAACAATGCGTATCTGTCCGTATTCCCTGCATATCCGCGTAACGGCATTGTCGTATTTGTCAAAAACCGGCATGATGACGACTTCATTGATGACATCCCATATGTCAATTAACCCGGCAAAGGCAGACACATCGCGTTCTATTCTGGCGATTACCTTTTGCAGAATTTCCGCGTTTGAGTAGTTCATCAGCCAGGGAGCGCAGACTGTATGCCAGCACAGCGGATGCCCTTTTCTTGCGATGTTCCTCTGTTCAAACCAGCGCGCCCCGGCTTTAAGGCGCGTTTCGTCTGGTTTGCCCTCCTGCGGCTCATATCTGCCAAGGTAGAAAGGCAGCGTAGCGTAATTATTAACAGTAAATATTTTATTAAGTTTATCATTCAGAAACGCGGCTCTTTTTTCATCTACTGCCTCTCCGTCAGGTCCGCCTCCGGCAAGTTCAACAGCGTCAAAACCGCCTGTGCCGAATAAAAACTGATGGCTTTTCTGGCTGATCTTTACCTCCTGGTTTGCGGCAGGAGATCCGTTTTCTGATAAAAGGCGCAGCTTTAAGGCGGCCTTGCGGTATTTAAACCTGTCTTCCATAAAAAACCTTCCCGTTACCCGATACTATTTTTTTGTTTTCTCGCGAAAATATTCCCACGCTTCCTTATCCGTGTATTTGTAATGCACAATTTTTCCTATTGCGTCCGCCATTGCGGCAGGATGATAACTCTGGAAAATGTTTCTGCCCATATCAAGTCCGCGCGCGCCGCCCTGAATGGATTCATACGCCATTGCAAGAGCTTCTTTTTCGGGAAGTTTTTTCCCTCCCGCGACTACAATGGGAACAGGGCACGCCGCTACTATATCTTCAAAATCATCACAGTAGTATGTCTTTATAATGTTCGCGCCAAGTTCCGCCACTATGCGCGTTGCCAGTTTAAAATACTGGCTTGTCCTCTCCATGTTTTTTCCTACGGCAATGACACCTAACGTAGGTATGCTGTAACGCGCGCCTGAATTTATCACTCTGGAAAGATTGTCTATGCTGGAAAGCTGCCCGTCCGCGCCGATAAAGGTCTGTACGGCGAGGCAGTCTGCGTTCATGCGGATTGAATCTTCTATGTCAACAGAAACCAGTTCATGGCTGAGATCGTCATTTATCATGGAAGAACCCGCCGACACGCGAAGCGCGATGCCCTTTCTGAAATTCGGTCTTACGCATGTTCTGAGCGCGCCCCGCGTCGCCATAAGTACGTCCACATGATCTATCAGTTGTGGGATGAGTATATCCAGCCGCTCAAGGCCGGAAACCGAACCCATAAAGTAGCCGTGATCGAAGGCGAACATGACTGTATTGCCGCTTTTGGGATTAAAAATGTTGGTCAGGTGTTTTTTCATCCCCCAGTCAAGATTGGCCGCGCCCTTTACATGAAAATCCCCTTTTGTTTTAAAGGGAATATCAGTATAATAATTTTTTTCAATTTTAATTCCTTCTTTATCAGCCATGTTATCCTCCAATAATAAATCCTTTACATATTTTATTATGTAATAATATAATATTCAATATGAAATATCTCATGGCTATTGACGCTGGAACCGGAAGCGTCCGTTCTGTCATTTTTGACGTAAAAGGCAACCAGATTGGCTGCGTACAGAAAGAATGGAAACATCCGCAAGACCCGCGTTTTCCAGGAAGCATGGATTTCCGATGGGAGGAAAATTGGGAGTTAACCTGCTCGTGTATTAAAGAGGTTCTTGCCAATACAGGGATCGGCGCGGAAAATATAGCCGCCGTTTCCACTACCTGCATGAGAGAAGGAATTGTTCTTTATGACAGCGAAGGCAGGGAACTTTTCGCATGCGCTAATGTAGACGCCCGCGCGAAAGACGAAGTCTCCCAGTTAAAGCGGATAGATCCGAATCTTGAAAAGGAACTTTATTTAAAATCAGGGCAGACATTCGCGCTTGGCGCTCTCCCGCGGCTTTTATGGGTAAAAAACAAACTGCCGCAGGTGTACGGGAAAACCTCCCGCATGGGGATGATAAACGACTGGATCATTTTTAAACTTTCCGGCGTGCTTGCAGTAGAACCCAGCAACGGCTCAACTACCGGTCTGATGGATTTAAGATCGCGTAACTGGGACAGGGAAATCGCGCGCCGCTGCGGCCTTCGCGATGATATTTTCCCCGATGTAAAGGAATGCGGCGCTGTCGCGGCAAGGGTTTCAAAAACAGGCGCGGCGCAGAGCGGGCTTTGCGAAGACACTGTCCTTGTCACAGGGGGCGGAGACTGCCAGCTTGGAACAATCGGCGTAGGAGTTGCAGAGGAAGGAGAGGCGGTCGTTTTCGGAGGCAGTTTCTGGCAGTACGAATTCAATACGGGCTCTCCCGTCTGTTCGCCGAAATTCGATGTGCGCGTTAACTGCCACGCCTGCGGAAACATGTGGCAATACGAAGCTCTTGCGTTTAATCCGGGCCTTGTTATGCGCTGGTTCAGGGACACATTCTGCGCGGAGGAAAAACGCCTTGCCGCCGAAAAAAATACCGACCCTTACGCGATTCTTGACGAAATGGCCCTGTCGGTTCCCGCAGGAAGTTACGGCATTATCTGCGTTTTTTCCGATGTAATGAACTACATAAACTGGAAACACGCATCTCCGGCTTTTATCAACTTTGAGCTGGATGCGGAAAAGTACAATAAAGCCGCTTTTTACCGCGCCATTATGGAAAACGCCTGCCTCGTAACTCTGGGACACCTTCGTCTTGTAGAGGAAGCGACAGGCGGCAGGCCCGGTAAAATAGTATTCGCAGGCGGAGCAGCAAAGAGCGCGGTATGGCCCCAGATACTCGCCGATGTGCTTGGCATTCCTGTTGAAGTTCCCGTTGTAAAAGAAGCCACTTCCCTTGGAGCCGCGATAATGGCGGGCAAGGGAATCGGCATTTATAAAAATGAAAAAGAAGCCGCCCGCGCCCTGGTGAAAACTGAAAAAATATTTTCACCTAACGCGGATAACCGCGAGGTGTACGATAAAGCGTATAAAAACTGGCAGGCTGCGTATAAACCGCTTCTGCGTTTAAGCGACGATGGAATTACAAATTATATGTGGTGCTCACCAGGTTTACAGGAGTAAAATATGTATATTGTTAACGAAAAAGACAAAGAGTACCGCTTCGGCGAATGGGGCCCAAAATATTTAATGCAAGGGCCGCGCATGAATTTCGCGCTGGTACAGTTCATGCCCGGACAGGATTTCCGGGCGCACTATCACGAAGTAATGGAAGAAAACTTTTTTGTATTGGAAGGGAACGTCACCATTGTTGTGGACGGGAAGGCGCACGATCTTGCGGCGGGGCAGTTTATACACATTGAACCGGGTGAGGTTCATTATGTGATAAACAGATCTTCTTCTGTCGTGCGCATGAGCGCCGCTCTTGCGCCTTTTAAAGACGGCGACAAGGTTGAAACTGAAAATCCAAAATTGTAACGATCATCCCCGCCAGGTTTTCACTGCTTCTTTAAAGGCATTCTCTGACGCGCCGATAATTTTTTCGTCAACACAATACGCGAAACGCAGCCAGCCGGGTTTTCCAAAACCTGAACCGGGAACGCCCAATATCAGGTATTTCTTTAAATGTTCCACAAACGCCCTGTCATCCTGAGCGCCGTTTACTTCTGATTGTCCGCCTCTTTTGGGAACTTTACAGAAAAGATAAAACGCACCCTGCGGCTGCGCGTACTGTATTCCCGCCTCATCAAGGATTTTTGTAAACGCGTCCCTGCGCCGCTCGTAAATGGAAACATCCACGCGCTCTTCCGTTAAACTGCCGACTATTCTCTGCATTAAGGCGGGAGCGTTTACAAAACCCAGTATTCTTGTAGCGTAGGTTAAACCGTTTAAAAGATCGTCCCTGCCTGAAATATCCGGGTTCACCGCGATATAGCCGATGCGCTCTCCGGGAAGGGACAGGCTCTTTGAATAGGAACTGACTACTATGGATTCGCTGTAACAGCTTAATACAGGAGGCACATCAAATCCGTAGGCGATTTCCCTGTATGGTTCATCGGAAACAAGATAGGGAAAGCGCCCTGTCTTTTTGCCGTGTTCGCAAAGAACAGACGCAAGTCCGGCAAGGACAGCGGCGGGATAAATTTTCCCCGTGGGATTATTGGGTGAGTTTATAAGAACGGCTGCGGTTTTTTCATTCAGAGCGGCTTTTATCGCGTCAAGGTCCAAATTAAAATCGTCAAGCGCCTGTACCTCTGCAAGTTTCGCCCCATGATTGGCGGTATACGGACGGTATTCCATAAAGTAAGGTTTGGTAACAATTACCTCATCGCCCGGATTGCAGATTGTTTTAAAAACTGTGTTAAGCCCTCCGGCGGCTCCGGCGGCCATAATAATGTGAGATCCGTCAACTTCGACATTCTGCTCTTTGCGGACTTTCTTCGCCAGGGCTTCCCTGACATGGGCGTATCCCGCGTTTGGCATATACCCGTGAGAGCCCTTTTCGTCTTCCCTCGCGAATTTTACAAAAACATCGTGAAACGCGGGAGGCGGCTCAATATCGGGATTGCCAAGCGAAAAATCGAAAACCCTGTCCGCGCCGTGTTGTTTTTTAAGGTGCATCCCCTCTTCAAACATTTTTCGAATCATGGAAGACGAGGCAAGCGCGGTTTTAATATTGTCAGCTATCGGCATTAATATCTCCTTTTACACCAGCGTCCTTGCGGTGCGCACAATGTCGGCGAAGACTCCTCCCGCCGTTACCTGAGCGCCCGCGCCGGGGCCTTTAATAACCATCGGGAGTTTGGAATAACGGTTGGTCGTAATAACGACAATATTGTCGCTGTCAACAAGCGAACGGAAAGGGCTGCCGTCCTCTTCGGCGCGGAACGCAAGATGCGCCTTCCCCTGCTCTATCACGGCGATGTAGCGAAGCTGCTTTCCCTCTGCGGCCGCCTTTGCCCTTTTCTTTTCATAATCGGCGTCAGATTTTTCAAGCTCGGTAAAGAAGGACTCAATGTCCTTCGCTTTAAAGCAGGCGGCCGGAAGTATTGGCTCTATTTTTACATTGGAGAATTCAATTGAAAGACCGCATTCGCGCGCGAGGGTTAAAACTTTGCGCGCCGCGTCCATCGCATTAAGATCGTCCCTTGGATCCGGCTCCGTGTAGCCTTTGGATTTTGCCTCGCGCACAAGGGCGGAAAATGTTTTACTGCCGTCAAAATTGTTGAATATGTAGCTTAACGTTCCTGAAAGAACCGCTTCTATGCGCAGCACCTTGTCTCCTGAAAGGGAAAGATCCCTTAATGTGGAGATAATGGGAAGCCCCGCTCCGACTGTACATTCGTACAGATACGGAATCCCCCGTTCCCTTGAATATGTTGTAAGCCGCCTGTAATAGTCCAGGGCGCCTGAGTTTGCTTTTTTATTCGGCGTAACGATAGGGATGGCGTGGTGAAGAATTTTTTCGTACAGGGCGGAAGTTTCCTCGCTTGCCGTACAGTCGCAAAAGCACGAATTGGGAAGGTTAAGTGAAATCATTTTATCCACAAAGCGGTCCGCAATTTCTGACAGTTTCAACTGCTCTGCGCCTTCCGCTTTACCCGGCGCAGTCAGCATTTTTTTTGTTTTTAAAGGTTCCAGCCCGCCGTTGGGATTTTGCATGTCAGAAAAAACCATCTTGTCGTAATTGGCCGCTCCTATCAGATTTATCTTGATCATATCGGTGTTTGCAAGTTTTTCCTGGTTGCCGGCGATTTGATCCAGCAGGGTGCCGCCGATAAGGCCTGTGCCTACAAGGAAAAGATTTACAGATCGCTGTCCGGCAAGGAAGAACGCGTCATGAATGGCGTTAAGCGCCTTGCCTTCGTCCTGCGACGGAATAACCGCTGAAATATTCGTCTCTGACGATCCTTGCGCAATCGCGATGACATTGATCCCGTTGCGTCCAAGCGCGTGAAAGACTTTTCCGGAAATGCCGGAAGTGCTCTTCATCGCCGAGCCGACAACCGCGATTATCGAAACATCACTTTCAATAACCGGCTTTTCTATGGAACCAAGGCCAATCTCTGCTGCGAACTCTTCTTTTAACGCCGCCCCTGCGTTATGCGCATCTTCGGGGAGAACCGCGAAACAAATCGAGTATTCGCTGGAACTCTGCGTTATCAGCATAACGCTGATGCCTCTGCGGGCAAGCGCGCTGAATACCCTGGCGGAAAAGCCCGCGACGCCGACCATGCCGGTTCCCTGAATCCTGACAAGCGCCGCGCTGCTGATGGAACTTATTCCCCTGATCGGAAATTCAGCCTTTGCGGCGTTTTTTACTATTTTTGTCCCTTCGCATGACGGGTTAAATGTATTGCGGATAAAAATAGGGATGCCCTTTTCAAGAGCGGGTTTTACAGAAGGCGGGAAAAGAACCCTCGCGCCAAAGTGGGATATTTCCATCGCTTCGGTATAGGAAATTTCCTTTATGCGGAACGCGTTTTTTACCAGTCCGGGATCGGCTGTAAGAATACCGTCAACATCGGTCCATATTTCAAGCGTTTTGGCTCCTAGAGCCGCGGCAAAAACAGAGGCGCTTAAGTCTGAACCGTCCCGGCCTACTGTAGTCGTATGACCTTCTGCCGTGGAGCCGATAAAACCGGTAATAACATGCAAGACTTTTTTCGCTGTTTTGAAATAATCCCGGATATTGGCTTCTGTTTCTTTTGAAAGAACGGAGGCTTTTCCGTAGTTTGAGCTTGTTTTTACCAATGGCCGGGCATCCAAATAGACGGATTCTATGCCGTTTTCAGTAAAAATCAGTGAAAGAAGGGCCGCAGAGAGCCTTTCTCCAAAGCTCATGACCAAATCCAGGCTGCGTTGTGACAATTCTCCCAGAAGAGAGATGCCGTCAAGGATCTGAGTCAGCTCAGAAACGGTATTTTCGATGGTTTTCACGGCGTTTTTTCGCTGCGGACCTTTCAAAAAGCGCGCCGCACAGTCAAAATGACGGTTTTTTACAGTTTCAATCTGGTTTTTATATGATTCGCCCCTGACCGCAACGTTCGCCAGGCCAATCAGGGCATCTGTTACTCCGGAAAAAGCGGATACTACCACTGCTTTTACATCAAGGTTTTTCTTGCTTTTTAATATCCCGATAATATTTTCAATCCCCTGGGGGCTTCCAACGGAGGTTCCTCCGAATTTCAAAACTTGCATTTATTTTCTCCAATATTGCTGAATTCTACTTTATTTTTTGATATATTTGTAGTAGTGTTTAGTAGAATATGAGCAAAAGTATTGGGGAACTGTAAATTGTCTGTTGTTTTATTGGTATTCGGGTTTTCAATAGCGTTATCAGTTTGTGCTGTCGCGTTGATCCTGAAAATATGTCACCGTAAAGGCTGGTATGATCATCTTGATGAGCGGAAAATCCATTCAGGAAATATTCCGCGGATGGGCGGCATCGGTTTTACGTTAGCTTTTTTCGTTATAATGACCGCTATCGGTATTGTTTATAAAATATCGGGCGTAGATGTTGTACGGTTTTTTCCCTGCGCGGCAGCGATGATTATAACCCTTCTTTCCGGCGTTTATGACGATTTCCGCCCAATGTCTCCCCGTTATAAATTATTAATACAGATTGCAGCGGCATTATGCGTCACTATACCTGGTTTTACCTTCGAAAGACTGCTTTACGGGGGAACCGGAATTTTAACAGATCTTGGTATATTCAGTTATCCCATAACAATTTTATGGGTGGTCGGGCTTACAAACGCGATAAATTTAATGGACGGCGTTGACGGTCTTGCCGGAGGGCTCAGCGCCCTGATAGTATTTTTCCTTGGATTAATCTTTTTTTATTTTGCCGGCGTTTCAAAATCCGTTTTTCTCTGCGCATGCCTTTTGGGAGTATTGATCGGGTTCCTCGCCTTTAACGCTCCTTTCCCGCGCGCGAAAATTTTTATGGGAGACGGAGGCAGCCAGTTTCTGGGATTAACGCTTGCGCTTCTTGTCGTAATGAAAGATCAGTTTAAGCCTTCTTCGCTGCCGGTTTTTTACGCAGCGGCTCTTTTCGCCATCCCGATTCTTGACACAACCGCCGCTGTCTGGCGCAGGCTCCGTGACGGCAAAAAAATCTACGATCCCGATAAATCCCATTTACATCATAAACTTTTAAATCTTGGCCTTAACGCCAGGGGAGTTATATCGGTTGTCTTTGGCCTTCAGATTATTCTGGGCGTGCTTACATTCATATCTGTCCGTCTGGAAGGCGCTCCTTCATTGCTTGTTCTTGGCGCCGCTTACTTTATCGCTCTGTCTTTTTTTATAGCAATTCATTTTTTAAACAGAAGAACCGCCAAAGAGCCAATGGCAGAAAACGCCGGTAATAATTCCGAAAATTAAAATATGCCCGCAGATGATATAAAAAAAAACAGTAACATTAAACGGCATTATTTTGACTGGGCCGCCTCTTCGATCTTTGACAGCAGCGCGGAGATGAACGCGGATTGTTTTGCCTGTTTCGCAAATCCTTCGTCTCAGCACAGCGAGGGCAAAGAGGCAAAAAACGCACTTGAAAACGCGCGCGCGCGCTGCGCAAAAGTTTTAAATGTTCCGCCGGAAACGTTGTTTTTTACGTCAGGCGGAACTGAATCAAACAGCATAGCGTTATTTTCAAACCTTACGCGCAAAAGCCAGGGAACGGTTATATCTTCCGAGGCGGAACACCCGTCTGTAAGGGAAGCGGTGGAAACCCTGGCGAAAATGGGCAGGCCTGTCGGAACAATCGCCGTTGATTCATCAGGATGCGTAACCGCCGCGGCTCTTCAAAACGCGCTTTTAAAAAATCCTGACGCGAGATTCGCGTCGGTTATGGCAGTCAATAACGAAACCGGTTCTGTGACGGATATAGCATGTCTTGCTGATGTTATACGCAAACACAGGGAAATCTCCAAAGCTCCCGTTCATTTTCACTGCGATCTTGTGCAGGCTGCCGGAAAAATACCGGTACGCATCGCGGACTGGGAAATTGATTCAGCGTCGATAAGCGCCCATAAAATTTCAGGGCCGCGCGGAATCGGGCTTTTATACCTGCGCAAACCGTTCAGGCAGGAAATTTTTTATTCCGGCGGCGGCCAGGAAAACGGCGTCAGGGGCGGAACAGAAAACGTTTGCGGAGCGGTATCGCTTGCCGGCTGCCTGGAAAAATACGCTGTTTCAGCTAACGCAGGCTTTGCAGAGGGAGAACCGCCTGAAAATACAGTTGAGCGCCGTTACGCGCGCGCGAAAGCGAGGTGGAAAAAATTAATCGGCTCTCTTAAAGAAATAAAAAGATGCGCAATAATCCCGAAGGAGCGCCTTGCGGACGATGACAGATTTTCTCCGTATATATTACAGGCGGCTTTCAATGATATTCCCGGCGAGGTAATGGCGCGCGCGCTGGACGATCTTGGTTTCGCGGTTTCCACAGGTTCGGCCTGTTCTTCGTCATCTCCTGAAAGGCCGGTATTGCTCGCAATGGGCGTTGAGGAAAAATTGAGAATAGAAGGCATCCGTATTTCGCAGGGTTACACGACAACTGATGAACAGATTGATCTTCTTCTTGACGCGGTTACGGAGGTTTTAAAATTCCTGTAACATGGCTTTTAAAACCGGCCGAGCTTAGCCTGAAAGGCGGAAACCGCAAAAGTTTTGAGAAAATTCTGAAAAGCAATCTTTTGCAGATGCTGAAAATCAATGAAAATGAAAAAAACGTCAAATTAAGAACCACAGACGGCCGTTTTTTC
The DNA here is from genome assembly GCA_031256445.1 of Treponema sp. Lineage (GTDB taxonomy): Bacteria > Spirochaetota > Spirochaetia > Treponematales > Breznakiellaceae > WQXQ01. Next base: position 31,664 of record JAIRQN010000039.1, on the reverse strand, counting down.
ATTGAATGCCCGCAGGAAAAATCCGAAATGGTTGAAGATGTCCTCTCCCGACTTATTGGCATTTCAGGATGGGCAAAAACCGCAGCCTGTAAAAAAACGGTAGATGATGTGCTAGCGGCCTGTGTGGAAGAGGGGAAAAAAATTTCCGCCGCCGGCATTAAAACATTCAAGATTGACGCCCGCAGGACTGACAAGAGTTTTCCGATCAGTTCCTATGAAATATGCTGTCAGGCAGGGAACGCGATCATAAACGCGGTAAAGGAACTTGCAGTTGATATTCATTCCCCGCAGGATGTAATAAAAGTTGAAATACGGGAAAAAGCGTATGTATACTCAGGCGGCAAAAAAGGCCTCGGCGGTCTTCCTGTAGGATCGGCCGGAAGAGGGCTTTTGCTGCTATCAGGAGGGATTGATTCTCCTGTAGCCGGTTTTCTGATGGCAGCCCGCGGAATGAATGTTGACGCGGTTCATTTTCATTCCTATCCGTACACATCACTGGAAGCGAAGCAAAAGGTTATCAATTTGGCGAAAATAACCGGCTCATACTGCATGGGTATCCGGCTTTACATACTGAATTTTACCGGTGTGCAGATGCGCATTAAAGAGCGCGCTCCGGCGCCGTGGACTACGGTTCTGCTTCGCATGGCAATGATGGAAGCCGCGGAGAAAACAGCCGTTAAAATCAAATGCAAATGCCTTATCACGGGAGAGAGTCTTTCCCAGGTGGCAAGCCAGACAATTGAAAATTTAACCTGCGCTCAGAACCGCGTTAAGTTGCCCGTCCTTCGCCCTTTAATCGGCGCAAACAAGGAAAATATAATCCGGCAATCCGAACGCATCGGCGCGTATAAAATTTCCATCCTGCCTTACGAAGACTGCTGTACGCTCTTTACTCCTGCGCATCCTGTCCTTCACGGCGGCGTAGCAGAAGCCAATGAATTATACGAATCGCTTGAACTGGAACCGTTAATTGAAGAAGCGCTAAAAAACCATGAACTGGTAAAATAATTTCGCAAGATACTGCAAAAATATCAGGTAAAACACACAAGCCCGTAGTTTTAAAAAGCGGTTTTGCTGTATATTATATATATGAATATTTTAATAATTGGCGGAGCCGGCTACATCGGAAGCCATGTAACTGCGGAATTTCTCGGTTCAGGGCACAATTGCGCCGTATTTGACAATCTGTCAAGCGGGCTGCGCGAAAATCTTTTTCCGCAGGCCGGATTTATCCACGGCGATATCCATGATTACTCCGGGCTTCTTAATGCAATGAAAAGCGGCTCTTTTAACGCGCTTGTTCACCTTGCCGCGTCCAAAGCGGCAGGAGAATCGATGCTTAATCCGGAAAAATATTCACGTAACAATATTATTGGAACCCTGAATATTTTAAACGCAGCGTGCGAAGCGGGCATTAAAAATATCGTCTTCTCATCAAGTGCGGCGGTATACGGAGAGCCTCAGTATCTTCCCATTGATGAAAAACACCCCGCAATGCCTGAAAATTACTACGGCTTTACAAAACTGGAAATTGAAAAATTTTTATTCTGGTATGAAAAAATAAAAAATATCCGTTACGCCGCCCTTCGCTATTTTAACGCCGCAGGCTACGATGTTAAAGGCCGCATCAAAGGGCTTGAGCAAAACCCCGCGAATTTAATACCGGTAATAATGGAAACAGCCTGCGGTATCCGAAAGGAAATGCAGATTTTCGGGAATGATTACGATACTCCCGACGGTACATGCATACGCGATTATGTTCACGCAGGCGATCTTGCGTCCGCGCATACTTTTGCTCTGGATTACATCATGAAAAATGACAGGAGCATAACTGTAAACCTGGCAAGCGAAAAAGGTTATTCAGTAACGGAGGTTCTGGAAACAGCCCGTAAGGTGACAGGCAGGAACATCAGCGCAAACATCACAGGACGGCGAAGCGGAGACCCTGCTAAACTCTATGCGTCTTCGGCTCTGGCGCGCGAGCTTCTTGGATGGAAGGCAAAATATTCAGATATAGAAACATTGATAAAAACCAGCTGGGCAGCATATCAGGGACTAACGATTAACAGCAAATAAAATTTTGCCGCAGTGAACTCTTGCTTTGATAAATATACGAAATATATTAAGATATTATCATGAAAGAAAAACTTTTCTCCTGGATTGATAATTCCGTTGATCTGGCGGTTGAACTGGAGACTGAGCTTACGAAGAGGCCTGCCATATCGCCTGAATCAGGCGGAGAGGGAGAGCTTGACAAGTGCCTTTTCCTTGAAAACTGGCTTAAGGCTCATGGCATCACTGATATTGAAAGATATGACGCGCCGGATGCGAGAGCAAAAGGCAAAGTGCGCCCTAATTTGATCGCGACCATTGATGGCGGGAGCGAAGAAAACGGGCGGCTGTGGATCATGAGCCATACCGATGTCGTTCCGCCCGGAGAGGAAAAACTCTGGAACAGCGATCCGTGGGCTGTTGTGCGCAAAGATGACGCTCCAGGGCCAAGGCTTATCGGGCGGGGGGTGGAAGACAACCAGCAAGGGCTGGTATCTTCGGCGCTTGCCGCAATGGCTTTTACCGCGCAGGGTTTAAAACCGGCGCGTACCATAAAACTGCTGTTTGCCGCGGATGAAGAGATGGGGTCATCTTACGGAATAAAGTGGCTGGCGGATAACCACAAGGCGCTGTTCAGGAAAAATGATATGGTTCTTGTTCCTGACGGCGGCGATGAAAAAGGCGAAAATATTGAAATCGCCGAAAAAAATATTATATGGATAAAGTTTGTCACAACGGGAAAACAGGCTCACGGCTCGCGTCCGGATGCGGGCGCAAATGCTTTTCTCGCGTCATGCGAGCTTGCCCTGCGCCTGCACAGCGAGCTTTCTTCCAAATTCGCCGACCGCGATCCGATGTTTAACCCTGACTATTCCACTTTTGTCCCGACGAAAAAAGAGGCGAATGTTCCCAACATTAACACCATTCCGGGAGAAGACATTTTTTACATGGATATGCGCGTCCTTCCGCGTTACACGCCAGATTCTGTGTTAGCCGAAATTGACGTTATCAGGGCGGAAACGGAAAAAAAACACAGGGTAAAGATCGAATATTCAATTCTTCAGATGATGAAATCCATGCCAACAGGCGCGGACGCGCCTGTTGTAAAATTACTTACCCGGGCAATCGCCGAAGTATACGCCGTAAAAGGACGTCTTATAGGCATCGGAGGCGGCACAATGGCGGCTTACCTGCGCAATATCGGCATTGACTGCGCGGTCTGGACAAAGACTGGCGGGTCATTGCACCAGCCGGATGAATTTGCGCTTTTGGATAATATTATCGGGGACGCCAGGGTAATGGCATTGCTGGCAATCAGCAGTGACAAGTGAGGATATAAATTAAACCCTGTTTACTTGATTCACAGAGAATAACAGCGTCTCTGTGCGAAGGCGGCGCGATAGCGGAAAAACTTCCCTCGTATGAGCCGCGTCAGGCGCAGATTGATCTTCTTGAGCTGATAATAAAAGCATTTAACGAAGACTCTCTTTGCATGGCCGAAGCCGGCACCGGCGTCGGAAAATCATTCGCGTACCTTCTTCCTGCCGTTCACTTTGCGCTTTTAAACGATGATAAACAGGAAAAAATTCCCAAACAGCCGGTTGTAATATCAACCGCAACAATTACATTGCAGAGGCAGCTTTATGAAAAGGACATTCCTCTTGTGGCATGCGCAGCGGGCGGCGCGAAGATAAAAGCCGTTATTATGAAAGGGCGCGGCAATTACATATGCCTTCGCCGTCTTGACGAAACATTCCGGGAACCGCCGCTTTTCGATTTTAACTCTGATGAATTCAAACGTATCGCGCAGTGGGCGAATACCTCAAAGACAGGAGATAAATCCGAACTTCCGTCCGTTCCTTCCGATACTGTCTGGTCAAGCGTTTGCTCGGAATCCGATCTATGCATGGGATTGCACTGTCCCTGGAGGGAGCAGTGTTTTATACTGGCGCTGCGCAAAGAAGCGGCAAACGCTCATATAGTTGTTGTTAACCATCATCTTCTTTTCGCGGATTTGGCTGCCCGTTACCAGGGAGCGGGTTATGAAAACGCCGTTGTGCTTCCGCCGTTCAGCCGCCTTATCATTGACGAAGCCCATACGATTGAAAAAGCGGCTACTTCATTTTTCTCTTCGGAATTTACAAGAACCGGAATTTTCCGCCAACTGGGAAGATTATTCAACCCGCGCAGAGCAAAAGGCCTTCTTGTAAATCTGTGTTCCTTTCTGCCGCCAGAGACAGACCCAATAGACGACATTTCTGACATTATCGAAAAAATCCGCGGCTCAGCAGATGAGCTTGATGAACGCGCCCTTCAATTTTGCAATACGGAGGGAATGTTCAGACTTACGCCCGCATTGGATGAAGAGGATTTAAAGGCAGCCCTGTTTCCATGTTTTAAAAACCTTAAAAAAAACATCAACGCTTTAACCGGTATGGTCAGTAAACTGTTGGGCAGCCTTGATGAAGAGACTGCAAACGAGCCTGTCGTATGGGAAATAAAAGCGATACTCAGAAGGCTGGAAGGCATCGCGGAAATATGCGCCGCGTTTATGGATTACCGCAAACACGAAGATGAAGTTCTCTGGATAGAAAGATACCGGTTATCGGGCGATTCATCGAATGAACGGAATGCGGCTGTTTTTACAAGAAGCCCGCTTGATTTGGCGCCAAAACTCAAAGACAGCGTTTTCCTGCCCAATAAAACGGTGGTCTGCGTATCGGCGACATTGGCTATTAATGACGATTTTTCCTGGTGGGCAAGCCGCTGCGGCATTGCGGATGCCAATAACCGGGCGCTGCTTTCAGGGTGCTTTCCCTCTCCATTCCCATATTCCAGCGCGGTACTCCTCGCGTCTCCGACAGACGCGCCGCTGCCTGACGAATTCGCGTATCAGGAATATATCGACAAAGCCGCAGGCAGCCTTGCCGCAACCGCCGGCGGCTCGGCGCTGATTCTTTTTACCTCATACCAGTCTTTAAAAAGCGCGTATCATTGCGCCAAAAAAATTCTTGAACCTCTTGGTATCCGCTGCCTTAAACAGGGCGATGACGACAGGACCCGTCTGCTGCAGGAATTTCTATCCGATGAAAGTTCATGCCTGTTTGCCACCGACTCGTTCTGGGAGGGAGTTGACGCTCCAGGCGATACGCTGCGCATGGTAATAATATGCAGGCTGCCCTTCCGCTCTCCGGGCGATCCTGTCTTTGAAGCCCGCTGCGAAGCCATTTTGAAACGCGGGGGAAGCCCGTTTCTGGAGCTCTCTCTGCCCCAGGCCGCGATGAAATTCAAACAGGGGTTCGGACGGCTGATGCGCCGCAGCGCCGATCGCGGAGTTGTAATTGTCCTGGACAGCCGCCTTCTTAAAAAAAATTACGGGCAATTGTTCATTCAGTCTCTGCCTGAAACAAAAACAAGTTTTAATAATCTGGATAAAATAATTTTGGATGTAGAAAATTTCCTGTTTTAATGCTATAATGACGCCGTACTCCGGAGGCTATATGTCAGATATCGCAGAAAAAACTGCGGATACAGAAGAAAACGCAAATACAGAAAAATATCTGATTTTTTCCATTATTGGCAGGCTGTTCAGTTTCCCTTCTAAATACATAGGGGAAATCGCCCTTTTTGATACAGTATATCCATTGCCGCTTATGCCCCCGTATGTGCCGGGCGTAATAAACAGGTACTCTGTTCCTTACGCTCTTTTTGACATCGGCCTTCTGTTGTTCAATGTTCAAAGTCAGCGCAATAAAGTGCTGGTGCTTAAAGACGAAATTGACAGAATATCGCTCATTATTGACGATGTTAAAGGATTCGCCGATATATCCGAAGATAATCTTTTCGCCGTGGAAAGCGATAAAAAAGACTCTTGCGAATCAATATCGGCTTTCTTTAACTGGGAAGACGCTGATGTTTTTGTTTTGGATATGCAAAAAATTTTATCCCTCGTCAGAGATGAGGCGGTTTAATTTATGCGCGTCTTTATCTGTTCATTCGGCGGTTTTTCTGTCGCGATTCCCATGCATTCCGTAGCGTCTCTTTCCCTTAACGAAAAATCGTCCAGTTATAATGATAATCCTGAATCATCAAAATACATTTCGCTTCCGCAGCTTTTTAATCTTCCTGCCGGCGCTGCCAGCCACTGCGTAATCCTGAAAGAAACTGGCAAGAATACAGCGGAAAGCAGAACCGTCCTTTTAACCACCGAAATTGAATATGAAACTGAAATTCCGGATATCATGATATATCCGGTTCCAAAAACGCTTAATGTTATGCGCTTTTACGCGCTATTCAGCGGTATTCTTTTTATTTCAGGATTAACGGATAAACGCATCCGGCAGCGAAGTATGTCGCTCAATGATTCAGATGACTGCGGAGATGTTCCCTTATTGTTATTAAATCCGGAATATTTTGCATAAAAACCAAAAGGAAAGAGCATGATTAGAACATTAATTGTTGATGACAGTTCTCTTGTCCGCTCAATAATAAGGGATTTCCTGGAAAGCGACGCCTCTTTTGAGATAATAGGCGAAGCGGAAAACGGACTTGAAGGCATTAACAAAACCAGGGAACTTAACCCTGATCTAATCACAATGGATATTGATATGCCTGTCATGAACGGACTTGACGCGATTGTCCAGATTAAAAACCGGTTTAATTCGCCTGTTGTTGTTATAAGCACGCATGATACCGCAAAAACAGCATACGATGCCACAGTACTGGGCGCTATGGAATTTTTCGCAAAGGATATTTTCACCTCACAGATAACAGACAGCCGCCGTAAAGAGGTTTTAAATACCCTCAAGCAGATCACTGGCAGGAAAAGAACTGCTGTTGTTTCCAGCGCAACACAGGCGCGCTTCGCGGCTGATTACCCGGCGCATGTAAAATCAAGGCAGATAAAATGCATAGTCATAGCGGCTTCCACGGGAGGGCCAATAGCCCTGTGTCAGCTATTCGCCACTCTTCCCGAAGATATGGAAGTGCCGATTCTGCTTGTGCAGCATAACACATCCGGTTTTGACCGCGGATTTACGCAATGGATCAACGGGTACACCTCTCTTGATGTGCATCTTGCCGAAGCGGGAACAATCCCGGTAAAAGGGAATATTTATGTGGCTCCTACCGACAAACATCTGGTGATTAATGAACGCGGCATCGCGTTCACGGACAGCGAACCGGTTCACAATCAAAAACCGGCGGCGGATCTTTTGTTTAAAAGCGCCGCGGCATTATACGGTCAATCCCTTATTGGAGTTGTTCTTACGGGAATGGGCGCAGACGGCGCAGACGGAATCCGCTCCATAAGGAAATCGGGCGGGATAACAATCGCCCAGGATGAAGCCTCGTCCATGATATACGGAATGCCGAGAGCCGCGGCTGAAACAGGGTGCGTAGATATAGTTCTTCCGTTAAACGAAATCTCGCAGAAATTGCTGGCTTTAATCAGGGAAACGCGGGAAAATGAACAATAACAATGAAACGGAACTTTCCGCGCAGGTTCTTTCACATCCCGCGCTTTTATTCCTTCATTACCGTCTTGAGCAGATATTGGGAATAAGGGCGACATGCGACTCTTTAATTCAGCTGAATGAATATATCGAGAACTACTGCGGCTCTTCTTTTGTGGAAAGCCCCGCGGCTTATGAGTACCTGCTTACTTCGCGGGAACAGATTCACAATATCACAAAATATATAACTGTAAATGAAACATATTTTTTCAGGGAAAGCGCGCACTTTGAACTTCTTTCAAATATGCTTCCCCAACTGATAAAAATCAACCGCCCGCTGCGTATCTGCTCGGCCGCTACTTCTGTCGGCTGCGAAGCGTACAGCCTCGCGATGCTGTTTGATTATTACAGCAGGAACAGACAGCCTTTTGATTTTTCAATAGACGCGTTTGATGTAAACTCGGAAGCGATTGAAACGGCAAAAAACGCGCGTTATACGGCAAATTCACTGCGCAATGACGGCAGCGGCTGGAAATACATTCTTGATATATACCTTAAACAGGAAAACGATGAATATGCCGTTACGCAGAATATACGTAGCAAAGTCAATTTTTTCCCGCACAATATCATCCGCGGACTTGACAAACAGTATGATATAATTTTTTTCAGGAACTCCCTTATTTATTTTACGCCCAGAAACAGATTTACGGTAATAAACATACTTTCAGAATCCCTTGTAAACGGCGGGCTTTTATTTTTGGGTACTTCTGAAACATCGTCAATTAAACATCCCCTGCTTGCTGAAAAATATTCTTCAAATGTTTTTTATTTTCAAAAAACTTCTTTCGCGGCGGATACCTCATTCGGCGCAATAAACGCGTACAAGACGCAGCAGGAAAGCAAATCATCTGCAATAAACGTTAAAAAACCGAAAACAAGGCCGGAAAAACAAATAAATGACGCGCCTTCTTCAGTTACTCCGGAATTGTCTGTAAACTGCGCGGAAATTACCGCCATTATGGAGACCGATGAGGGAAAACCAAACGCAGAAAAGGTTTATGAATTTTTTTTGGGAAACGAAAAAGACTGCGCCGCCGCCAATACGGTATCCGGCAGTGAACTTGCGGCTTCCGTTTTTTATTATCTTTCGCATCAGGATTTAACGCGCGCAGATGCGCTTCTTTCATGTTTTGAAAAAACAAATTCCTGCGTATTCGCAAAATTTCTGCGCGGAGAGTATTATTTTCTGCGTGATAATACGGAAGAAGCTCAGAAGTACTTCAATGAAGCGGCGGTTAAAAACAGGTTTTTTTGGCCTGCCTTTTACAGAATGACCGCTTTGGCTTCGCAGGAAAACAGAACAAGCTATGAATATAAAATAAAAAAAGCAATTGACAGCATAAATTTATCGCAAAAAGCAGGTAACAGTAAAGAGTTTAAATATGAATGTTTTATGGGCGGGTTTTCTCCCGATTATTTTATCCGTATACTTGAGAAAAAACTGACATAAGGATGGACACATGTTTGGTAAAAATTTAAAGATAACAGAAAAATTGACTATCAGCGCCGCCGTTTTTATGATCCCCATCATAATTATGCTTATAACAATTATAAATTCGTCTTTTACGGAAATACGCAGGTATGAAAATGAACTGAAAGGAATTGCGGTCCTTCGTCCCGTTATTTCGCTTATGCAGGTTATTCCTCAATATATATACCTTTCCAATGATAACGCATCAGGCGATTCTGATCTGACAAAGCAATACGCGCAGACAACCCTCTCGCATTTTATTGATCTGTATCAGAAAAATTACAGCAAAGATACGACGGTTGTTTCATTAAATTCCCTTATGGAAAACTGGGAACATGTATCAAACGGCAAAATGCCGGTACTGATTTTATGGGCATATAAACAGTTAATTGTTGATTTAAACAAGCTGATTATTTATATCAGCGAAACTTCAGGACTTGCCCTTGACAGCGAACTGGAAAGCTCTTATCTTGTTTCCGCCGCCATTCATGAAGTGCCCCAGGCGCAGGTAAGAATGATTTCTATTGGCAATTTGCTCCGTACCGTTATACACGGTTCATTTACGCTGTTAAGGAAAAGCGAGCTTGCGCGCGAACTTGACCTTTTAATTTATTCAGATAACGCCAGAATACAGGAACGTTTTAACGCGTCGAAGAATCTTGGAATAAACAGCGGCGGATCAATGGGAGAGCTGGAATTACAGCTGGAAATATGTCATAACAATATCGGCAATTTTTCAAATTCTGTTGAAAATTTTCTGAATGATCAGATAACAGATCCGCAGAGAATTCCTGTTCTTGTAGAATCCGCCATTAACGCGAATAATTCCGCTTTCAGGCTTCAGAGGGCATCGCTTGACCGGCTCGAAAAAATAATATCCGAAAGAATAAGATCGCGGTATCTGCTTTTTACTTTATACATTCTTGCGGCCGGTATTTCGGCTCTGGCTTCTTTTTTAATTGTATTTTTTACCATCCACGGCATTCGAAAATCCACAACCGAAATGGAAGCTGTGTTTAAATCTCTTGATGAAAATGATCTTACGGCAAACGCGCAGGTCCTTTCAAGCGATGAACTTGGAAATTTTATATCGGCTTTGAATATTTTCCTGCAGAAACTCCGGCTCGCTTTCGCCTCTTTCAACCAGAATGTTTCCATGGTTTCAAATTCCATGTATGAGCTTTCTTCATCGTCAAAGGAAATATCCGCCACAGCCAATGAACAGTCAACCAGCGTGTCAGAAATTGTAAGCACTCTGGAAAACAACAAAAATCTTTCCTCCCAGGCCGCGGAAAAAACCGTTGTAGTATCCCAGCTGGCTATCCGGACACAGGAACTCAGCCGCAGAGGCGCCGAACTGCGCGATTTTAACGAACAGATGATGCAGAATATACGGAATCAAAACACCAAAATAACCGATATAATCAAAAACCTTGCCGATATACTTTCCCGCATTGACGAGTCAATACAGATGATAGATTCAATTGCAGATAACACAAAATTAATCGCTTTTAACGCCGCGCTGGAAGCATCTTCTTCCGGGGAAGCGGGTCTTCGCTTTTCCGTGGTCGCCGGTGAAATAAGGCGGTTTGCGGACAACGTTGTGGAGTCTGTGGATGAAATAAAGGAAAAAATAACCAACCTGCAGGACGCTTCTGGCAAATTAATAACCGAAGCGGATTACGGTTCCATGGTAATTGACGAGGGATACCACAAAATGGTTGAGCAAAAGGAAGTATTTGAAAATATTGTGGAAGCGTCCCAGAATGTCGCAATAAGCACCCAGCAGATAACAAACTTGAGCAAACAGCAGGAAATGGCCTCCGTGCAGGTCTTTACCGCATTAAAGGAAATATCCGCGGGAATAAACCAGTTTGTTACGGCGATAAAGACAACATCACAAACGGCGGAAAGACTTGACAAAATGTCAGGAGAGCTTAAGGGAATTCTTTCAAAATACAAAATACAGGATACAGGAGTGTAAGCATGATAAACGATGATATAAAAGAAAAAATAAAACAGCATGAACATAAGGGAGAGAAGCGGATATCGATAATACGCCTTGTGCTTGCGATTATTTATACCGTGAGCACAACGGGAATCGCCATAATCAAAAGCACGGAGGGTTCCGGCATTATTCCGTGGCGTTCTCATTTTGTTACCGGCATCTTTTTGCTGTATTCGGTTTTCCTGTTTTTTTATATCAGAAAGAAAGAAACATTCCACGACTTTTTTAAATATATCTGCGTCTTTTTTGACATGACAATTCTGGGCGCGAGCATCTGGGTCAGCTGCACATATCCTGAAATATCCCCTCCCCTCCCGTTCCTTTCTTCCCGCGCGCTGTTTTTCAGCATTCTAATTCTTGCCGGCGCATTCAGGTTAAGCACTCCATGCGCGTATTTTTCCGGAATTTACGGAGCCGTCTGTTTTTTGCTTGTCGTTATCATTAACAGAAATTCTCTTGATCTGGCGTATTATTTCGTTCTTGACAACAAAACAATAGACATAAGATTCCCGTTATACAATGAACTTTTTAAATTTTTCGGAATGATCATAACAGGCTGGGTTACAGGACTTACAAGCAAGCTGAATTTCCTTCTTTTTTACAATATGATTGAATCCCAGTCGGCGTCCTCCAGGACAGCTGTAAAAACCATGGAACAAACCCGCAATATGGCGCTTACGATTAAAAAATCAACAGACGATATATTCCTGTCTTCCAAAAATATTTTTTTAACCGCGAATAATCAGGCCGCAAGCGTTCAGGAAATTGAAGCAACCATAAGGGATAACGCGCAAATTGCCGTTGAAATTGCCGAAAAAACATCCAGTGTCGCGACTATCGCGCAAAAAATGGAGAATGACGTCATTAATGGATTTTCCATTCTGCAGCGGAATGTAGATCAAATAGATGACATTAAAAAGAAAAATGACAGCGTAATGTCGGGGATTATCGCTCTTGGAAACAAGATTTTTAAAATACGCAATATAATAAAGTCAATTAACGCCATAACGGATCAAACAAAGGTAATAGCGTTTAACGCCGCCCTTGAAGCGGCAAGCGCCGGCGAAAAGGGAAAACGATTCTCGGTTGTCGCAAGCGAAGTAAACCGCCTTGCGGATGATATCGCTTCACTTACCAGGCAAATACACGATCAGGCGGAAGAAATTCAAAGTTCATCCTCCACTTTAATTATTTCCAGCGAGGAAGGAGCTGATAAAATTACAGAGGGCAATAACCTTATAAAAGAGCTGGAAGACACATTCCGGCAAATCCGCAGCGGCGCGGAAATAACGTCAAATCAGGCGCAGACAATAACAGTATCCACGGAAAAACAGCAAAAATCAACAGAACAGATCAATATCGCCATAACGGACATTTCAAGCGGGCTTTCCAATTTTATTAACTCGACAAGAGTCGCCACATCATCGGCTGAAGAGCTTACGCAGTTAATTCAGAAACTGGACGCTCTGTTGACGGAAAATATTGAAAACAGGGAGAGTGTATAACCAGAGAAAAGCTATGGCTATAGATAAAAATAAATACATCAGTAAATATGTTGATGAAGGACTGGAAAATATCACACTAATCGAAAGCCTGATCTTTGACATTAAAGACGGCATTTCTGTTGAAGATGATTTATCAACGCTTCTGCGTTCTTTGCATACGCTTAAGGGCACATCGCGCATGCTGGAATTTATACATATCGAAGCATTATGCCACTGCATGGAAAGCGTTTTTGTCGCCGTCAGGGAACAGCGCATTGGCATTTCCGATAACGCGGTTAAATTGATTCTTGCATCCCTGGATTTATTAAAATCAGGTCTTGCGGTAATTCAGCAGACTAATGAAGACAGCATTGAAGAAGGCGAATATGTAAAAAATCTGGCATTATTGGCTTCAAATGATGATTTTATTCTTCCCAAAACTGATGATCCTCTCATCCCGGACAAACCGCCGGCAATGGCGGATAAAACGTTAAATGAAAACAGCGTGGATCAAATGACTGGGGAAAATGCGGCAAATGATGATAACAGCGGCCGGCGGAACGTTTCAGCGGACGACTCAGGCCAAATTGAAAAGAGCCGCAGGGATTCAAAAAAAGACGCCAAATACGACACAATACGCCTGCCTCTTGAAAAAATAGACGCAATAATCAGGAATATCGCCTCCCTTCAGTCCCTTGAAATTACCGCCAGGGCAATTTCCAATGAAAGCGCCTCGCTGAATAATCTCGGCAAAAATTTTTATAATTTGCTTAAAGAAGGAAAAATAAGCGATCCCGCGGCGCTGGCTGCGAATTTCCGGAAAGTCGAGCGTTTAATCGGCCGGATTAATTCAACGCTCAAAAATTTCTCCGCAGACGCCGGCAATAGCATAAGAACAGCTTATGACAGCGTAATATCATTGCGCACACTGCCCCTTTCTGTCATTTTTAAAACATATCCGCGTTATGTGTATCAGCTTTCGAACGAACTTGGAAAAAAGGTACATCTGTCCATAGAAGGACAGGAAAACGAAATTGATAAAAATATAATAGAAATTCTTTCCGAAGTATTCATGCATATGGTCCGCAACGCCCTTGATCACGGCCTGGAAACGCCTTCACAGCGCGCCGCATCGGGAAAAAACGAAACCGGAAAACTTTCAATTATCTGTTCGCGAGAAAGCGGCAGCATGAAAATAGTCATTTCTGATGACGGCCAGGGGATTAATTTTGAAAAGATAAGGCAAAAGGCGGTGCGCGAAGGCTTTGTGTCAGAAGCCGCAGCTACGTCTTTAACAAGAGAAGATCTTACCAATTTTATTTTTCAAAGCGGCTTTTCCACATCAGGCAGTGTCAGCAATGTATCCGGAAGGGGCGTCGGCCTGGATGTAGTGCGCGGCACTGTTGAAGCGTTAAAAGGCAGCATCGTTGTCGAAAGCGTTTATGGAGAAGGGACAACGTTTACAATCATGGTTCCCCTGTCAATCGCGGCTCTTATGGGTTTCCCTATTGTCTGCGCTTCAATGAAATTCATTATTCCGTCAACATTTGTAGAAACCATTCTGCTGATAAACAGGGACGAAATTGTTACCGTCGTAGACATGCCTGAAATTAAATACGGCAACAGGTTAATTAAACTCTACTACCTCAGCCAGGTTCTGGAAATAAAAGAAGAAACACTATCCGCTTCAGATATTATTTTCGCCGTTATAATCCGTTCCTACGACGATATTGCGGCTTTTGCCGTTGATAATATCTCCAGCATGAGATCTGTAATCCTGAAGAAAATGCCTTCTTTTCTGGAAAAAAAGAATGTATTTTCCGGCATTGTGCTTAACGAGGATTACGAGATGGTAAGCGTCCTTCACATTCCGACTATTATAAAAATGGCAAAACACATAAAAAGCATTGATATAAAAAAACGCAATCTGGAATATGAAAAATCACGCAAATCAATCCTGGTTGTTGACGATTCGCGTCCTACGCGCGAAGTTGAAAGCGACATATTAACATCAGAAGGCTACCTTGTTGACACCTCATGTGACGGATTGCAGGCTTTAAAAGCCGCAAAGTCAAAACATTACGATTTAATCTGCACAGACCTGAATATGCCCGTTATGGACGGTTTCATGCTAATAGAAAACATAAGAAAAAATGATGAACTTTCGCATATACCGGTTATTGTTATATCATCAAGGGAAAACGAGGAAGATCAAAAACGCGCGGCTATGCTGGGCGCTTCCCGTTTTATTATCAAGAATTCCTTTAACAATCACAATTTACTGGAGACTGTTAAGGAACTTTTAGGGAGCGCAGGTGAATAACGAACCTAAACGGATACTCATTATGGAGGATTCGGACATTTTCGCGGATATGCTCATTGGATTCCTGTCGTCATCCGAATATTCGATTGAAAGGGCTGTAAACGGCTTTGAAGGCATAAAAAAAGTGTACTCATTTATGCCCCACCTTATCATAACCGACATTGAAATGCCGTTATTCAAGGGATATCAGGTAACGCGTTTTTTAAAATCCCGCAAAAACACGAAAACAATCCCCATAATCATGTTTACAACCCTTGGCGAGATGAAAGATAAATTCTGGGGAAACCAGGCGGGAGCGGACTTTTACATTGAAAAATCCCCGGAGAATTTTAAACCTCTGAAAGACGCGGTAAAAACCATTCTGTCAGATGAAAATGAAATTGATTTTGCCATGCTTGAACGGGAAAGCAAAAAAATCAACGATAACACCATAATTGAGACCGTTAATAATCTTCTTGACAGCAAACTCTTTCAGACAACAGTTATCGGAATGTTAAATGAACTATCCAATAAAGTGCAGTCTCAGGATATGGTTATTGAAGGAATATTCAGACTTTTAAATACCGTCTGCGAAGCTGAAATTGCGGTAATAATAATCCGGGGTTCAGGCGGGGCAATGTACACCTATTCCGCGAATCACGCAAGATTTACCAATGAAGCGGTCAATGATTTTTTACAGGTTTGCGCTTCGGATTTCAGCGGTTTGTTTCCGGATTTTCAGGCGGCGTCAAATTATGTTAAGCATTTTTTTCAGGCCAAAGACACCCGGAAAAAGATATTGTCCTATATTTCAGTCCCTCTTTCAATTTACGGAGAAAATTTCGCTTCTGTGCACATCGCCAATTCAATCAATGAATACTTTAATCCTGTCACAATGGAAAATATCACTGTGTTTCTAGGAGCCGCTTCTCCGGTTATCGCCAACGCTCTTTCCATGCGCGAACTGCTGGAGCTGCAGAAAAACACCCGCGCCGCATTTGCCCGGTATGTGCCGGCCGATGTTATGGATGATTTAATCAACGGAAGCGCGAAAAAAGCATATAACAGCGAAAACAGGAATGTCACGGTTCTTTTCAGCGATTTAAAGGGTTTTACCGCCATTTCAGAACATTCGGACGCGCAAAGCATTGTGGATTTTTTAAACACATGGTTCGCAAAAATGGGAGTAGAAATATTGTCGGAAAAAGGTCATATTGATAAATTTATCGGAGACGCGATTATGGCCGTATTCGGCGCGATTCAAACCCTGGAAAATTCTCCCGTAAACGCGATAAAAGCGGCAGTTAAAATGCTTGCCGCGATGGATGTTATAAACAGTTCAGATACCAAACTGTCCCGCAGCAAAATAGAAATCGGCATAGGAATAAATTACGGCGAATGTATTCTTGGAAACATCGGCTTTAAAAATAAAATGGATTACACAATAATCGGAGACACTGTAAATCTGGCTTCAAGGATTGAAAGCCTTACAAGACATTACCGCTACCCTCTTATCGCATCTGAATATGTGTACGAACTGACAAAGGACAAATTTTTATACAGAAAAATTGATAATGTGCGCGTAAAGGGGAAAGCGCAGCCTGTCGGCATTTACGCCGTTTACTCGGGTTTTTTCGGAGCGCAGGGCAAAGTACTCCGCTCGGGAGAAACCACAGAACTAATGGCTGTTCCCTCTTTAATGATTAACAGAAATACGCTTAAAAATTATAATCAGGGATTACAGGTTTTCTACTTGCGCGAATGGAAACTTGCCCAGGAGTATTTCGAAAAGGCGCTTGAAACCGATAATGACGATTATCTTTGCAAATTATACATTAACCGCGCGGCTGAATATTCGCGCACGCCGCCGCCTGATGACTGGGACGGCGTTATTACATTTGATGAGAAGTAAGAGAGGAGCAAAATGATTCAAAGTGAATTAAATAAAAAAAACATTTATGATGAAGCTGACGGCGAAAAACTTATCAACAAATTCCGTTTTGTTATCGCGTTCCTGTATGTGCTTACCGTTATATTATTCGCCGTCCTCAGGAAAGCAGGAGATCTTCCGCCGTTCCCGGCCTATGGATTTATCCCCAACAGCGTATTTCTGCTTTTTTCGGTTTTTTTATTTTTTTATCTGCAAAAAAAAGAAGCTGTCCACAAATTATTTAAATATTTCTGCGTAATTATGGATATGACAATCATAAGCGCAAGCATCTGGGTAGGCTGCACTTACCCGGAACTGGATCCTCCCATCGCCTACCTTTCAATATGGGCTCTCTTTTACATTGTTCTTATTCTTCTGGGCGCTTTCAGGAACAGCATCCGCTGCGCGTTTTTTTCCGGAATATACGCGGGGGTTTTGTATCTTATTGTGGTCTTTATGAACGGAAACGCCATTGATCTGCCGTATTTTTTCATTATTGACGATAAAAAAATACCTGTTAACTTTCCCCTTTACAATGAATCATTGCGCGTACTGGCAATGTTTGTAACCGGCGCGGTCACAGGAGTCGCATGCAAACGCCATCAGCTCCTTTTAAACAATATGATAGAAAATGAAGAAACTGCCGCCGAAGCCGCGTCCAAAACGGTAGAACAAACCCAGAGTATGGCAAAAATCCTTCAAAAATCCACAGACGACATTTTCCTGTCATCCAAAGAAATATTTTCCACCGCAAACAACCAGGCCGCAAGCGTCCAGGAAATTGAAGCGACCATGAAGGAAAACATGAAGATAGCCGCTGATATAGCGGATAAAACAGCTGATGTCTGGACCATTGCCTCCAAAATGGAAAACGACGTAAACCGGGGGTTTCTGGCACTTAAACGCAATATTGAACAGTTTGAAAATATAAAAAACAAGAATAATGAAGTAATCAGCGGCATTATTTCTTTAGGGAATAAAATATCCAAAATACACGACATTATCACGGCAATCAAGGCAATCACCGATCAGACAAAAGTAATTGCGTTTAACGCCGCGCTGGAGGCGGCAAGCGCCGGAGAACAGGGCAAAAGGTTCTCAATAGTCTCAAGAGAGGTAAACCGCCTTGCCGATGATATCGCTTCCCTGACAAGACAAATACGCCTGCAGGCCGATGAAATTCAGGGATCTTCATCCTCTCTTATCGCTTCCAGCGAAGAAAGCACGGTAAAAATTACCGATGGCAGCAGCTTAATCAGGGATCTTGAATATATTTTCATGGAAATAAGCCAGGGCGCCGAAACCACAGCGTCCCAGGCGCAGACAATAACTGTCTCTACGCAAAAGCAGCAGAAATCAACAGAACAGATCAATATCGCCATATCGGATATTTCCAAAGGGCTAGCCAGTTTTATCCAGTCAACAAAAGTCGCGACATCAAGCGCGGGGGATCTTTCGCAGATGATTCAGGAGCTTGACGCGTATTTAAACTGAAAACCGCGGGCCGTCTGCCTTAAAAAAAGGAATATATGTTAACAATTTTACTTTTAATTATTATTTATCTGTCATTTATCAGCCTGGGACTGCCTGACTCGCTTTTGGGCAGCGCATGGCCTTCCATGTACAATTCACTGAATGTCCCGCTGCATTACGCGGGCTTTATTTCCATTACAATCTCCGGCGGAACTGTCATTTCAAGCATATTAAGCGAAAAAGTAATAAGGCGCTTTGGCACAGGAATGGTAACCGCGGTCAGCGTCTTTATGACAGCGCTGGCTCTTGTGGGTTTTTCTTTTTCTCCGTCTTTTATCTTTTTATGCCTGTGCGCAATTCCGTTAGGACTGGGCGCGGGTTCCGTTGACGCGGCTTTAAACAACTATGTCGCTCTTCATTTCAAGGCAAGACATATGAGCTGGCTCCATAGTTTCTGGGGCGTAGGAACCACAATCGGCCCTTTGATAATGTCGTCTTACCTTATATCCGCCAACTCCTGGTCATCAGGTTACAGGACAATCGGCATAATACAGTTCTGCCTGGTCGCAGTATTGTTTGCTTCACTGCCCTTATGGATAAAAAACAGCCCGTCAATAAATACGCAGAAAAACAAACCTGCTTCATATAAGGAACTGTTTTCAATCGCGGGAGTCAAGGAAGCGCTGACAGTGTTTTTCCTGTATTGCGCGATAGAATCAACCGCAGGGTTATGGGGAGCCAGTTTTCTTGTAACAGAAAAGGGAATAAAACCGGAAATTGCCGCTCAATGGATAGCGCTGTATTATTTCGGAATAACAAGCGGGCGTTTTATATCAGGTTTTATAACTATAAAATTAAACAACAGGCAAATGGTGCGCATGGGACAGATTATCGCAGGCTGCGGAATTGTTATTCTGTTTATGCCGTTTGGAAACAAAATATTATTGCCGGGTTTTTTCCTGATAGGCATGGGCTTTGCCCCGATATTTCCGTCTTTAATACATGGAACCCCTGTAAATTTCGGCAGGGAATATTCACAGGCTGTAATAGGGCTTCAAATGGCATTTGCGTATATAGGAACATCAATAATGCCGCCGTTATTCGGCGCGCTGGCGTCTGTTATCAGTTTTAAAATTTTCCCGGTATTTTTGGTTATTATCCTGATAATAAAAATTATCATGTTTGAAACGCTTAATAAAAAAGTGGATAAACACTCAACATTTAACACCTGTAACTACTAGCCGCGTATTGTTATTATGCGCTAAAATTCACAAATGGAACAAATAATTCTCGCTTCCGGCTCGCCCAGGCGGCAGGAATATTTTAAAATGATGGGATTGCCGTTCTCCGTTGTGCCGGCGGATATTGACGAAAGCCTTATAACGCATACCGATCCGTTTAAATTGACAAAAGAACTCGCCGAAAACAAGGTAAAAAAAGTAATTGAAATGACAAGAGCCCTTTCGCCGCGCTGGATTTTCGGCGCGGATACCATTATCGCCGCGGACAAAAAGATTTTCGGTAAACCGTCATCCCGCCAAGACGCCGCTTCAATGCTTGGGGAATTAAGCGGACGGCAGCATAAGGTAATAACCTCAATGGCGCTTTTTAACGGGCAAAAAGATTTTATTGACTGCCGCAGCGCTTGCTGCAATGTCAGCTTCGCGCCCGTATCGGAAGCGGAAATCGAATGGTATCTGAACACAAACGAATGGCAGGATGTGGCCGGAGCTTACCGTATCCAGGGGCTTGCGGCCTGTTTTATCGATAAAATAGAGGGCTGTCCGGGCACAGTGACAGGCTTGCCATTGTACGATTTTTATGTCATGCTTAAAGATAACGGTTATCCTTACGGAGCCTGAGCTTCGGGATAAACGAATTTCCGTGGAGTAAGTAATTTTATTCCAGCGAGATATAGTGATGGAAGGGTTTTAAGTCTCTAAAACCCTAATGTTAGGAGGAAACTTTGGCAGTAGTTACCATGAAGAATCTCCTGGAATCAGGAGTCCACTTTGGTCATCAGGTGAAACGCTGGGATCCGAGGATGAAGAAATACATCTTCGCAGAAAGGAACGGTATTCACATCATCGACCTGCAAAAAACAATTCAGGCAATCAAGGATGCCTATGACGCGGTGCGCAAAACCGTAGCCGCCGGAAAAACCGTGCTTTTTGTAGGAACAAAAAAACAGGCGCAGCAGGCTGTTCAAAAAGAAGCCGAACGCTGCGGAATGTACTTTGTAAACAACCGCTGGCTTGGCGGTATGCTTACAAATTTTTCAACAATTAAAAAATCCCTTCTCAGATTAAAAAAACTGGAAAAAATGGAAGTGGACGGCACCTTCGAAAACCTTACAAAAAAGGAAATTTCCGGCCTTGGCAAAGAACGCATCAAACTACAGAAAAACCTTGGCGGCATCAAGGAAATGAAGGAACTTCCGGGCATTTTATTCATTATTGACACCCGCAAGGAAGCCATCGCTGTCGCAGAAGCGCAGCGGCAGGGAATTCCGATTGTGGCGGTTGTAGATACCAACTGCAATCCAGACGGTATCAACTTCCCAATTCCGGGGAACGATGACGCAATCAGGGCTATTACCCTGTTTACCCAGATCATCGCCAACGCGGTTGTCGAAGCGGATAACGAGGTAGGACTGAAGATAATCGAAACCCTCGGCGAAGATGACGAAGACATGGAAGGCCTGCTTAATGACGCGTCAATTAAGGAAGAAGACAGGGAAATCGATATT
The DNA here is from genome assembly GCA_031256445.1 of Treponema sp. Taxonomy (GTDB): domain Bacteria; phylum Spirochaetota; class Spirochaetia; order Treponematales; family Breznakiellaceae; genus WQXQ01. The sequence goes on along the minus strand of JAIRQN010000039.1, from coordinate 10,682 downwards.
GAAAAATACACAACCGAAGAGGCAATCAGAGCCGCAAAAGAAGACGAGGAAGTTACAGAAGAAGATGAGGAAGAAAGCGGTTCGCATATTCAGGTTGATGTTGATAAAGTCTACAATGATGAATAGTCATTTTTATAAGGAGAAAAAATATGGCAGAAATTAGCGCTGCGGATGTTAAAAAACTCCGTGAAAAAACCGGCGCGGGAATGATGGAATGCAAGAACGCGCTTGTAAGCGCCGAAGGCGATTTTGATAAAGCCGCTAAAATGTTAAAGGAAAAAGGGCTTGCCGCTCTTGAAAAACGCTCAGGAAGAGCAACCAACGAAGGTAAAATATTCGTAAAAATAAAAGAAGACGGCTCTTCGGCCGTGCTGGTCGAACTCTCTTCCGAGACTGACTTTGTCGCGAGAAACCCCGATTTTATCACTCTGGGAGGCGAAATAGCCCGCAAAGCGCTTGAAAATGATTTAACCGGACCCAATGATGAACTTAACGGCATGGTTCAGGATCTTGCGACCAAGATACGCGAAAATATGGGATTGAAAAGGCTGTGCCTTGTAAAAGCCGCATCCGGCGAATACCTTACCCAGTATATTCACGGTGACGGAAACATCGGCGTAGTTGTAAAATGCGAATCCGATAAGCCGGAAATTTTTAAAAACGAAGAAGTAGCGGGTTTTATTTTCTCGCTTGCATTGCACATAGCGGCATTTAATCCTTATGCCCTTGACCGGAGCAAAATTGACCAGAACTGGCTCAGGGAACAGGAAGACATTTTCAGCAAACAGATGGAAAAGGACGAAAAACTTAAAGGCAAACCGGAAAATGTTTTAAAAGGAATTTTACAGGGTAAAGTCAATAAATACTTAAGCGAAATATGCCTTCTTGAGCAGGGTTATGTGAAAGATGAAAAGCTGTCAGTCGCAAAGGCAATTGAAGAATGCGGCAAAAAAGCGGGAGCTAAACTTGCGATAAACAATTACGTCTACTACAAAGTAGGCGCGGAATAAAATCAAGAGGTTTACATGCAGGAATTTATTTCCTCAAATGAGGAACGGATGAAAAAGACAGTGGCAAGCCTGAAAGAAGGGTTTGCCGCATTAAGGACCGGACGTGCGTCAGCGTCGCTGTTTGACAGAATACGCGTGGATTATTACGGAGAAAAATCTCCGTTAAACCAGGTGTCGAATATTTCAGTCCCCGAAGCCCGGTTAATCGTTATTCAGCCTTATGATAAAAGCCTCATCAGCGAAATTGAAAAAACGATTCGATCTTCTGAATTATCATTAAACCCTTCAAATGACGGCAAGGTAATACGCATATCCATTCCGCCCCTTACGGAAGAGAGGCGCAAAGAGCTTGTAAAACACGCCAAAAACCAGGCGGAACAGTCAAGAGTCTCAATCAGAAACATCAGAAGGGACGGTAACGAAGAACTGAAAAAACTTTTAAAAGATTCAAAGCTAACCGAAGATGATCAGGGTAAGGGAGAGACAGAACTGCAGAAACTGACCGGCAATTATATCGATCAGGTGAATAAAGTTCTGGAAGAGAAAGAAAAAGAGATAATGGAAGTTTAATGGAGAATATTCCCCGGGTTTTACAGGATGCGCCGGCTCACATCGGCATTATAATGGACGGTAACGGCCGCTGGGCGAAGCAGCGCGGACTTGTCCGGACTCAGGGCCACCTTGAAGGATTAAAAGCCGCAAAGAGGATTACCCAGGCGGCGAGCGATCTGGGGATTAAATATCTGACACTTTACACATTCTCAACTGAAAACTGGAAACGCACGGCCGAAGAGGTCAGCTTTATCATGGGACTTATCAGACAGTACCTGAGATCAGAACTTGATTTCAGCAGACGCAATAAAATCCGCGTCCGCCTTGCGGGAGACATTAACGGACTGCCGGAGGAAGTGCAGAAAGATCTTAACCAAACCGTCAGTGACACAAAAGAGTTTAAAGGGATGCAGGTTATTCTTGCGGTTAATTACGGCGGGAGAGATGAAATCGTTCGCGCGATGCGCAGGTTCGCTTATGACAAATGCGCGTCCGGCGGGTGTTCAACTGTTTGTGATACCATTAATAATATCCGCGAAGATGATATTTCAGCGTTTCTTGATAATCCAGATATCCCTGATCCCGATTTAATAATCAGGAGCGCGGGCGAATACAGGACAAGTAATTTCCTTCTTTGGGAAGGCGCCTATTCTGAATTGTATATTTCGCAAAAATACTGGCCGGATTGGGAAAAAGAAGATTTAAATACGGCAATTGCTGAATTTAAAAAACGCGATCGCCGGTATGGCGGAACTGCGTCTGACGCGGCATAAACAGGAAGAAAAATGAATGTAATTGCAAAACGGCTTTTAACATTTCTAATCGGAGTTCCGGCAGTTATAGCATTGGTTCTCTTTCTTCCTTTTTACCGGCATCTTCCTTTAAACATTGTTGTAATTCTCTTTACCGCTGTCGGCGCGATTGAATTATCAATGATGCTTGAAAAAAAGCTCATGAATATCACAAAGATAGAGGCTTTTATAATCGGAGCATTGCCGCCTGCAGCCATTACACTGACCGTCAGCTTTAATTTGCCGGAGTGGATAATCCGGATGATGATAATGACAGGCGCTCTTTGGATATTAATGTCCGTAATTTTCACCAGACATGATAAAATCGAAAATGCCGTAAAAAGGCTTGCCGGAGGTTTTTTTATTCTTGCGTATCCGGGATTTTTCGCGTACTGGCTTGTAAAAATGTCAGTCTGGGAAAATTCAGGAGCAATATTAATATTTCTCCTTATTGTAATGGGCAGCGATTCCGCGGCATGGCTTTCAGGCAGTCTCTTTGGCGCAAGTAACCGGGGGATAATTCCCGTAAGCCCGAGCAAAAGCATCGCCGGGTTTGCCGGACAGATAGCCGGAGGAATTATTGTTTCAATCGGCGCCGTGTTAATCGTTCCTGGAATTTTTTATTATAACGCGCAAATCGCGTCAATATTAACGCTAATCTGCAAGGCATTGGTTCTCGGCGTCTGTACCGCTGCCGCCTCCGCATTGGGTGACCTTGCCGAGTCCGCAATGAAAAGAAGCTGCGGCGTAAAAGATTCGGGGAAACTCATGTTCGGAAGAGGGGGAATCCTGGACTCAATTGACTCTATTGCCTTCGCTTCTCCTGTGTACTATGTGCTGTTTTACCTGCTCTTTTTTACTCCCTGATGAAAAAACGAATCGCCGTCCTGGGAGCGACAGGCTCAATCGGCGCAAGCGCAATTGATATAATATCGCGTAACAAGCCGGAAATAACAGGCGTAGACTTTGAAGTAGTCCTTCTTGCGGCCCGCAGCAATCGCGGCGGGCTTGATGAAATTTCAGGACAATTTCCAAAAGCAGTCCGCGTTTTGGCTTGCGGAGCATCCGGAAAGGAAACTTTAATCAGCGCGATTAAAGAAGCGCATGCCGATATTACCGTAAACGGAATATCCGGCGCCGCAGGTCTTGAACCTTCCGCCGCCGCAATTGAAAGCGGCTCTGTTCTGGCGCTCGCGAACAAGGAAACAATAGTGATGGCCGGAAATCTGATTTTCCGCCTCGCAAAAGAAAAAAACGTTAAAATTATTCCGGTTGATTCGGAACATTCAGCCGTTTTTCACTTGCTGCAAGGATTCCCGAACGAGAATAAAATAGTCAAAGAAATACTCTTGACCGCGTCCGGAGGGCCTTTCAGAAACTTAAGCGCAGAAGAAATGGAATATGTAAAACCTTCTGACGCTCTGTGCCATCCAACATGGAAAATGGGGCCGAAAATAACAATCGATTCCGCTTCAATGGCCAATAAAGGACTGGAAATAATTGAAGCCTGCGCGTTTTTCGGCATGAAACCGGATAATATCAGAGTTGTAATTCATCCGCAAAGCATTGTCCATTCCATGATACGGCTTTCCAACGGAATAATTTACGCTCAGTTATCAAGACCGGATATGCGCCACCCTATTCATGATGCCTTGTATTGGCCTCAAAACGCGCCTTCAGATTTACAGCCGCTTGATTTTGACTGTTTAAAGCTGGAATTTGAAAAACCGGATTTTAATAAATTCCCCATGCTGCGTCTCGCGGAGGAAGCTGTAAGGAAAAATGGCCTTTACCCCTGTGCTTACAATGCCGCCAACGAAACGGCTGTAGCCGCATTTCTTGAGAAAAAAATCAGATTTACTGATATTCCTCGCGTAACAGAACAAGTCCTTCAGGCGGATTGGGCAAACGAGGCTCAAACTCTTGAAACAATCCTTAAAGCGGACGCGGATGCCCGTATAAAGGCGGATATTTTCATAAAAGAATCCTGTTCCGCGCTCTCTAGTCTCTGAATTACCAATATGATATAATAAAACAAGGAAAAATATGTTAATACTAAAAATTTTACTCGGCCTTATCGGTCTTGGGGTTGTCGTATTTATTCACGAACTGGGGCATTTTTTGGCCGCGCGACTTGTTGGAATCGATGTGGAAGCATTTTCAATCGGATGGGGAAATCCAATATTAAAAAAGAAAATCGGAAAAGTTGAATACAGGCTTGGGATGTTCCCGGTGGGCGGATACTGCAAAATGAAGGATGAATCCGATTACAAAGCGGCATGGGAAAATATGCGCAACGGCATCAAGAGCGAAAAAGGCTCTTATCTTGCCTCCAGCCCTTTATCAAGAATAATTGTTTCCTTCGGCGGCCCGTTTTTCAATTTGTTATTTGCCGTTATTTTACTCTCTTTGATATGGGGTATTGGCTTTGAGATTAACACCTTAAGCAACAGAATTATTCTTGCTTCAGATATAACAGAAGGGCAATATCCCGCCGACGCGGCCGGTTTAAAAACAGGCGACAGAATAATAGAAATCTCCGGTAAAAATATTTCTTATTATCATGAAGTACAGGAAAATATCGCCTTAAACCCGGAAAAAAATCTTTCTGTTACAGTTGACCGTGACGGTGAAATAATGCGTCTTTCGGTTACGCCGTCATTGGATAAATCGACAGGAGCCGGAAAAATCGGCGTATATTTCTGGACTGATCCTGTAATCGGCAATATCAGGGAAGGCAGTCCTGCCCAGCTTGCCGGACTTTTGCCAGGCGACAGAATTACCGCAGCTAACGGCATTCCTGTCCGCTACAGCCTGGATTTCATGAAGGCGGCGGAAGAACGCTCAGATACGCTTCTCCTTGAATATGAAAGAAACGGTTTTAAAAAACAGACAGAAATAAAAATGCCGGATTATGAAAACGATCCCGGTTTTTCCTGGGCTTCAATTCATTACCGCACTCCAAATCTTTCTGTTCCCGGAGCGATTGGAAAAGGCATTAAAGAAGGTTACAAAACGCTTGTTGTTTCCGTAAAAAGCCTCAAACTTCTTTTTATGGGGATCGATCTGACACAGGCCGTATCTGGTCCAATGCGCATAACATACATGATGGGAGATATGGCAGCGCAGGGCTTTGAACAGGGACTCGGAATTGGACTGCGCTCCTCTGTTGATTTTATCGCACTTATATCAATAGCCCTCTGCGTGATGAATTTGCTTCCCCTTCCAATTCTTGACGGAGGCATGATTATCCTCTTCCTTGTTGAACTAATACGCAGAAAACCCGCGCATCCAAAAGCAATCTCAATTTTTCAAACCTGCGGTATGGTAATAATTTTTGGATTGATGATATTCGCGGTTTTTGGAGATATAATGTATTTTGTCCGCCGATGATAAAGAGATTTATATATTGTATTCTTTTGGCATTATTCTCTTCGTCTCTTCCTGCTCTTGATACCGGTAACGGGCACAGGGCGGCGATAACGTCTTTAATAAGCGGCGGTAATTCATTTATAAGTTCAGCGGAAGACGGTTTTATTGAAATCTGGAATCCTGCGGAAAAAAACGCAAGGCGTTTTCAGCTTACACCCTACAAAATACAAATGATGATTAAAAACCCGTCCAAAGAGGAACTTTGCATTGTAGAAGCGGCCGGCATTGACGATTACAGGCTTTCTGTGTGGAATTATATCTCCATGGAAAAAATATTTTCAGTTAATTCCAAAGAACCGGTTAACTACATTAATTATTCCGCCGGCGGCAGCTTTATTATTGCTGCCGGCTTTGACGGCAAGCATCTTGCGCTGCTCGATTCCGTTACCGGGGAGATTAAAACAGTTCCCGATATTCCTGCCGGTTTCGTCACATTGGCGGCTACAGGCAGAGCTGAACGGAATATGCTGATTTACCAGATGGAACATGAGGATTTTTCGCAGCCAGAGGGGCAGATTCTGTATGTTGATATAAATTCGGCTTCTGTAACCGGATGTTTTCAGGCTCCCGGCAGCATATTAAAACCTATTATTTTCGGAAACAACCGTTTTATTGCAGGAATTAACTGGGAGGGTTTATTGCTGGTTGACGCCTCTTCCGGCGCGGTTCTGGATTGCATTGAAGAATTAAAAAATAGCGCCCTGTTATGTTCCGCCGGCGAAGGATTTTTTTATTTTAACAATGATAAAAACGAACTATATGAATTTTCCGTTGACAGCGCAGGCATTATGGAAATTCATAATGAGTACAACATTCCTCCGGGAAATCCTGTTAAATCAATTGCGTTTAACGAAAATGCCGCGCTTGCGGCATCAAACGGCAATATCTATCTGATTGACAAATCAGGAAAAATCATTGTTATGGAGCATGAACATCAGACGCATATAACGGAAATAGCGGTATCAGATTCAAGTATCGCAGTTCTTACAGAGCAAAGTAATATGTTTTTTCTTCCGCTGGATTACCGTTTGCTGGAAAGAACGCGGAATATAACAACGAAAATAAAAAACGGTTATAACAAAATCACGGCAATACCTGTTCTGCCTGACAATTCCGGCAGAGCGCAGCGGTTAAATAAATTTATTTTATGGCAAAACGCGAATATAAGGTATTTCCCGGAAATCGTCAACTCAGATCATTCAATTGATGAATACAAATTGAACTTTCTGCTTGAACGTTACCCGATACGTTCAATTTCCATGATGGATAAAATGATTCTTGTTCTTGACAACGCAGGCAATGTATCTGTCAGCAGCTACGGAAACGCAAAGAAAGGATTTTCATTCTCCTCGGTTGGAGCCATAGACGCGGCTTTTATTGACAGCCAGAGGATAATAATCTGCCGCAGCGTAATGAGGGGAAACAGTCCGTTTCTTATTGTAAATCATAAAACAGGAGAAACAGTTCCCGTAGCGGCAGGCGCGCGCGCGCAGGCTGGAATAATGGCGTATACCGCGCCCGCAGGGCACATCGTGCCGTCAGAAATTTACGCTGCGGCAGTAGAGCGGGACAATGAAATAACAAAAACAGCCGTATACGCTGTTTCCGCCGCACCGGGCGGCGAAGCACCCCGAAAAATACTTGAATACCCGGGAGAGGATATCCTTTTGTCAATCACTCATTCCAAAGGAAACCCGGCAATAGTCTGCGGCGGACAGGGAGCGGCTATTTATTCTGAGGAAACGGTAAATTTTGAAAGATCGCCCGGTCTGCCTGTCAGGTTAATTGGATGCGAGGAATATATTATATCTTTGGACAGCGAAGGAAGCATCTGCTGGCATGAAAATACATCAGGAAAATTACTTGCTGTCTTTAAAACATACGGGAACAGGTGGATACTGAGAACCGGCGCAAGAGAAGTCTCGGGCGGGTTTTCATAGAAAATTAATTATTCATGCCCCGGATTTTGCTTTACTTTTTTGATTGCCTGAGCCACCGCTTGCTTGACACTTGCGGCGTATGAATTCTCTGTCATGGCCTGTGAAGCGTAAAGGGTTCCCAATAGCGAAAAACGGTACAACGGCTTAACAGAATTAAGCGCCATAGCCGCGATGTCAACTATACATTCATTACACCGGCAAACATCTTCCGATTCTGAAGCAAACTGCTGCTCAACTTCGTTAATAACAAGTTTTTCAGCTTCGTTTTTCAGTAATTCAAAATTATACTCATCAATAAAAGCCATATATCCCCCAGACATATTTATTATATAAAATTCCAAAAAAAAAATCAAGAAGTTTTTAAGGTTTATTGGATTTTTGGTTTATTCTTTTGCTACAGGCAAAAATCTGGCTACTTTGGATTCAAACAGCAGTTTTACAGCTCCGATCGGGCCGTTTCGCTGTTTGGCAATAATTAAATCTGTCGGAACTACATCAAGCGGCGCCTGGTTTTCCTCATCTTTATCCTTCTTGTTCTTTTTTGGCGGCTCCCGGTTAAGGAATAAAACCAAATCCGCATCCTGCTCTATTGACCCCGAATCCCTTAAATTCGCCAAAGTCGGCGTTTCCCATTGAGCGTCGCGGTTAAGCTGGCAAAGAACAACTACAGGAATATGCAATTCCCTTGCAAGGCTTTTCAATGAGCGGGAAATTTCAGAAATCTGCTCATACCGGGGAAGAGAGCTGTTTTCATGAGCAATCAGCCCAAGGTAATCAATAAAAATGATTTCCACATTTTGCTGTGAACGCTGTTTGCGCGCCTGGGCGCGGAGATCCAATAGTTTCATATTGGGCATGTCTATAATGTAAAACGGCGTATCGTAAATAATACCCATACTGTCGACAATTTTTTTATAATCGCTGCCGCTTAAATATCCGCTTCGCAGGTTCTGAGCCTGAACTACCGCTTCGCTGCTTATCAGGCGCTGTACAAGCGCGATACCTGACATTTCCAGCGAGAAAAAGGCCGCCGGTATTTTTTTATGAAAAGCGATATGAGCGGCCATATTCAGCGCAAGCGCGGTTTTACCGACAGACGGCCTGGCTCCCAGTATTATAAACTCATCGCGCTGAAAGCCCGATGTCAATTGATCCAGCTTGTCAAAACCGGAAGAAATGCCGGTAATGGGATTCTTTGTTTTCCGTGCGTGATCGATTATATCAATTGTCTCCTTCAACACGTCGCTTATTTTTCTGGCCGAAATAACCTGACGATCATCTGTAAGCTCAAAAATAATCTGCTGCACTTCCTCCAAAACCTCTCTGGAATCTTTTGACTCGTCATATGCCTTTACGCCAATCTGGGAAGCAACTTTTAAAAGAGAACGTTTCAGCGAGTAGTTTTTTACCATTTGCGCGTAATAATCAATGTTGGCGCTGGAAGGAATCACGGTTGTAAGGCCTGAAACATACGAAGCGCCGCCGGCTTCATCCAGCTTGCCAAGGCGTTTTAACTCCTGAACAACTGTCTGAATATCGGGACGAAGCCCGCCTTTGTCATCAAGGCTTTTTATCGCTTCAAATATCCTTTGATTTGCGCGTGAGTAAAAATCTTCCGGACGCAAATGCGCCTGAATTGCCGCGGCAAGCGCTTCAGAATCTTCCAGAACGCTGCCGAGCGTCGCTCTTTCAAGCTCATCATCATGCGGAGGAGTTTTATCACGCGCAAATACTGTTTGAGCCATATAAGCAGTAAATCCGGTTCTGGTTAAGAGTCTTGCGTCACGGCAGCTTCAATTGCGTCCTGTTGCGCATTTGCGGTTTCAGGGGGATTCGCGTCTGTTCCTGCGGCTTCATCCGCCTGATGCGCCGCATCCTGTTTCGCGTCTTCTCTTCTCCGCCTTGCCGGTTTACTCTGCGCGGGGGTTTCAGTTTTTATCACCTGCGCCAAAATATTAATAATTATTTCCGCCGATTGATTTTCGTATAGTTTAATTGCCGCCCTGTATTTGCCAACGCTTTTAAAACCTGTTCCGGAAAGTTCTATACGCTTGCGTTCAACCTGGAAACCGTTTTTGGATAATTCATCGGCGATTGTCTGGGTTGTGACCGCGCCATACAGCCTGCCGTTTGCTCCTGCGGGCATGGTAATGGAAAGCTCAAGATTTTCCAGTTTTTCCCTAAGCCCCATTGCGTCTTTGCGCTTCTGTTCTTTACGGGCTTCAATTTCCGCCCTGCGTCCTTCAATTATTTTTATCATCCCCGGCGTATAGGGAAGAGCAATTCCTCTGGGGAAAAGATAATTACGCGCATAACCTTTAGCCACATCTTTAACGTCTCCCTCTTCACCGAGGGTCGCAAGATCCTTGTTCAAAATAACCTTCATACACAAGCTCCTTATGTTTATACGTCATCACCGGCCTCCGGAGTTGAAGGCGGCGCGTTCTTTTTAAGTACCCGCAAAGGCACCCAGTTTTCAATGATTCCCAGAATGAAAAATCCTCCCAGAAGCAGCATATTCAGGAAAGGACTGAATAAAAGAAAAACCATTAATAATGTCAAAGCCAGCTTCAGGAAGGGGGACAACGAAGATCGGGAAAGCAAAAATTGTATTATACCCAATCCCTGAGCAAGATACAGAATAACGCAAAGTACCAGGATATTCCAGAGGATAATTTCAGGAATTTGCATCCTTAAAATTCTTGTCAGAACAACCAGAAGAAGAGCAGCTGAAAAGACCCATATCATTATGGGGTTCACGTGAAAAAACGCCAGTGTGTAGTTTTCATGTGAAGGAGTTTTAAAAGCGCCGGTTCCGGAGGAAGCGGTTACTGTCCTTCTGAAAGGCAAACGCAAAATCAAAAGGCTGACCTGACGGCAGAGAACGTATAGAAAAATGCACGACACAAGGCTCCCGCCCCTCAGCATTACGGATTTAACAGTCTCCAAAACTGTTC
>JAIRQN010000088.1 GCA_031256445.1 Treponema sp. | reverse complement strand
TTAAAAAATTATATATGTTATGAAAAGTTCCGCAAGGAACGGTTATCCCCTGTAGCTCAGCTGGCAGAGCAAGTGGCTGTTAACCACTGGGTCCGTGGTTCAAATCCGCGCGGGGGAGTAAAAAGCTCGTCTTCGGACGGGCTTTTTTTTTGCCTAATTCCTTGCTATATAAGGAGTTAGCGAAAATCCAAAAAATCCGTCTATCCTGACACTTCCGTAATTTTTGTTGAAAAAACCGTTGGTTAGCAAAATGGTCAACAAATGGTCAACAGAATTTTGTGCGAAGGAACGGGAAAATGTCAGTTTCAATTGGGAAGTACCATTTATTTGAAAGGGAGCGCAGAGGATGTTCTTATTTTTATTACTGGTATGAGATTAATGGTAGACGTATTCAAAAAGCTTGCGGACATGGATGCGACAGTAAACGAAAAGCTGTAGCATACCTTGAGAAACTTCTAAAAGATGATTTAACTGAAGCAAAACGAAAGTCTACTTTAAGTTCAATTACAATAAAAGACTTTGCAAAGGATATGTTTATTGACGGCGCTCCTCATCTTGCCCGCTGGGCTGCGAAAGGCAAAGTCCTAAAACGTCAGACTATCATCCAGCATCGTCGGCACTTAACCGGGTATTTACTCCCAAAGTTTGGGAAGCTAAGGTTTTCAGAAATTAACCCTACTGTGGTTGAAGATTTTCTTTTAGAACAAAGGCTTTCCAATTCCTGCCGGAATACAATCATGTATACCTTGAAACTCATCATGCGTGAAGCTCGCCGCTCAGGTATTATTGACATGGTTCCTGAGTTTGAACCTTTTAAAAGAAATGGTAGAAGACAGGATACTTTGTCCAGTGAGGAATTATTGGCTTTATTTCAGTATGACGAGCAACAGCTTATCAACATTTGGAAACGACCTGATGACATGCGTAAGGAAAAGGATGAAATCGCTCTGATGTTCGGAACTCTTTTTTGTGTTACTGTCTCGGCTGGTCTTCGTTCAGGAGAAGTCAGAGCTTTGCATCGTGATCAGATAAGCATCGAAAACAGCGGATTAGTTATTGACCGCGCTGTAGATGATTTAGGACAAATCGGACTCTTAAAAAAAGCGACCGAGGAAGACCCTCGGTCACGCGCTGTCATAATTCCGGAAATTACTTTAAAAATGCTTGAACGCTGGCTTGGGAAAGTTAAAGATTGTCATGATTTTCTTGGATTAATTTTCTCATATAACGGTAAACCTATAGCGAATTATTATATCTTGGATCGTTTTCGCTATGGTCTGAAGAACGCAGGTATTGATTATGAGAGCCGCCGACTTACCGTACATTGTCTGCGGTACACATACAATACCCGAATGAGAACGCTTCTTTCTGAACAGGTTCTACGTGAGTTTGTGGGGCATAGATCGATTTCAATGACTGACCATTATGATCGACCAATTCTTTTAGAACGCCTAGTGGCATATCAGAGGGTCAAACCGTCTGTGGAGCAGTTTTGGGGGTAACGAATGGTCAAGGGACAAAATCAGGGTTGATAGGTGTAGCATCATTACTTGAGAATTTTTTATAAATTCTTGCCAAGTTTCATCTTTCATTTTTAATTATTCCTGTCACGCGGCTTTTTTAGTATTCTCATTTCCTGTTTGTTTAAACAACGCTAATCTGGTTGATTATTTTTAAACGCTGTTGATCCGGTAATTTTGTGAGTAAATTTATGATTTCTTCAATTTCATTGGTAAATTTTATTGTGTCATTAATAAAAAAGCGATAAGGTTCTACATTAAGTACATCGCCTATTTTTTCAATCAATTTTAAGGATGGAAATCTCCTTCCAATTTCAATTTCCGCTATGTAATTTGGTGAGGTATCACATAATTCTGCCAGTTTCATCTGTGAAAATCCTCTGGAATTTCTGAATTTTCTTAGATTCAGGATAAATGTGTGCTTTAAACCCATATTTTATATACTAAATGCCTATAATATATATTGACCATGTACAATATGACATTTTATACTGGACATTTTGACAAGTATAAGTTATTATTTATTTGGCTCAATTTTTTAGTAGCTGCCAAATATGGCGGTACATTTTAAACGAAACGGGTATTAAATTCTCGTTTTTTGGAGTAAACAATGAACGCAGATGAAGTCAGCATCAAAAAGAAGCGTTTCATTTTTAGATAAACAATCAGAAAAAACTGCCTGTATGGGTTGTTTATATGCCGGCGGGCATTGTACGTGAATATTTGCATCTAGGAGGATGAAAATGAAAAGAACAGTTTTGGCAGCAGCATTGGTAGGTTTGGCATTTACGATTGGTTCCTGTGCTTCTGAAAGTGCAACAGGGGTACGCTCGGTATACGGTTCCGGAGGCAACCCAATAGAACAAGCAGCTTCTAAAGTCTATGAAGGACAGCAGCTAGAAAAGGCGTTTGATGAGTATAAATCTCAGTTCAATAACCATGAGCAAAAAAGTTCTGAAGAAATGAACGGCAGACAGACAATGGTAGACCGCAGTTCTTCGGAAGCAAGAAATGAAGCGGCAATAGATCGTGCTATTTATGCTTATGAGGAATCTCTTAGATTGCAGCCAACCGGCACATGGACGCTTAATAAAAATCAACCCAACAGTATCGTTGTAGGCGGTGAGAAATCTGCTCCCATATTTGCGACTGCGAATCCTCCACCGGAAGGCGTTCAAGCTCTTTTGGAAAGGGCAAGGAATACAAAACAGAGGTGGGTAGAGGTAGAAAAACCAGAGATTGAACGGCAGCGGCTGGCGGAACAGCAAAGGAAACAGGAAGGAATAAATACGTATTTAAGAGCTTCTGGTCATTTAATCGAAAGCCGCTTTAAAGAGGCAATTATCGATTATGAGGCAGCCATCAACTTAGGTGTTTTAAATCCGTCTCAAACCGAAGAGGCACAGCGTCTTCTCAGAACAGCTCGGGATTTACAGGCAGCAGTGGAAGCCATTTCACGGCCGCTGACGGATACGGATTTTGAAGTAGGACAGATGAATGATAATACCATTGCTATTACTCAATTTAAATTGTCGGGGGTAAGCAGGAAAATTCAAGTTGACAAAAAAGAATACAGTATAAACATTCCTATCCCTGAATTGGCTATTCCCTCAAGGCTTTACGGACTTCCGGTATCTGCAATCACAGGATTCTCGGGGAAAGGAATACAAAGCGTTGTTATTCCAGACACAGTTAAACTTATAGCTGAAGGAGCTTTTCAGAATAATCTGTTGACTCAAGTAAAACTGGGAAGCGGCGTAATGTCCATTGGGGGTAGCGCTTTTCGCGGGAACCGCAATCTTAATGAAATAGCAATTCCCAATTCAGTAACGCAAATCGGCGATAATGCTTTTAGAGATTGCGGTTTGACCAGTATTACATGGGGAAGGGGTATTCAAAATATTGGCACTGCGGCATTTAGCGGAAACAGACTCACCAGTGTAATTCTGCCAGCAGGCATCAAACAGGTAAGTTATCGCGCATTTGAAAATAACCGGCTTGAATCTATATCTGTTCCCGGAGGTATTGAATTATTAACATCACCCTTTAACGATGTCGGCGTGTTTGTGGGAAACGCCATAACCCGCGCCACCCTTCCGGCTAATTTAACTGAAGGCAATATGAGAAGTTATGGCTTTGAAGTCGGTCTTCAATCATTTTATACCAGCCAAAACCGCGCCGCCGGAACCTATGTTAAAAACGGTCCTATCTGGACAAAGTAATGTATGGCTGGAATTTTTAAAATGTTAATGCTGGTTTGTCCGCAAATCAGCCCGGATTTTTATCGGGATTTTTTACGGACAAATGTTATGCGTACCATCACATAGGTTAAAAATTCCAGTTACACCAACTGTATGAAATTTCATACACCGCAGTAGTAATAATAATATTTTTAATTATTTATTATCTTTTTGGTCATAAAAGCTATTTAATTTCATTAAAAATGCTATAATATGCTCAGCATCTATTGAATTTACTTTGTCTTTTCTATATAATTACGCAGAATCAGTTTGATCTGGGGGGGTAAAAACTGAAAATGCCTGGATATGCCATGCTGTTGCTGGCAGCGCTTTTTTTTGTCCAAATACCGTCTATTTCCGCTCAGGATGCTCCGGAGGAGGGGCCTGCGGCGGATCCGCTTAGAGCCGCCGAACAGGTTTATATTCTTGAGGATAGCGCTTCTCCGGCTTTGAATGCGGCGGGCCCTTCAATCTGGACAGTACTGAGGATGATTCTTACCCTTGCTCTCGCCGCCGCCGCTGTTTACGGCGTTGTTTTTTTTATTAAACGTTCTTCAAAGCGCGGCCGCGGATCAGAGACGAATGATCCTTTTTTAAAGGTTCTTGGCGCGGCTCATCTTGGCTCAAACCGTTATGTGAACATTGTCTCTGTCGGAACCAGGGCGTGGCTTCTTGGAGTCAGCGAAGGGGGGGTTAACCTTATCAGTGAGATAGATGACAAGGATATTTTAAATTCAATGCTGCTTGAAGATTCAAGGAGAAGCTCCGAAACAACCCAGGGGCGTTTCCCGGATTTTATGGCGATACTTCGCCGCATGGGCGTGTCTTCGCAGACCAAAACCCCGAATCCTGAGGATATCCGCAAACGCCGCGAAAGGCTTACGGGGCTTTGATGCAGTTATCAATTATAAATTATCAGTTATCAGGAAAGAAAACACAGGCGGCCAAATGCAGGTTCATTATGCTGGCTCTGTTTGCGGTTATGTCAATATTCGCGCCTTTCGCGGCGCATGCGCAGGCGGAACCGTTTCCCGGTATGGCAACGCCCGGCGTCATGACCATTCCGACGCCGGTTGGGCCTCCCGCGATTCCCTTTATTGACCTTACCGTGCGCAATCCGCAGGACGGGCAGGAAGTGGCTTTTTCGCTGCAGCTTCTGCTTTTACTGACTGTGCTGTCCCTTGCGCCCAGCTTTATAATACTGATGACAAGTTTTCTGCGCGTTTCCATTGTGCTGGATTTTATTAAACGTGCCCTCTCTCTGCAGCAGGTTCCTCCCAATCAGGTGCTTTTCGGGATTGCGCTTTTTTTAACAATATTTATCATGTGGCCTACGTTTAGTACAATTTATACTAACTCCATTCAGCCGCTTGCCGCGGGCGAGCTTTCAGTGGAGAACGCCTACAGGGAAGCGGAAGCTCCCCTAAGAATTTTCATGTACAGTCAGATGAGCGGTAAGCCTGATAACATCAGGCTCTTTATGGCGATGCGCGGGCTTGACAGGCCCAATACGTTAGCTGATGTTCCAACTTATGTTTTAATTCCGGCGTTCATACTGCATGAGCTGACTGTTGCGTTTAAAATCGGAATATTGCTCTTTATTCCGTTTATTGTAATTGACATGGTAGTGGCAAGCGCCCTCATGTCCATGGGTATGATCATGCTGCCCCCTGTCATGATATCCATGCCGTTTAAATTAATCCTTTTCATACTTGTTGATGGATGGGGATTACTGACGGATCAGCTGGTCCGTTCTTTTGTGTAAAGGAATGAAAAATGAGTATTGGTGAAGTAACTGCCATTCTGCGACAGGGCATTTTGCAGGTATTGCTTATGGCGGCTCCGCTTTTGCTGTCCGCCCTGATAGTCGGTCTTGTAGTGGCGATTTTACAGGCTGCCACTTCAATTCAGGAGCAGACGCTTACTTTTGTGCCGAAGATGTTTGTTATTCTGGGAATGCTTGCGTTATTGGGCGGGTGGATGTTCACCTCACTTGGGCAGTACACGACAGAACTGTTCCGTCAAATACCCGAATTCGCCAGATAAAGGAAAGGTTTTAAGGATTGGCTGATGGTAGATAACGCCGCTTTACAGAACATTCTCAGTTACGGGCCGGTGTTCCTGCTTATCGCGGTCAGGGCGCTTGCCATGATAGAAGTAACCCCGCTTCTTTCTTCCGAGGCTATTCCGCAGGTGGCGAAAATAGCGCTTGCCGGTTTTACCGCTTTCGCCGTTATTCCCACTGCCGACATTTTTATGGCTGCAAATTCACAGTCCGGCCTTGTTACTCTTCCCGGCGGAGAGGCGGCGGATTTGCGTTACGAGCCATTCACCCTGCGTTTCGCCCTGCTCATCATAGGCGAGGCGATTATCGGCATAATCATTGGTTTTTATATCGTGATAATTTTCGCCGCTTTCTCCACTGCAGGGCAGTTCTTCTCGCTTCAAATGGGCTTCGGCGCTTCAGAAACATTCGATCCTGTGGCTCAAATTGAAAACCCGCTGATGGGACAGTATTTTAACCTTGTGTCCATGCTTATCTTTGTTACGATAGGCGGTTTTCACCAGCTTTTTCTCGGCGGTTTTTGGAGATCGGTGCAGACTATTAATATCGTTTCCCTTATCGAAGGCAGGGAGCATGTAGTGGGAATGCTCGCTTCCGGCCTTTCCCGGCTGTTTCTGGACGCTATAATTATCGCTCTGCCTATCCTTGGCACTTTGTTCCTTACTTCGCTTACGACCGGTTTAATCTCCAAAGCGGCGCCGCAGATTAATATCCTTTCTGAAGGGTTTCCAATTTCGATAATGGTGGCTTTCCTGTTAATTTTCGCCTCGCTTCCCTTTATGACAGAAGCTTTCGCGCGCGTGATAGACTCCGGTTTTGTCAACATCGAAACCCTCTATACCCGGATCGGCCAGCCGATTTCAGGAGGAGGCGTTAATGCGCAGTGAAAAGCTGCCGGCGTGCAGTGACGAATTTATGCCGGAAAATAATTTCTTTCCTTCACCTAACGCCCGGCGCTCAGCGCTGGTCATTCCTCTGCAGTGGTTCGCCGATGAAAATGACGAGGACGCGCCGGGCAAGACTGAGCAGCCGACCGAGCATAAACTGCAGCGTCTGCGCGAAGAAGGCCAGGTTGTAAAAAGCCAGGAGCTTGTAAGCGCTATTGGATTGTTTCTTCCGGCGCTGCTGCTGTTGTTCATGGCGCCTTCCATGCTGCGCACCTGTGTGGAAATGGTCCGTTTCTTCCTTCTGAGGGCGACAGAACTTGATCCGACACAGGACGCGATTATCGTTGGTATATTTTTTAAGTATCTTGTGCGGCTTGCCCTGCCGGTTTTGGCCGTGGCGGTTATTTCGGCTTTCTTTTCCAATCTTGTTCAGCTTGGAGGCTGGCTGTTCACAACAAAACCCATAACGCCCAATTTTTCCAGAACTTTGCCAAGGTTCGGACAGTACTTTAAAAGAATTTTTTCCGTAGAAGGCCTGTTTAATCTTGGAAAATCTCTGGCGAAAATTGTCATAATCGGAATGATCTCTTACGCTTTCATTTTCGCGGATATTAATAAATTGCTTAACCTGCAAAAATCAGATCCGTACACAGGGCTTGTTTTGGTAGCTACCATCGCGAGCAGGATGCTGATTGTAGTAGCGGCATTGCTGCTTGTTCTGGGCATTGCGGATTATTTTTTCCAGCGATGGCGTTTCCGGGAACGGCACAAGATGACAAGATATGAGATAAAGGAAGAATTTAAAACCTACGAAGCCGACCCGCAGATACAGGGAAGAATCCGCAGCCGTTTCCGTGAGCTGCTGCGTCAGAATATCGCGGTGGAAGTTAAAAAGGCGGATGTTGTAATAACAAACCCGACGCACTTTGCAATCGCTCTGCATTTCGATCCCGCTTTAATGATGAGCGGGCCTGTTGTTGTCGCAATGGGCGCCGATGAGTTAGCTGCAAGAATTAAAAAACTCGCGCTTGATTACGGAATTCCTGTAGTTGAGAATAAACCCCTGGCGCGGGCGCTTTACAACGAGGTAGATGTGGGGGATGTTATTCCCGAAAAATACATAACGACTGTCGCTTTAATCTTCAGCAAGATTTGGAGCATTAACGAAGAAAGGCGTTTAAGGATGAGTGCATGATATTGCTAAGGAGATATAATGGCTGACCAGCCGCGCGGAGCATTGGATTTTCTAAAGGAAAGTTTTCCCGCAGTTGCGGTAATTACAATCGTAGTTGCCATTATCCTTCCCATGCCCACAATTCTGCTTGATACTCTGATGGCCCTGAACCTAATCTTTTCGCTTCTGCTGCTTCTCAATGTGCTTTATACCCAGCGTCCCACAGATTTCAGCCTGTTCCCGACATTGCTGCTTGTGTCTACCATATTCAGCCTTGCGCTTAACGTTTCATCTACCAGATGCATTCTTACCCAGGGCGAAAGATTCAACGGAAGAATGATCCGCGCGTTTTCGACCTTTGTTGTCGGCACAAGCGGGACAGAAGGCATTGTTATCGGTTCGATTATTTTCATCATAATTATCGCCGTGCAGGTAATTGTCATAACAAAGGGAGCGACCCGCGTATCCGAAGTCGCGGCGCGTTTTACACTGGACAGCATGCAGGTAAGGATGATGGCTGTGGAAACCGAGTACAGCCAGGGTTCCATTACCGAAGAAGAAGCCACAAAACGAAAAGAACAGATACGCAAAGAATCAGATTTTTACGGATCAATGGACGGCGCGAGCAAATTTATATCAGGTAACGTCAAGGTCGGCGTTTTTATAATCATTGTGGAAATACTGGGCGGTTTCATTGTTGGCTCAGTTATGTACGGCGAACAGAATGTTGTAAGCACATACATCAGTTTGGCGATAGGGGACGGTCTTGTTACGCAGCTTCCGGCGCTTCTTGTGTCCACCGCGATGGGTATTGTTGTTACAAGAGCCGCCGCTACCGGCATTCTTTCCCAGCAGGTGATAGATCAGATATTCGGCCGCGATCCTCTTGTGTACTGGATTTGCGCTGTGGTGCTTGTTTTCCTTTCCGTGCTTCCCGGTTTCCCCTGGTATGTGCTGCTTCCGATGGCGGGTATTACCGCGTTTCACGCGTACAGAACCGGGAATATCAAGAAAAAATCCGCCGGCGCCGTATGGGGCAGTGAAGAAGGGCGGAAACAGCAGAAAGAAGAAAAACCCGCGGATTTTCCGCCTGTTGTTCCGCTGGACGCCCTTTCTCTGGAACTCGGTTACGGGCTGGTTCCCCTTGTTGAAAAGGAAAAAGGCGCGGAACTTTTGGAAAGAGTTCAGGGGGTGCGCCGTCAATCCGCCCTTGATCTTGGGCTTGTGATTCCCAAAGTTCGAATCATTGACAATTCCATACTGGAGCCTTCCGAGTACTGCTTTAAAATAAAAGGAGTGGATTCAGGCAGGGGCAAGCTGCGCATAGGTTTTTTCCTCTGCATTAACCCGGGAACTGTAGTAACCGAAATGGAAGGCGAAAAAACTGTAGATCCCGCTTTCGGGCTTCCGGCAATTTGGATTCCGCAGGAAAAGAGGGACGAAGCCGAAAGGGCAGGCTACACAATAGTTGATCCGCCTTCAATAATCGCGACTCACTTAACAGAAATTATCCGCCGTCATGCAGCCGATATTCTCGGCCTTCAGGATACTCAGGCAATACTGGACGCGCTTCGCAAGGATTATCCGACTGTTGTTGATGAGGTACTCAGAGACGGCGTTGCCGGTCTCAGGGTAACTGACATTCAGAAGATACTCCACGGTCTGTTAAAAGAGAGAGTGTCTATCCGGAACATGGTTTCAATTTTGGAATCAATTGCCGATTTTGCGCCTGTTTCCAAAAACGTACGTTTCCTTATCGAAAAGGCGCGGCAGGCGCTTGCCAGCCAGATATGCCATCAGTATTCGGACGAGGATCACAGGCTTCGCGTACTTACGGTAGATCCTGTTCTTGAACACAAAATTATAGAAAGCAGATATGAGACTTCTACCGGGTTTGTATCCGCTCTTGAACCGCAGACACATAAACTGTGGATAAACGCCGTCAGCCAGGCTGCCGCGGCTGTAAAGAAAAAAGGCTGGATGCCTGTTATCCTTTGTTCGGATCAGGCGCGCTTCCTTGTAAAAAATTCTACCGACCGCGAAATGCCGGATCTGGCTGTATTGTCAGTTTCCGAAATTGTTCCGGATATTATTCTGGAAGCGGTGGGTATGATCAAAATTGATGAGGCGTCGGCGATGACGCAGCCGGAATAATAAATATGGAAATGTTTTTTCAGCAGGGAATGAGCCGCAAAGACTGCGAATTGAAAATTATAGAGAAATATTCCCGTCCGTTCCATATTTTAAGCGAGAGGGAGATAAGGCTTGGAGGTCTTTTTGGCCTCTTTACAAAGCCGGGGGTGGAAGTCGGGTTTTATTTTTCTCCTGTTGTTAATTCGCATAAACTGGATCTTGAAGAAGAAAAAAAGAAAGTGATTGCCGCCGCCAAAAAAAACCAGGAACAGTCCGCGGCGTTAAATATGGAAGCCTCCAAAGCGATTCTTGACTCGCTTAATGAAATAAAACAAAAAATTGATTCAGGAAGTAAATCAAACAACAGGCAGGTTGAAGAACACCCCGCGTTTTTCCAGACCGCTCAGCTTCTAAGGCAGAATGATTTTTCTGAAAAGTACATCGGCGTTATTTTGGAAAAATTGCGGAAAGAACTTCCTCTGGAAACGCTTGATAACCCCGATTTACTGCAGGATCGCCTGCTTGAATGGATTGGCGAAAGCATAGACATTTATTCCGATGAATCCCTCGCGCGTAAACCCCGTATCATGGTGTTGATAGGTCCCACAGGAGTGGGAAAAACGACGACAATCGCTAAACTTGCGGCAATTTTCGGTCTAGGAACTTCGGAAAGGCCCGCTGTCGCGGTGCGGATGATAACAATAGACGCGTTCCGTATAGGCGCGAAAGCGCAGCTTGAATCATACGGGGATATAATGCAGATACCGGTTTCCATTGTCGATAATAAACTTGATTTACGGAAAGAAATCGCGCTTTTCTCCGATGAGACAGACCTTTTCCTTGTTGACACAATCGGAAAAAGCCCGAAAGATCTGGCCAGGTTAGGTGAAATAAAGGAAATTCTGGAAGGATGCGGAAAAGGGGCGGTGATGTATCTGGTAATTTCGGCAAGCACCAAGGCGAGCGATATCGCCGATATATTACAGCAGTTTGAGCCGTTTAATTACAGATCTGTGGTGCTTACAAAAATGGACGAGACAGACCGCGTGGGTAATGTGATATCCGCCCTTTACGAAAGGAAAAAATCCGTATCATACTTAACCGACGGGCAGAAAGTTCCAAATGATATCAGAAAGGCGTCTGTTGTGCGCTTTTTAATGAATCTTGACGGTTTTAAAATAAACAGGGACAAGATTGAGAAACGCTTCCCTTCCGGTGAAGCCGATCAGTTTAAATGGGGGTAGAAGATTATCATGGAAGATCAAGCTGAAAAACTTAGGGAGATTATGAGGCAGAAAAAAAATACCGCAAGCCCTCCTGCCGGAGCGGCCAAAAGCGGCGCGTCAGCGAAAGTGTCCGCTAAGGCGAATGAGAAAATGCGCATTATTACCGTGACATCGGGGAAAGGCGGAGTAGGTAAAACAAATCTTTCTGTTAATATGGCGCTCGCCTTTGCCAGACTTGGCCGGAAGGTAATTGTCATGGATGCCGACCTTGGGCTTGCAAATGTGAATGTAATGCTCAATATGATCCCCAAATATAACCTGTACCATGTGATAAAAAAACAGAAGACTATCCGGGAAATTCTTGTTGAAACAGAGTACGGCATTTCAATTGTAGCCGGCGCTTCCGGTTTTTCCCAGATTGCGAATTTGGGCGAAGAAGACAGGAAGGATTTTATCGGGGAACTGGATACTCTTTCCAACGCCGACATAATAATAATTGATACAAGCGCCGGCGTTTCCAGCAATGTTCTGGATTTTATCGCCGCCGCCGATGACGCTGTTATTATTACCACTCCTGAACCAACCGCCATTACTGACGCGTATGGGATTATTAAAATAATCGCGACAGAGTACGATTCCCTTAATATGGGGCTTAAACTGGTCGTAAACCGCGCGAAGGGAGCGGCGCAGGCGAAAAGCGTAGCGGACAGGATGATCAACATCGCGGGCCAGTTTTTAAATCTAAAGGTTGATTATCTTGGATTTATCTATGATGATATTTCCGTACAGCACGCTGTTCTAAGACAGAAACCTTTTATGGTGGTCGATCCAAAATGCAAGGCAAGTATCTGCGTTCAGCATATTGTGGAGCGTATGGACAGGAACAAACCGGGTGAACCGCGCGGTTTTGGAGCAATGATGCGCCGGTTGTTCAGACCTTCGTCATCCGAGACGGCATAAAGAGGCAATAAGTGGGAAATTTTAAATGGGGAGCTGTTTCAGGCGCAGCTGCGGCAGTTTTTTCCGTCGCGCTTGGAATTGCATTTGACGTTAACGCGGCATATATTTTTTTAAGAGCTCTTATTTTTGGAGTGGTTTTCTTCGGCGTTGGCCTGGGTGTCCGTATGTTAATAGACCGCATGTTTCCGGAACTTCTGTTCCTCAATGATGACGCAGAGCAGGGTGAAAAACCCGATGAAACGCAGCAAATGCCCGGTTCCCGCATAAATATTACCCTGGATAATTCTGGCGAATACGCGATTCCGGAAGTACGCCGCGGTTCGGACGCGTTGCAGGAAATAGGTAATATTGAAGATCTTGTTTCCGGTAAATTTAAACCTTCTTCGGAAGGTATAGACCGAAAAAGAGAAGAGGTTTATAATAATGCAGAGGTCTCTCCAGCGGAGAGTCCCGGAGCTCTTGATTTTGGCGCATATGGTTCCGGCTTTCAATCAAAGCAGCCGGAACGTGAAATTGCGCCGGATTCAAAGTCATTTGAAGGTGCTCCGGCGGCAAAATCGGCATTTACTCCGGGTTTCAGCGCGCCGGGCCTTGACAATGATGCGGCAGGTTTGGGAGGTTTACCTGATCTGGACACAATGGCGATGGCTTTTTCGGCCGGTTTCGGCGGCTCGTCGTCAATGCCGGCATCGCCGCAGCCGTCGGTACAGTTTCAGCCAACGGACGATATAGAGTCACTGGATAGTTTCCAGACAACTGATGAAAAAGAGTCCGCTGCGCCATCGCCAGGTAAAAATAAACCGCTGCCTATAGAAGGGGATTTCAGTCCCCAGGAACTGGCTATGGGGTTAAGGACAGTATTAAACAAAGATAAATAATTTTTAAAATTATTACTTTGGTAAGCATATGGTAAGGGAAGGTTTGGGAATGCCGGAACACACAATGAGCCAAAAGGGCGATATTTCCAGTACTCAAAAGACAGAAGAAGAACTGTGGCAGCAGTACCGTAAAACGCGGGACAGTTCTATACGAGAGGCTTTTATTAAGCAATACGCTCCATTGGTAAAGTATGTAGCCGGTAGAGTCGCTGTCGGAATGCCCAATAATGTGGAATTTGACGATCTTGTCGGTTACGGCGTTTTCGGCCTGATTGACGCCATCGAAAGGTACGATCCGGACAAGAATGTAAAATTCAAGACATACGCTGTTACGCGCATAAGGGGCGCCATTTTCGACGAACTGCGGCTGATAGACTTTGTTCCCCGCTCTGTCAGGCAGAAAACGCGCGAAATAGAAACAACAATTTCCTCCCTGGAAGCCCAGCTTGGAAGAACGGCGTCCGATCAGGAAATAGCCGGCGCCATGGGCATGGACGAGTCTGAATACATGAAGGTTATGCAGAAAATATCCGGCACTTCAATTATTTCGCTTAACGATTTATGGTACTCAGGCGATGATAATGACAAGGTCTCCATAGGTGACAGCATTGAATCTCCTTCAAGCCTTAATCCTGACGTAGTGGTGGTAAATGACGAGATCCGCAGGGTTATTGTAGAGGCGATCAATGAACTTCCCGAAAAAGAAAAGAAAATTCTGGTTCTTTATTATTATGAAGATTTGACGTTAAAAGACATAGGCCGCGTATTGCAGGTAACAGAATCGAGGGTTTCGCAGCTTCATTCCAAGGCAGTTACTCACCTTAGATCGAAATTGACAAATATCCGTAAAGGAATTGTATAGGATGAACCTATCGTGATTGATTTTGCCCAGTTGCAGAGTATTTTTAAAGAGCACCTGGAACATGATAGAGCAGTCAGATTAATCGAAGCTTCCGGCCCTACCCTTGACGCCGCGGTTAACGAAGCGGCGGCCCTTCTTGACACTTCCATCCGGCGTCTTGAATACGAAATCATAGAAAGAGGCTCGTCCGGTTTTATGGGCGCGGGTAAAAAAGACTGGCATATCCGCGCCTATGAACGCACCCAGACAAAAAAGGCAAAAGCCGAAGAAGAGCTTTTTACGGAAGATTTTGATACTGACGTTCCTGTTATAATCAATAAAGACGGAGACGCTTTCGCTCAATGCTGGCCTGACGGAATTTATTTAAAAATAACATCTCCGCAGGGCAACGGCAGAAGGGCGCAGTATGCGGGCGCCATGCAGGTTTTACATACCAAGGAAGCGAAAAATATTGATACTGACATGGTCAATAGGCTTTTGGAAGAAGCGCAGGGTTTCTATGTCAAGGTAGCCGATTTTGAGTATAAACCGATAAACGACAGCATGGCGTCTGTTGAGGTTGACGACAATGAAATGCATGTCTATGTAAATGTTACGCCGCCGGGTGAAGGCGGATGCGATCTTACTTACGACGCTTATATCAGTCTTATGAAGCAATACAGGGTTTATCACGGCGTAAAAGAAGAATTTTTAATTGATTTTGCCGACAAACCTGTTTACAGGGAAAAAGTGGAAGTAGCCGAAGGAACCAAACCTGTTAACGGCAAAGACGCCTATATTCAGTATAATTTTGAAACAGACCAGACCAAGATTAAGCTTAAAGAAGGAATGAACGGCAAGGTTAATTTTAAGGAACTGAATATTATTCAGAATGTTGTGCAGAATCAGGTTCTGGCCCGAAAGATTCCGCCGGAGGACGGAATTGACGGAAAGACCGTTACGGGAAAAATTCTTCCGGCAAAGGCAGGCAGTGATATTCCTATGCCTTTGGGCACAAATGTGCATGTCGGCGACGATGGCGACAGCATTATCGCGGACATTAACGGGCAGGTTATTATAGTCTCAGATAAAATCAACGTCGAGCCTGTCTATACTGTGGAAGGCGATGTTAATTTAAAAGTCGGAAATATAATTTTCCTTGGAACGGTTGTCATAAACGGAAATGTGGAAGACGGTTTCTCCGTAAAAGCCGCCGGCAATATAGAAATTCACGGTACTGTCTCAAAAGCGGAACTGGACGCCGAGGGGGATATTATTATCTACCAGGGAATAAACGGCAAAGGATCGGGCAGGATTCGCGCAGGGCGTTCCATGTGGTCGCGTTTTATTGAAAACGCGATTGTCGAAGCCGGGAATATGGTTGTTGTAACGGACGGCATTATTAATTCGCATGTAGACGCCATTAAGAGCATTATCTGCACCGGCAAACGCGCTCATATAATGGGCGGCAGGCTGCGCGCGGGAGAGGAAATAAACGCCAAAGTTCTGGGCAATCCGACAAGCGGAACGGAAACAGTCTGCGAAGTGGGTTTTGATCCCAAAAGCAAAATCGAACTGGACAGGCTTATTAGAGTAAAAGCGGATTCAGAAAATGAACTTGAGAATCTCAGGCTGGATTTGCAGACGCTTATTAATACCAAAAAACAGAGAAAATCCCTTCCTGAGGAAAAAGAAGCCTATATGCAGGAACTGATGGACAGGCGGCAGATATTAAATGAAGAACTGAAAAAAGCCTGCGAAGGGATTTCTAAAATCCAGGAATTCCTGAATGAGATTCAAATACGCGGCAGGGTATCCGCGTCTACCAAGGTATTCCCCGGAGTAAAAATTTGGATTCGTGACGTTAAGGAAGATATACAGTCTGAATTCAAAGCCGTTACATTTATTCTGGAGAATGGTCTTGTCAGGGTAACCAAGTATGAAGAGCCTGACGAGCTTGCAAAGAAGGGTCTGGATGGCTATAGCTCCAATTGATCTTCAGACGCTGTTTACGCAGATGGACAAGGTTGGAAAGGCGCAGATCTTCCAGCGGGAAGGCCAGGCGATTCATCAGGCAATACTGGGAGAGCAGATTCAGCGCAAAACCGAAGAACATATCAGGCAGGTTAACGAAGCGCAGAATACCGGAGACGGAGTTGAAAAAGTAAATGAACGCAAAGAGCGTCGTCACGAGGGCAATAAAAAAGAAAAGGATCAGAAAGACGCGCGTCCGGAAGGTTCGTTAGATGAAAAGGAAGACGTGAAACCTTCCTTTATCAGCGACCCCAGTCTGGGAAAAAGAATTGATATTAGTTATTAAAAATGAACATAACACTGATAATTTTATTTTTTTGTTTATCCTTTTGCCTGTTTATATTTTTTTATTTTAAATGGTATATAAAAAAACGGACATCCGATCCGGGGCTTCTTGCGGATTATAAGACTGAGGTTGACAGGTTAAACGCGGAAATAAATTCCGTAACAGACAGAAATTTGCAACTTGTGGAAGATCGCATAGGCAAATTAAAGGCGCTTTTGGATGACACAGACCGGCGCATAGCGGTTTATGCGCGCGAACTGGATAAAAGCCGTTCTGCGCAAACGATTTACACCAGTCTTGGAAAGGGAATCCGCGCGGCTTTTAAAACTCCGTCCGGGAATAATAATGAATTGCCTGTTGAGGAAGAAAAGCGGCAGGTAACCGCGCCCGGTACGCCGGAAGCCCAGCCGGTTCCAAAGAGCGAAGGTTCCCTTCCTGATGCGCTGCCTGTCCCGCGGGTTATTTCCGCTCATGAGGCAAAACGTCAAATCCGCGCTCAGTTGGAAGAGATGATCGACAAGGGGTTTTCTCCGGCGGAAATTGCCGCGCGGCTTCACATCAGTCTTGCTGAAGTGGATCTGGCAATGAATCTTCGGCGCTCCATTGCCAAATAACGGGCAATGCTGCATATTGGTGAATAATGGCTAAAAAATATTTACCAATAATTGTTTTATTGCTTGTTTCCTGCGTTCCTTTGTTTTCTCAACAGGCAAAGAGGCCTTCGGCGCCGGGAGAAAACCTTACGATAAAAATAGCGGTTATAGGGCCAGGAAGCGAACTGTATTTCTGGTGGGGGCATATAGCCCTTGTTATCGAAGATTCCGTTACGGGGCAAAGCAGATTTTACGATTACGGAGTCTTTTCTTTCGAGAATGAAAATTTTTTTTATAATTTCGCGTTTGGAAGGCTGCTTTACAGCACCGCAGTTTCTCCGTCCAATAGAAATATTGCGATTTATGAAATTAAAAACCGCGGAATTAAAATGTTCACTCTGGATATTCCGCCGGAATCGCGGATTAAGGTAAAGGATTTTGCCGAGAACAATATTCTTCCGGAAAACCGCGATTATATGTATCATCACTTCAAGGATAATTGCTGCACAAGGATTCGCGATATTATTGATTTGGCTGCAAACGGTCAGTTCAGGGAGCAATACGGAAACGCTCCCAGCCGTTTTACCCTGAGGGAGCATGTGCGCCGGCATACATGGTTTTCACCCCCCGTGGACTGGATTCTTAATTTCTGGATGGGGCAGGGTATAGATACCCCGATTACGGTTTGGGATGACATGTTTCTTCCTTCGGAAGTGGGAAAACGGATAGAAGAATTTTCATATTACGATACTAACGGTGTCAGAAGAAAACTTGTATCAGGAGTACAGACTGTTTATGAAGCGAAAAACAGGCCGGTTGTGCTGGATGTTCCGCGAAAACAATGGCCGCGGGAGCTTGCCTTCAGCATGGCGTTATCTGCCATTTTCGCGTTTTTCTTTTTTCTTTATGCCAGGAATATCAGCGCCGGCCGCGTTTTGGCGGGCGTCAGCATGAGTCTTTCGGGGCTTGTTTTCGGCGCGGCTTCGCTTACTCTTTATTTTTTAAATTTATTTACCAATCACGATTATACATACAATAATATAAACATGCTCTTTGGAACGCCATTGCTTCTCGCGGCGGTTCCGCTGGGCATCTGCTACGCGGCGGCCAAAGAAAAGCGCAAACGCGTTTTTTATGACGCGCTTTTAAGGATAATATGGCTGGTTTGCGCGCTTGGTATTTTTGTCTCCATGCTGATAAAACTCTTTCCGCAGTACTGGCAGCGCAACCTTACAGACCAGATGCTGATGCTCCCGGTTGCCCTGGTTTTCGCTTTACAGCCTGTTGGCCTTAAGGAAGCTGTTACCAGGCTGATTAAGCGCAAAGGAAATAATGAATAACAGCGAACAATGGCGTGAAATTAAATACCGGGAAATATTTGACGAAGAGACAAGAGGACTGCACCGCCGCCGTCAGTCAGATCCTGACTGTAAAGTCGAGGATATAGAAGGCGTTTTAAAGGCTCTGTATATCATGGATGGGGCGGATCAGGGCGGCCGGGGCAGCCTTCAGGATACAATTATGGCCGCCACAATAGCCGCATACGAGCTTTTTATAGAAGCATGGAAAGCGGAGTCTTAAAAGACATAAAAAAACCCCGGAGAAAGGAGTAACTCCGGGGAAAAGGAGAAATAGGAGGAACATGAAACCACACTAGTCTGCTACTGATACAACCATACAGGGTATTAAAGGTTACAATAAATTTTATCCCCTTAATGCCTCTTCTTCAGCTTCTGTCTCAAACTGCCGCGTATAAAGCCCGTAATAATGTCCTTTTCCCCTCATTAGTTCGCCGTGGGTTCCGCGCTCGATTATTTTTCCGTTTTTCACAACAAGAATTATATCCGCGCCCCTGATTGTAGATAATCTGTGGGCTATTACAAAACTTGTCCTGCCTTTCAACAGCGTATGTATCGCCTCCTGCAGAAGCGCCTCCATTTCGGTATCTATGGAGCTTGTCGCCTCGTCAAGTATGAAGATACGCGGGTCCGCAAGCACCGCGCGAGCGAATGAAATCAGCTGTTTTTCCCCTGTGGAAAGCCTGTCTCCTCCCTCGCCGGCTTCGGTGTCAAAACCTTTTTCCAGCTTTGCGATTATCCTGTCCGCGTGGACAATACCGGCCGCTTTTTCAACTTCCTCATCGCGGGCCTCAAGCCGCCCGTAGCGGATATTGTCCCTGATGGTGCCTGAAAAAAGGTGAGGGTTTTGCAATACATAACCGAATGCGCTGTGCAGCCAGAGCTGGCTGCGCTGCCGGTAATCCCTTCCGTCAATGAGAATTTTTCCGGATGTGGGTTCAAAGAAGCGGCAGACAAGGTTTACAAGGGTGGATTTGCCCGCTCCGGTTTCGCCTACAATCGCGGCATAGGTTCCCGCCTTTACATGAAGGTTAAAATGCTCAAGCACGTTTTCATGCCCGTCAGGATACCTGAATGTCACATCACAAAATTCCACGTCTCCTGTAATTGGCTCCCAGTTTTCTTTTTTCGGCGAAAAAATATTGCCGTATTTTTCCGTCACTTCCGGGTTGTCCGTAATGCCTGGCGTCTGTTCCAACAGGCCGCATACCCTCTCCACATTTGCCTGCGTTGAGACAAAATCTGTAAATATGCGCGCGATATTCTGAATCGGCCAGAAGAAGCCTCCGGCGTATTGAAGGAAAATTGCCAGAATGGAAAGATCCGCTCCAAGGACGGCAATCTCCCACCCGCCGTAGCTTAAAACCGCCGCTGTCGCCAATGACCCTATAAAAAGGGTTGCCGGAATAAAAACCGAACGAAGGCGCGCCATATGATTTGCGTGACTGCGGTATTCTCCCGTAATTCCCGAATATTCATCAAGGCTTTTTTCCTCGGCGACAAGGACTTTAACCGTACGCGCTCCTGTGATGCCTTCGTTCATGGCTCCTGTCATTTTGGAGTTTAATTTGCGCATAACGCGGTTTACCGAAAGTATTCTGCTCTGGAAGAACCATGTTAAAAGCGCCATGAACGGAATTGTAGCGCATACTATAAGCGCCAGTTTCCAGTGAACAAGAAACATTGCGATTACGGCTCCAGTGCAGTAGAAAGCTGACCATGTAAAGTCGATAAGGCCCCACGCTACAAGGTCGCCGATTCTGCCTGTGTCGGAATTGGTTCTTGCCATCAGGTATCCGACCGGAGTTTTGTTATAGTATGAAAGGCTCAGGCTCTGAAGATGGTTAAAGACCGAGTTTCTTAAACAGCGGCACATTCCCACCTCCGCGCGGATTCCCAGCGCGACAAAGGCGTTTACATTTAACGCCTGGATTGTTACAAGCAGAACAGTGGCAGTTATCAAAAGCCATATCCCGTCTGCGCTTTGCGGCTGGATGTTGTGCCTGACCGCGTAACCGAGCAGCAGGGGGAAAATAATATCAATAACCGCGACGCTCAGCATTAGTGCCGTGCATTTAATCAGGTTCCTCTTTTCCGGAACAATAAAGGGAAACATTTTTTTCCATATCGAAAATGACATGGGTTTGTTATAATCAAAATCTTCGTAATCGGCCATATTCTACTCCTTGTTAACGCCATACATTGCTTCAGTTGAGTCGCTCAGACTCTTCAGTGTAAGCGCCGCCGGTTAACCCGGCGGCCTGCATTTCATAAATCCGTTTATAAGTGCCTTCGCGTTCCATTAATTCGCCGTGAGAACCTATGTCTTCCGCCTTCCCGCCTTTAAGCACAAGTATTTTATCCGCCTGCATCAGGCTTGATATCCGGTGCGATATTATTATTACAGCCGCTTCCCTGACGCGCTGGCGCAAAGCGGCTCTAATCCGCGCGTCAGTGCCTGTATCTACCGCCGAAAGGCTGTCGTCAAAGATCATTACGGGAGCGTTGCCCGCCAGCATTCGGGCAATAGCTACCCTTTGTTTTTGTCCTCCTGACAGGGTTACGCCTCTCTCGCCGATGACTGTGTTGTAACCATCGGCAAATCCTTCGATGGTTTCGTGTACCATCGCCACGGAAGCCGCGCTGTGCAATTCAGCTGTTTGCAGACTTCCATGCGCCGCGCTGATATTTTCGCGTATCGTCTTTGAAAACAGAAACGGTTCCTGAAGGCATAATCCGATATTACGGCGCAAATGAGAGCGCGCAATCCGTCTTATATCGACGCCGTCAATGGCAATTGTCCCGCATTCCTGAGGTAAATCGTAAAGGCGGCTTAAAAGGTGGACAAGTGAGGACTTTCCCGATCCTGTAGCGCCAAGGATTGCAAGCGTTTCTCCCGGTTTCAATGTAAAAGAAATGCCGCGTAACACCGGCTCCGATGCATCATATTTAAAACTGACATTGTTAAAACAGATTTCTCCCCTGATTTCGGGGTACAACGCGTCTTTTGAATCTGTTTCCGGATCGGCGGCCAGTATTTCGCGGACACGGTTTGCAGCTACAAGAGTTTTTGAAAGATCTGATAAAATCCTCCCAAGCTGGCGAATGGGCCAGATCATCCAGTTGCAGTACGCGTAAAACGCGAGAAATGTTCCCGGAGTCAGATCGCCCTGTACGCTGCGGAAAACACCGGCCGCTACTACAACGGCAAGCTGAAGCCCGCTCAGCAGATCCCCGGCTCCCCAGAAGAGGCCGAGCATTCTGCCGATATCGATCCAGATATCCGCGTGCGTTTTTGTTTTTTCCGCGAATTTGTTCATCTCGTACGCTTCTCTGCCGAACGCGCGTACAACGCGCACTCCTGTGTAATTTTCCTGCGCCGCCGCCTGCATTACGCCTTCGGCGGCGTCTGCGCGCGCGAAATTTCTGCTTACCCGCCGGAAGTAAAAAATTGAAAAGACAAGTATCGCCGGAATTAAAGACATGGCGACTAACGACATGAAAATATCCATTGAGAACATCATTACAACGGCTATTATAAAGATACAGACAGTCCGCAAAAGTTCGCTTAAATGGTTATGTATAAAATTGCGTATATTGTCCACATCGGTAGTGCAGCGCTGAATTATATCTCCTGTCTGGCATGTTACATGCCAGTTCCATGGAAGCTTTTGAATGTGCGAATAAAGAGTGTTGCGCAGCCTCCACGCGATTGTCTCTCCCAGCTCAAGACCTGTGTAGCTGCGTACCAGATTGAAGAGTTCGGCGAGCAGAGCCGCGCCGGCGATAAAGAACGCGCAGATCCAGATATTTTCCCGAAGCAGCGCAAGCCCTCCAATGCCTTCGATTATGCGGGACACAGATGATCCCTCCGCAAGAGGCGCTTTGCCGATAACATAATCTATTGTATAGCGGATAATCTGCGGGTTTATTAATGAAAACGCTACTGTACCCAAAGTCGCGGCGCAGCAGACGAGAAATCTTAATTTTCGATCTTCGGCGGCGGCAGCGACCAAAGCTACCTTTCCGCCCTTCCATGGTAACACCATATATTTATCTCCATTATGAATCTTGTTAAGTTCAATTTGTGAAAGTCATAATATACAATTATGATTTAATAAAATGAACAATATTGACCAAATTCCCGAACGCGCATTTTTTCCGCCATAATGAAGGAAAAACCGCATGTACGAACATTTACCTGTTCGACAACTGGGGCTGTCCGCGAAGCTGGTTACTTCACGGACACCGCCGGTCTGGTTGTCTTGCTTTTATTGATAATTAAAATTAGGGGTAAGCTGCTGTCAATATGACAGCTTTGTCAGGACGACAACGCCTCTCGCGGCTTTAGCTTAATTATGAAATAACCTAACTGTCATTTTAAATCCCCCTCTTAAAAAGATTTGCAGCATTCCTGACCGTACGTCAAACAAACGATCAGCCGATATTTTATCAGTTTATTTTTTAAATAAAAAAATGTCAAGAGTTATATGTTATATTTTTATATAAAAATTCGTGATTTTGGGCATTCAAGTAACAGGAATTAATATAATTATTTTAATACGGCTCTATTTCTGATGTGAATACTTATACCTTTTCTTAATAACAGCGGCGCAGTGCGCTGGGGGAAAACTCTGGAGAATCTGCTTCGGAGCCCATGCATAAAAATAACATGAAAACCAGGGGTATACCAGGTAATATTTATCTTATTTTTACGCATATTTTTTTCGAGCTATTTGATGTTGTTTTATTCGCTGGTCTCCTTTCGCAGGGAATTCCAGAAGATGTTTTCTCCCAGTGCACTGCGCCGCTGTCACCGGGAAATTTATGGGTATTCAAATCAATAGATAATGGATTTTAAAATAAAACTCTTTTTTACTATATTAATATCTATATTCGTAATCTATAATGATTATAATTTTATTTTAATAAAAAAATTGGAGAGTGGAGGATGGCAGTCATTGAAGTAATCCTTGGCGATATTACAAAAATTGACACGGACGCGATTGTAAACGCGGCCAATTCAAGCCTTATGGGCGGCGGCGGGGTAGACGGCGCGATTCATTCTGCCGCAGGGGCCCGGCTTCTGGAAGAATGTATACAGATCGCCAAAGACCGTTACCCTGAAATACCATGCCCAACCGGAGACGCGGTCATTACAGGAGCGGGAAAACTGCCCGCAAGACATGTGATTCACACTGTAGGGCCTGTCTGGTACGGCGGTGGTAAAGGAGAACCGCTTTTGCTTGCTTCCTGTTACAGAAAAAGCCTGCTCCTTGCCGAAGAAAACAGCCTTGGAAGCGTCGCTTTTCCAAACATCAGCACAGGAATTTTCGGTTATCCAAAGGAAAAAGCCGCTTCAGTTGCCATTGATACAGTAAGGGAAACCTTACCGCAGACTCCGGGAATAAAGCGCGTCATTTTTGTCTGTTTTGATGAGGAGAATTACAGCCTGTATTGTGCGGGGTTGCCGGTTTGATTGACAAGCGAAGTGAGAGTCATGCCCGAGTTTACTTGGGCATGACCGAACAAGCGCAGTCACCGAAGGGGTTCATACCCCGCGGCTTGTCGCGGAAAGCGGGGCTGTCCGAGAAGTTGGTTACTTCACGGACAGCCTTTGTTTTTTCTCTTATTTCTGCGAAATAATACGAAAAAACAGTAATTAATGAAGGTGTCCGAAGAAGTTTTCCAACTTTTC
>JAIRQN010000081.1 GCA_031256445.1 Treponema sp. | reverse complement strand
TTTAAAATCAGGGAGACATAAAATGAAAAAAAAGCTTGCGGCAATTGTTCTTTTCTTTATCGCGCTGTCTGTTCACGGGCAGAGAGGCAGCGCCTCGCTGGACGAAATAATTGCCGGTTCCGCGCTGCAGATACAGGACGGTCTTGAAAAAGGATCAACAATTATTGTCTATCAGTTTCAGTTTAGTAACGAAAAGCTATCGGATTATATCCTGAAAGAATTATTTGACAAATTGGTCAACTCCAATAAATTTATCGTGCTTGATCGCTCCTCGCAGGAGGTAATAAACGCCGAACTTGATTTTCAGTTTAACCAGAGCGCGGGAATGGTGAGCGACAACAGCCTTGCCAGCCTTACCGAAAGAATCGGCGCGCAGGCGATTATCACAGGCTCCCTGGATGACGCGGGCGACGAGTACCGTTTCAGGATTAAAGTAATAGGGACGGAAACAACCGCGGCTCTCGTTTCCTATGTCGGGCGCGTTAACAAGAACGACAGGCGGATAACCGTTTTTTCCAATATAAACCGCGAGAAAAGCGCGGGCGAGAAAATAGGGGCGGGGGCGTTAAACATTTTACTGGGGCTTGGCTCTTATCTTGAGGGAGATATAGGCGGGGGAATTACGCTTACGGCAGGCTGCGCGATAGCGGCGGGTCTTTTTGTTGTTGAAGCAACTGCGCTTGACTGGGACAGCCCTGCGGCCGGCGTCCCCGCGGTAATAGGCGTTACTGCCGCGGGTTTTACAATTGTTTACGGGTTTATAAGGCCGTTTATATATAACCGTTCCAAAAAAATTGCGGCTGTTACAGATAACGTCCGCCCCCGGATAGTTTTAATATCAGATAATACTGCTGTAAACAGCACTGTGAACGGCGCTGTAAACAGCAGTATTGGTTTCCAGATAACGCATACCGTAAGGTTTTAAGGAGGCAGCGGGATGAGAAAACAGCCAATATTCTTTTTTATTTTAGTAACAATATTAATTTTAATATTTACCGGCTGCTACGCGATGGCGGAACTTTTTCACGGCCCGGAGCCCGAGCAGGAATTTACAGTTACATTTAACGCCAACGGGGCGGGCGGCGCGGCGCCCGGTGCGCTGGCTGTTGTATCAGGTACTGTTATCAGCCTTCCCGGTAAAGGCGGTTTGGCCAGCCCCGGCAATATTTTCGCGGGCTGGAACGAGTCTTCAGGCGGCGCCGGCGTCACATACACTGCCGGCTCTTCTGTTACCGTTGCCAGGGATATGGTTTTCTACGCGCAATGGCTTGACGGCTCCACCCCGCAGTACACGGTTACATATAACGCAAACGGGGCGTCAGACGGGGCCGCTCCCGCGCCGCAGACAGCTTACAACGGCACAAATGTCATCATTGCGGGGCAGGGGACGCTTGTATATGCCGGAAAGATATTCGGCGGCTGGAACACGCAGGCTGACGGCGGGGGAACCAATTATGAGACCGGAGCCTTGTACACTGTAACCGGCAATGTGACGCTGTACGCGAAGTGGAACAGCGCGGTTCAGTATACAGTAACCTTTAACGCGAACGGCGCAAGCGGGACGGCTCCCGCCGCGCAGACTGTTGATCCGGGTACTGGAATAACCCTGCCCGGTACCGGAAGCATGGCTTACAGCGGGAGATCGTTCGGCGGCTGGAATACCAGCACAGGCGGCACGGGAACCAATTATGCTGAAGGAGATTCGTACACTGTAACCGGCAATGTTACTTTGTACGCGAAGTGGGATGCCTCCGCAACTACCGCTTACACAGTTACATTTAACACAAACGGCGCAAGCGGGACGGCTCCCGCCGCGATGAGCGCAAACCAAAACGCAAGCATTACGCTGCCTGGTCAGGGAAGTCTTACAAGAACCGGATACACATTCGGCGGCTGGAACACGCAGGCTGACGGCGGGGGAACCAATTATGAATCCGGAGCTTCGTATACTGTAACAGCAAATGTTACTTTGTACGCAAAATGGAACAGCGCGGTTCAGTATACAGTAACCTTTAACGCGAACGGCGCAAGCGGCACTGCTCCCGCCGCGCAAACGGTAAAATCGGGAACGCAAATAACTATACCTGACGCAGGAACCTTAACTTACTCAGGCAGAACATTCGGCGGTTGGAATACGCAGCCTGGCGGAGACGGAACCAATTACAATGCAGGGGCAACATATACTGTTAATGGTAATATAACGTTATACGCTAAGTGGATTATTAATTCCAGTATTATTGAAATGGTGTGGATTAATCCCGGTACATATACAAGGGGTAGTCCTGCAACAGAATCAAATCGTAATAGTAATGAAACTCAGCATCAGGTAACGCTGACTAAAAGCTTTTACATGGGAAAGTATGTGGTAACACAGGAGCAGTACCAGGCGGTAACAGGTGTAAATCCCAGCGGCTTTTCCAGTAGTCCTGCAAGCGGTGAAGTACAGGGGAGGCGGCCTGTAGAACAGGTAACATGGTTTGACGCAGTAGAGTTCTGCAACAAATTGAGCGAACAGGAAGGGTTAACGCCAGCGTATTCGATAACAGGAAGGAGTCCTACAAGCGGATATCCGATAACAAGCGCTACAGTTACAGTAAACTGGAACGCGAATGGGTATCGTTTACCGACAGAAGCTGAATGGGAATATGCCTGCCGCGCAGGGACTACAACAGCGTACAATACAGGAGACACGATAAGTAATGATACTGGCTGGTATAGCAGTAACAGTGGCAGTAAAACACATGAAGTAGGATTAAAACCGCCCAATGCCTGGGGATTATACGATATGCATGGAAATGTATGGGAACGGTGCTGGGACTGGTATGTAAGTTATTCAAGCGGAACGCATACTGATCCAGTGGGAGCAGCTTCGGGGTCTAGTCGTGTGGATCGAGGCAGTGGCTATGCTCATACATCTGCGGATGTCCGTTCTGCGCGTCGGAGTAGTACCTCTCCATCATATCGGGACAATAGTGGAGGTTTCCGCATAGTACGATTCTAAAAGATACTAACGTAATATGTGGAAAGATGTGGGTTGGGAATATCAGGGAGCAGTGAACAATTAGCAGGGAACAATGTTGTTGTTTGATTGTTCACTGCTTCCTTCGCATATGGTGCCTGTCACCACTTTTCGTCTGGTGTATAATTGCGCATAACGTTACTATGTGTAGCGGTGTGCAAATGAGAAGTTAGAAAAGTTGTTGTATGTGAGATTTGCGTTTATGCAAGTACGCATAGATTGCTTTGTATGGTATTATTTATTTGACTTGTTCGACAACTCTGTCAGTTGTCTCACAAGTCAGGCATTTTCTCGCCTAACGGTTGCGAAAATGCAGTAAATTGTAAGGAAGTTGTTCAATAACTGAAGTTATCGAACAACTCTATTAATCATTTTTGAAAATGATATTTTATTATTTAAAGTAGGAATAACAAAAGAAAATAATGTTTTTCCATCTGCATTTGTTATGACAAAATCTCCCATTGTTATTATGTCCATGCCTATCAGAATATCAACTCCTGGTATATTATTAATCGAAAACCGTCTGCCATTTAAAATAATACCGTTGGGAAGAGATAGAGTTACAATAACGACATCAGAAAGCTTGCTGGCATCATTAATCCCGCCAACTATACATTTATCTACAGGCTTTAAGCCCAGCTCTTTAGCTATACCAGGCGTCATTATAGAGAGAGTTGCGCCAGTATCCCATAAAGCGTCAATCTCAATATATTTTCCTTTGGCTGAATCAGGAGAAGCGTAAATAGTTACAGGTGTTTTTATCTCTCTAACGATATGTGAGTATTCCAAATCATAAGCATAGTGGAGTTCTTTAGGCATTATATATAACTGTACACTCTGTGATATTCTTCTGCGGGATCGACAGGTATATATTTTACACAAAAAGTACCCATTTCCATTGTTTTCGTGGCTTCGGCAAGAGCTTCCAAATCTGAATTATAGACGCCTTTTATTTCATTTTTTACGATTACTACCCGTTTTCCTAGATATTTTTCCCGTAATGTTTCACGATTATCCAGATAAAATTGATGTTCTACCTCTAACATAAATTACCTCATTAATAATTATATATCTTTTTTCAGAATTGTAAACACCATTGGACTTGTTCGACAACTCTGTCAGTTGTCTCACAAGTCAGGCATTTCAAAGTTCTTTGGGATATATTGCCGTAATTGTTATAATTTGTTATTTTTATCCAGGGAGCAGTTTAAATAAATGATCAAAAAAATACCGTGCCTGTTATGTATTCTAGTTATGGCGTTATTCGCAATACAGTCATTACCGGCCAATGAAGATGACAATCTGTTCCGGGTATTTTTATCCCACCTTGTTAACAGGCACGGAGAACTGAAAAACATCGCTATGCCCGCTATCGAAGCGCATGTCGTTCCCGATACGGATAATGACGCGGTGTATATGATTAATTTTAAAAATTCCGGGGATGTACAGGCATTTATGGCCGCTTTAAAAGCTGAAAATATCCCATACGCTTCACGGCCCAATTATGAATTACAGGTAATATTGTTTTCTCCTGACATGATTCAGTTTATTTGGATAGATGTACTGGGGTTGTAATAAGGGTTTCTCATGTAAAACGCAATCAGCCGGCAGTTTCCGTTACAAACATTGAATGAGAATGTTCAGCTTTCATGCGCCGCTCTGATTAAAATCGCCGTAGATAATAACGAGGTTAAAATCGCGGCGCGTATCTTGTTTTTTTCCGAAAAAGGACATATAATTTATACGTTAGACAAACTCTATATATAGGAGCGTTTATTATGAAAAAATTAAAATCAATATGCTTTATCGTATCTGCCGCAATAATCGGGTTTGCCTTAATTGGCTGTCTGGGAACTGAGGCGCAAACGCAAAAGACGGAAATATTCACCGGCGAAATCATTACCTCAAACGAGAGGGGAAAAAATGATGACGGCTATGATTATGAATTCTGGAGAAGCAGCGACAATGTGTCAGGCAAAATGACGCTAGGAGAAGACGGGGCTTTTTCCTGCGAGTGGGGTGGCGGCGGTAATATATTGTTTCGCACCGGAAAAAGATATAATGCGACTCAGCCTCATTCGGCGTATGGAGATTTCTCCATCAAATACAGCGCCAAATATAATCCCGGAACTTCCGGAGTCTCCTATCTGAGCGTCTATGGCTGGACAAGAAACCCATTGGTTGAGTATTACATAGTGGAAAATTACGCGGGCTCTTATCATCCTGGTTCTTCCGGTACCAAAAAAGGCACCTTTACAATTGACGGCGAAGGAACATATGAAGTTTTTTCACGCGATATGAAACAGCAGCCTGCCATAGCGGGTCCTGGTAAATATGATTTTGTTCAGTATATCAGCGTTCGTACGCAGAAACGCACAAGCGGAACCATCTCTGTTACCAGGCATTTTGAAGAATGGGATAAACTTGGACTGGATATGTCCGGCGGGCTTTACGAAGTCATGATGAAGGTTGAAGGGTATAACAGCATTGGAACCGCCGTGCTGACCGAGAATACACTTATTATCAGATAAAAAAACCGCATGGAGGAATCGTTTTTTGGCATAACGCCCTCTTTGTCTCCTTGTTAAATCTCCAATTCCTTAACGTGCGTGAATTTCTTTTATCATAAATTCGCTTCCGCTTACCACATCCACCTTTAGCGATGTGTTTTCAAGCATTGTTCCGCTGACGGCGGCGGGATAGCAGGCGTGAAGGTATTGTGGAACCACTCCCGCCTGCTCTCCTACATTCAGCACAATTGTTTGCACTTCTGTAAAACCATTTTCTTTAACGACGCCAAGCACCCGTTCAACGATATGGTACATTATGCCAAGCTCGTGCATTTATCCGCGTCCGAAAACCTTCTTGACCGCGATTTTCACTTTGCGTTTTATTACATGGGGAGTAATCGCCTTTTTGATTTTCAGGAACTCCACCCCTTCGCCGTCGTATGTGCGCTTTAATGTAATTGCGCCGAACTTGCATTTAACTGTGCAAATGCCGCAGCCTACGCACATATACTCGTCCACGGCTGTCGCGCCGCAGCCAAGGCAGCGTTCCGCTTCTTTGCGAACTTGCTCCTCGGTAAATAAATCGCCGGCCTCCCCGCGCTGACTCGGGGTGTTATTATAATTTTCAAGGATCGCGGAATCTTTATTCATTTCAATGAATACAGGCGGATTACGCCCAAACTGAAGGTCCTGTCCCGGCTGTACAAAGCGGTGAATGGAAACGGCGGCCTGCTTTCCTGCCGCAATCGCGTCAATGGCGTAGATTGAATCTGCTACCGTATCGCCGCCCGCGAAAATATCACTCTGTGCCGACTGATATGTCATTTCATTCACTGTTACATGATTGTTCTTATCGATAACTGCGGCGCTGTTTTTCAGAATGTCGCTTAATTTCGCTCCCGATCCGTCTTTATTTTGCGCTCCAACCGCCAGGAAAAACGCGCTGTATCCCTGTTTACGCAGTTCATCAAGGGAGATGTCTTTGCCCGCTTCCGTTCCGGTTTTAAATGTTACGCCCAATTCTTTAATGACAGCTATTTCGGCGTCGACAAAATCTTTTTTCCCGGCAAAGGACGGATTTTCATTTCTTAGCGAACCGCCTGTTGTCTGTTCTTTTTCAAATACCGTGACACTGTATCCGTCAAGCGCGAGGAAATATGCGCATGACAGACCGGCGGGGCCTGAGCCGATAACCGCGATTTTTTTATCGCCGTAGCTGTTGTGTTTCTTTGGGATAAAATGTTTGCCGCTTTTATTCTCATGCGTGACGATGAACTTTACAATGTCGCTTATGGCAACTGTTGAATCCGCTTTGCAGCGTATGCAGCTTTCTTCGCAGCTTTTGCTGCACATATATGC
This sequence comes from Treponema sp., assembly GCA_031256445.1. Classification (GTDB taxonomy): domain Bacteria; phylum Spirochaetota; class Spirochaetia; order Treponematales; family Breznakiellaceae; genus WQXQ01. Next base: position 15,401 of record JAIRQN010000081.1, on the reverse strand, counting down.
GCATACTGACGGGAAGGGATTCTCCTTCATGATTAAATCAAGAGCTTCCGTATATCTGCCGCGCGCCGCCAGTTTAATTACTCCCTGAACTGCGATGTGCGCGGGACATTTTGCCTTGCAGGACGCGGTTCCCGTGTCTACAGTCATTGCGCGGTTTATCCTGTAATCGGGGTTCCACTCTTTCTGAACCCAGTCATTGTCTCTGGGTGTGCGCGTGGTGGTGATATTTTGCGTTACCGGAGTTTTGGATTTGAGTTTTTGACCGAGTTTACACGCGTTTGTGGGACAATTCTCCACGCACTGACCGCACGCGGCGCATTTTTCCTTGTCCGTCTGCGCGACATAATTTGAGCGCAGCATATCAGTGTTTTTGTACATATTGCCGGTTCTCAGTGACATACACGCGCAGCCGCAGCAGTTGCAGATCGCGTGCGTTTTGCCTGACCCGTCGATATTGGGTATTTGATGCATCAGTCCGTTTTCTTCGGCGCGTTTTAAAATCGCGAATGCTTCTTCCCGCGTGATTTCCCGCGCGCGCTTTGTGCGAATGTAGTATTCCGCGGCATGACCCATCTGTATGCACATGTCTTCTTTAAGGTGACCGCAGCCCTCACCCATGATTTCGCGGTTGGTTCGGCATGAGCAGGGTGAACATGAAAAAACCGTGTTCTCGTTGAGGTATCTGGAAATCTCTTCGTAACTCGCCTTTCTGCTGCTGCCGTCGATGGACATTTCAATAGGAATTACGCGCATTAAACCGATGCCGGGAGGAAATACTCCCGCGCTTAAGGGGCCGCGCACTCTTCCGTAGGCTTCCATCGCGTAACACACAATGGGGTATTTTTTTACAACTTCCAGGCTGTTGACGATCATTTCCATAACGCCCGGTATCCAGCTTTCGGCGTGCCAGAATGTATCCACGCCGTCAACCTTGTTTACAAAGGAGGTGCCGTACTCCGCGAGTTTCATCATCTGCTCGTGACAGAATGCTTCCGGTTTGCCGGTAATTTCCGCAATCTGCGCGGCGGTGCGTTTGGTGAAATAACCCATTGCCAAAGCGATGTCGGCCATGTCATCGTCAATGCCTGCTTCCAATATTACATACTCAGGATCATCCCAAAGATAGCTGTTCTTTTTGGGGTCTCTGCGGCCAATCATATTGGCAAGATCCATGATCTTCTGATTGTGTTTGCACACATACCCTTCCGGGAAGTACATCTTGTTTATTACTCTTTCCATAACGCTGTCCTCCTTAAAGTTTTATTGTTAATTTTTCTGCGGTACGCCTGTACCGGCTTCTGCCATTGCCTTAATTTCCTGATAGCCTTTCAGATCGGTATACAACTCACCCTTGTAAGGATTGCGTCCGGTTTTCTTTATTTTGTAAATCATATAAATAACCACCGCGACGTGGGAAATCAGCGCCAAAAAGGAAACCAAAAACTGCACCGTAGTGTTATAGGATGATATAACTGTCCACTTGCTGTTATCAAGCAAGTGAGGGAAACTCAGCGCGAAAAAGCACCATAACGCCAGCGTATGTCCCCGGTGCTGAACCCATGAGCCTTTTGAGGTAGTAAGAGCGCAGATGATCGGCGCAAGCAGCAGGGCAAGGCCGTTATACCAGGCGCGGTGGGGAAGAGCGTTGTACACGTAAGCAAAGTTCCAGAAAGTATACGGGATGATATAGAACCATAGCATGTCCGGCCAAAGTATGCTTTTGCTCTTGTCGTTTTTTTCTTCTTTCCGAAGGCAGATGCCCGCGAAACCGGTAATGATAATGATACTGAGAATGCCAGCAATTCCGTTCATGTAGTTCCATGCGCCGCCTATAACTATGTAATCCACGCCGTCTTTTATACCGTCGTTCAGTATTCCCTTTGTTCCGTAATAGTTCCTGCCAAGCTGGATGTCGCGGATTACCGCTTCAAGTATGTTCAAGGCAAGAATTGCCGGCGGAAAGAAGATGGCGAACTTCGTGTTGGATAGCGGCTTTTTTTCACCTGTCAGCTTGTCTTTTTTGCTGCAATAGCGTATGCACCAAAAACCGATACAGGCGATTGTGGCTGAATAGACCTTTACCGTGTGGAACCAGTTTTCTGAAAGAATATCTTTCATGACGGTCAGCCACAATGCCGTTATTACAACCGGCAGAATGAAAAAGGCAAAAAATCCAACTGCCTTGTACCTTCGGGTTACTTCATTCAGTAAAACCAGAGCCGCCAATACGCCCAGCCATACCAAACACACCAGTGCGGGATTTGCCCCGCCAACAAAATTAAACATACAATACTCCTTCCTTTAAAATATTTATTTTAGTTAAATTCACTGTTTACATTGCGGATAAGCCAGTCAATCCATGCGGCCATTCCTTCTCCGGTTTTTGCGCTGACAGGAAAAATCTCTATGGACGGGTTCAGTTTTTTCGCGCGGACTGTACACGCGCCGATGTCAAAATCGAATACTGGCAGCGTGTCTGTCTTGCTGATGATAAGCGCATCGGATATTTGGAATATTTTTGGATATTTCAGCGGTTTGTCGTCGCCTTCCGGGATGCTTAGGATCGTTGCGTTCTTCGCGGCTCCGGTGTCAAAGTCCGCGGTGCAGATAAGGTTGCCAATATTCTCAAGAATAATCAGATTTGGATTGCCGCTGCCGGATGCGCCGCCTGAGTCCTTTATGTCATGCCGCAGGCTTTCAATACCCTGCCGGGTCATCTCCGCGTCCAGATGACACATTCCGCCAGTGTGGAGTTGGATAACCGGAACGCCTGTTTTGGAAATAGTTCTGGCATCAACATCGGAGTCGATATCTGCCTCCATTACCGCGATGTTCATTCTGTCTTTAAGGGCTTCAATGGTTTTTAGCAGCAGAGTGGTTTTCCCCGCTCCTGGGGAACTCATCAGGTTTAATAAAAAGGTATTTTCCAGTTTTAAGGTTTCACGAAGATTTCGGGCCGCTTCGTTATTGAGTTTATAGACGCCTTCTTTAAGCTCAATAACCCGAAACTCATTCATTGTTTCAACCTTTCATTTTGACAAGAAATGTTTATTTGTCATTAAATGCATATTATTACGAATATGGGTGATTTGTCAAGGGAGCGGAAATAAAAACTAATTAAAAACATCAAAAAATGGCAGTACATTGCCAGCGGGAACGGAAATGAAAGAAACAATATATTGGAATAGAAAAAAAATTGATGTTTCCAAAAATTCAAGATTAAAAATTTAACTTTTGTCTTTATTGGAATGAAGCCACTTAATAAATTCCAGCGCAAACTCCCTTTTCTGAGGGTCTAGCTGTTCCGCAAATTGCCCGATTAAGCGGCTGGTTTTACTTTGATTGTGTGAAGCGTTTTTCTGGCTGTCCTCGCCGGTTACCAGGTATTCAACGGAGACACCGAGGGCTTTGGCGATTTTTACGCCTTTTTCAACAGACGGCATTTTCTTTTTGGAACTAAGATAACCATCAAGATTTTCCTTTTTTACCCCTGATTCTGATGCCAATTCCTTGACTAATTTACCTTGATATATTAATTCCGCTTTTAAATTCTCACTAAATCCCATTTCTTTTTATAATAGGCTTATTGTCCTATTTGATAGCAATGCAATAAGGCTATAGAAAGTTTGGTTTGATTGTATTAGTATTATAGTACTATCGTTGCTTTTAAAGGTGTTTTTATGGAATTTAAAAAGATGCTATTTAATAATTTAAATTTTGAAAAAATCGTATCAAATACTGATTTTAAAGAAGCAGATGTCAGAGCAGTAATAATTGACCCAATCTTAAAAGAACTTGGATTCACGTATGAGAACATTTTAAGAGAAAAAACCTTACAAAGCCCATTTCTAAAAACAGGCAGTAAAAAACGACCTGTGAACCTAATCCCTGATTATGCAATAAAAGTAGATAATAGTTTTGCATTTGTATTGGACGCAAAAGCTCCCAGACAAAAAATTGTAAACGATGATAATGTTGAACAAGTATATTCTTATGCTACACACCCAGAGATTAGAAGTTATTATTTTGCCTTGTGTAATGGTATAGAATTTGCATGTTACAGGACAACAGATACCGCCGAACCAATACTATATTTTCGAGTCAGCGAAATAGACAGTTATTGGCAGCAGCTTCAAAAAACATTATCGCCAAATAGCTTTCAATCAGGGAAAACATTTACTTATTCTTATGACAATAATGATACAAGGGAAAAAGAAACAGAATTTGATTATTTAAATAGACCCTTATTAAAAGAAATACCAGTTAAAAAACAACAAGCACGAAGGCATTTTGGCGTTCATGGATATTTTACACGACAAGCATGGAATGTAGTTGCTGAGTATATTAAAAATTTTAGTAAACCTGGCGATATTGTGCTTGATCCTTTTGGTGGTACTGGCGTTACAGCTATAGAAGCTTTGGTAAATAATAGAAAGGCAATAAGTTTGGATATAAACCCCTTGTCAATTTTTATTATGCAATCATTGCTTATTCCTGTCAAATTTCCTAAATTAGCAGAGGCATATGAAAGTGTTTGTAAGGAATATATAAAAAAAGAACCAAAAACTAAAGAAAAAATAAAAGAAATATTAAATAATTATCCACTACCCAAAGAAATAGTTTTACCTAAAAATGCTGATGTTGAATTTGTCACGGAATTATTTAGCGACAAACAAATGGCACAACTTGCTTTGTTAAAGGCAATTATCAAGAAAGAAAAAGATGTGGATGTAAGAGCTACTTTGCTTTTAATGTTTTCTGGACTAGTCACAAAAATAAATCTTACCTATCATCAATCTGCTAATCGAAGTGAAGGTAGAGGTAATGCAAGTGCATTTCAATATTATAGATACAGATTAGCTCATAATCCCGTTTTTGTTGATGTAGTAAAATATTTTAATAGTAGATATAAGAAAGTCCGTAATGCCAAAAAGGATATCGAAGAAATATATCTGATAAATCAAAAAGCTGTTACAAATATCACTAATGAAGCTCAAATTTTTAAAGGAACTGCTACAAATCTGTCATTTTTAAATGATGAAAGTATTGATTATATATATACTGACCCTCCTTATGGCAAAAAAATTCCTTACCTTGATTTATCGGCTATGTGGAATGCATGGCTTGATTTGGATGTAACTGAAGAAGATTACAAACTAGAAGCAATTGAAGGAGGATCAAAGGATAAATCAAAAAATGAATATAATAATTTAATAGCTAAAAGCATCCAAGAAATGTATCGTGTTTTAAAATTCGATCGTTGGCTTTCTTTTGTATTTGCACATAAAGACCCTGAATTTTGGCATTTAATAATTGATACTTGCGAGAAATGCGGTTTTGAGTATATAGGCGCAGTACCTCAAAAAAACGGACAGACTAGTTTTAAAAAAAGACAGCATCCTTTTACGGTTTTATCCGGTCAGCTAATTATTAATTTTAGAAAAACACGCAACCCAAAAGCGATATTAAAAGCAAATTTGGGTATGGATATAGGTGAAATTGTAATGCAAGTTATTGAAGGTTTGATTGCAAAGGACGAAGGCGCTACTTTAGAACAAATTAATGATGAATTAATAATTAAAGGTTTAGAATTGGGTTTTCTCGATCTTCTGAAAAAAGAATATACGGATCTAACGCCATTATTACTTGAAAAATTCGATTTTGATCCAAAAACTGAAAAATATAGTATTAAGAAAGACACAAAATTTCAAACGCATATTGATGAAAGATTAAGAATTAATTTTTATCTTTTAAGCTATATGCGAAGAATGGAACGAGAAGGACATAATCCATCGTTTAACAATATTGTTTTGAATATTTTACCATTACTGAAAAACGGAAGAACACCTGAAGATCAAACCATATTAAGTGTTTTAAAAGATATTGCCGAGCGTGCAGATGATGATTCATGGAGATTAAAGAAACTGGAAAGAACCTTATTTGATTAAGATAAACTCGGCTCCGTTACTATCACTATAAAAATCACCCCCCTTATACTCTCCTCCCATCTCTCCTAACTCTCCCAAAACTCCTTGACAAAGGGAGATTTGGGAGATATAATGGTTTTATAAGCCATTTAGGGGGTTTCCAATGTTAGAGGGCACAACTGTCGAATTTAAGCGTGAATTCAACGAAAAAGTCATAAATACCATGCTGGCGTTCCTCAACACAGAAGGCGGTACGCTTTATCTCGGTCTATCCGATGATGGGTCAGTATTCGGTCTGGGAGGAGACGTCGATCTGGAAGGGAGAAGAATAACGGATAGTTTCCGAAATAATGTGGCTCCTGACCCTTCGCCTAATTTTAAAGTGGAACCGGAGAAGCGGGACGGAAAATTCATCATTAAAATAACCGTGAAACAGGGGAGTTCAATACCGTACTGTTTTACCAAATACGGCTTGGCTCCAAAGGGAGTTTATGTCCGCATTGGAAGCAACACGGTTATGGCTACCCGTGAACATATTCACCAGATGATCAAGGATAACAGCGCGGGTCAATTTAACTCTGAACTCTCAATCGAACAGGATTTAACATTTGAATACGCCGACAAGATTTTTTCAGAAAAGGATGTAAAATTCGGGCGGCAGCAAAAGCAATCTCTGGGGCTTATCCACCCTGACGGACGTTATACAAACCTGGCTTTGATACTTTCGGATCAATGCCCCTATACGACAAAAGCTGCAATCTTTGAGGGGATTAACAAAGAAAAGTTTAAAGATCGTAAGGAATTTACCGGTTCCATTTTTAGGCAAATTGATGATATGCTTGCCTATCTTCATGTTTTTAACAGAGTGCGCAGTACATTTGATGGAGCGTACAGAATCGATCATACCGATTATCCCGATATCGCATTACGCGAAGCATATATTAACGCTTTAATACACAGGGATTATTATATTGATGGCAGCGTTCTTGTAAGCATGTTTGACGACAGGCTGGAGTTTATGTCTCTTGGCGGTGTAATGCCTGGAGTTACGCATGACTTAATGCTTGCAGGCGTTTCTGTTACGCGCAATGAAAAGCTGGCGCAAATTTTTTATCGCTTAAATATTATCGAAGCGTTTGGCACAGGCATTCCGCGGATTTTCAGCGCATATGAAAAGTCCTCCGTAAAGCCGGAAATCCCTGTTATTAACGGCGGATTTTTAATGCGCCTTTCAAACAGAAACTATAATATTCAGCCGTCTTATCAGCATACTCCTCAATATGCTAAAGAAAAAGATGTTGGTTATGGTTCTAGCGAACAAAGAATACTTGGCGCTTTTTTTAATGTTATTTTTAATAAAAAAGACGCCGCTAAATTGCTGGGTATCACTGAAAGCGGGGCGTATAAACTTTTGGAACGCATGAAAGAGCAAGGTTTGCTTAATGCCCGTAAAGAAGGAAAAAAATGGGTTTATTATCCTCTCAATCCGTCTTCCCCTCGACATTGAATTCAAAATAATATATACTAACTTATTATGATAAACGATACAAAAACCGGAGCAAACCTGCCTCTTCGTGAAAGGCCAATCGACATATTCTTTATGGCGGTCTTTTCTCTCTTTATTATTACATCGTGCATTGCCGATATGATTCCGACATTGGGTATAGATTTTAATCAGCCATCGTCAAATTTTATTGTGAACTCGAACTATTGGTATGCCCATGACACGGATCCGCTATTTCAGAATCCGCCGGTTTGGATGCGCATAGTTACAGGGCTTTCGGCTTTTGTGTACATGCCGTTCTACATAATGCTTGTACTTTCTCTTTGGCGCGGCTGGAACCGTATTCAGCTTCCCTCTGTAATTTACGCGACAATGATTGCCGGCGTTACAGGTATCATTGTTTTTGGAGTGGAATTCTTCGGCGAACCTGAATGGAGAACTCCTAATCCGGTGAAATTCCTTTTATTTAATTCACCTTACGTACTGCTGCCGCTGCTTCTCCTTGTAAGAATGCGCAAACCGCTGCCATTTACGCGGAAATTTTAACGAAAAAAAGTTTTTTATACATACACGAGCCCCATAAACACCGCGGAAATTATGAGAAATACTGCATAGCCTATTAACATCAGCGGGGTAAACAACGCGGACATTGCCGCCAGCGGAGCGGGGCGCAATGCGGGACCGACAAGAAAAAACGCAAGAGCGGCGCCTTTTCCCAATCCCAGCGCAAGTAATGTTTGCACAAACGGTATTGCTCCGCCTCCGCAGGCGTTCATTGGTATGCCCAAAATAGCGCCGGCAAGAATGGATTGAACGCGGCCCATATAAAGAGCCTCGTAAAAGAATCTCTGCGGTACAAAAACAGTTACGGCAGCTCCTAAAAATACGCCAATGAGCAAAAAAGGCGCGATATATAAAAAACTTTTAACGCAATTAATAAAGTATTGCTTTACGGCGAATTTTTTCTTTTTTCTGGTTTCTATTTTCCCGCCGCCGTCTTCATAAACTTTTATGTTTTTTCTGATCATGAATCTGTCAGGGATAATTAATGTCAACATTCCCGCAGCGAAACTGAATGTAAATACGGCAAGCGTGCGAACAATAGCCATTTCCAGTCCTATGCCGCCCGCGGTCATTACAAATAACTGAGGGTTCATCAGGGATGACGCGGCGCAAAACGTGATTAACGGCGATGCGCGCACTGTTCCGCTTCGCGGTTCCTGGCTTTTATATAATTCGATAACAATTGGAATAGTCCCATAGGTGCAAAGCGGCGATAATATGCCTATAATGGAGGCGGATATTACAGCCAATACCGGCGATTTTGATATCCATTTATAAATTAATTTTGTCCATGATGCGAATTTTATCAACTCGCCCAAAAAGATTCCCGCCAGAAAATACGGAAAGAAACCGCTGAGCATATCCCGGCAAGTCCAGAAGAAAAATTGTATTGCCGCGATAATCCACTGCTTGTCCAATATCAGTCTCTGTCTGTTTATATGTCTATTGTTATAGACGCTTCCTCGTATGCCATATAATTGGTATAGGCATACACCGTTATATTATACGAATCGCCGCCGAAGGTGCGGATTGCGCCAGCGATTATTGAAGCGTCAATAACTATATTATCAAAACTGTTATTCACGCTTTGTAAATATTTACTGTCGATATAAACATCAACTTTAACCGTGTTCGCGGAAACAGTCAGGTTCAAATTCAGGTTTCCTTCCGTACTTTCCGCTGACGCAATTGAAACAGCGGGTCTTGCCATCTGCTGCGCTGACAATCTTGTAGAAGAAATATTACCGCCAAGACCTGTAGTTATGCTTCCACTGAAATTGACGCTTTCTCTTAAATCGTGAACCTTGACGTTCCCAACCACGGTTATATTTCCGGGATTGCCCATAACAGGAAACCTCCTGTCTGGTTTTGTGCCGACTTCGCCCCTGTTGGTTAAATATACCAAATGACCTACTTTGGTATAATCAACTTTTATTATGTTGGACAGAACAACATCAATCGCAAGACCGTCTCTGGAAGCGAGCATACTGTTCATTCTTTTAAGCGCTTCGGCGTCACCCGCGGGAGGGAGAGGCCCCTGATCCGCGCCCTGCAATGCATCCATAACAATAAAATCCGCCGGCATAACTGAATAATAATCGGCTATCCATTTATGTATGCCATTAGACTCTGTATGAGGTATTCTGAAATTGCGCCCTATATCGTTAGCTGAATTTCCATAAATCCGGGGCGGCGACGCGCCTATTGATATATTTTTAATGGCGCCTGTCGTACCGGCGGTTGTATGGAGTTTCAGCACGGGAATACAGATAAGCGCGTCCGCTTCATACATTTGTCTGGCTACGAAATAGTTTCCCTGGCCGTCATAACTTGTATAGGACGGAGATACAGGGTTCCCGCTGAAATCAGACTGCCTGAAAGGCGTATTAAAAACAGGATTATCCAACTTAATTTTAAGAACGTCGGAAGGAAGCGCGGCGGGGTTCGGATTCACCCAATAAGCGCCGCCGACAGCGTCAAGGGTAAGAAGCTCGTCGACAGCGGAGAGATTTGTCAGGTTGTAATTTACATTCGCATATTGATCCGCGGTGCCGCTTGCCGGATTGCCTTTGCCCGAACTTTCCATGACCAGGATTCTGCCCGCGCCCGCGGCGCCTTTCTCTCCGATAATTGCCCTTACATTCTCCGCGACAGCTTGCACAACACGCCAGTCTGTAACAATGCCGTTCGGGGCTGCCGGTGTCGCCGCATCAGGTGCGCCTGCCGGAATTCTGACTCCGTTCGGCCAGGACCAGCCATAAACAGTGGTTATAATATTGGGTTTAAGAACGACAGTGTCGCCCGGTTTTACTATGCCTTCAAGGCCGCCTGCAAGTTCAATCGCTTCATCTACCAGGGCTTTAATGCTTGCATAAGTATGCTGCGTAACGTCTGTTACGGCGGTTGATCGTACCAGTGATACAATTGAGTTTCCATCTGCGTTTCCCGGCGTTTCTTCGGGCGTTTCTTCCGTATTTATTTCCTGTTCATCTTTATTATTACATGCTGTAAAAGATGTAAAAATAATTATAATAAATAAAAAAAATTTTTTTTTCATACCGTTAATTCCTTTCCAAAAATTAAAGCAAAGTTATTTTACCAGTTTTAATTTTGCGAATACACCCGCGTTTTGATATGCCACATTCTTGTTGGCGCCGGAGATTGACATGCTGCCCATAAAATATTCGCGGAAGTTGGACGGACCGGCATTGCAGTAGGCAACCGCGAAACCCATTATTTTATTTTCTGATAATTTTTCCGGCGGATAATCGGGGTTACCGCTGACAGGATAATTTTTATTGAATATTTTCATTTCAGCTTCCCATGTATACAAATTGGATCCGTCCGCGTTGTCTCTGTTTCCAATTGCGTATCTTACATGGTGATTGCGTTTTATATATCCATTCCGGAAATTAGAATTACCGCTCTGGCCAGATACATAATCCATTACGCTTTCTTCGTCATAACTCATGTGATATGCAAATGCGTTGTTATTGTTTTCGTGAAAACCGCCCAATCCGTCTTCATTAATGAATAGCTCCAGGCAGTCATCGTTATATATCTCATTATAAGGATCCGCTATTCTTGTAAGACTTAAATAACTGTCTTTTATTTCTACCAGATAATAAAGCCTGTCTTCCGTCCATACAATCTTGAATCTGCCTGAATATGTCCCCGCAGGAGGAGGAGTTAGATTTGATTGGCTGGCATTGCCTCCGCCGAGCCATACCTTATCTATCTGCTTCCAATCGGCTCTTTCCCATGCAGGATCATCTCCTGCGCCGTCAATAACCGGAGCGGTTTCTGCAAAATAGGCTGTGTAATCATCTGGGCCTGGCGTAATAACAGGATCACCTCCGGGAGCGTCAGGGATTGAACCGTCCCTGCTGCCGCATGATGTAAAACCAATGAAGAAAGCCAGAATTATTATGAAAAAAGGCTTCATAAAGTAATGGTATTATACCATAGTTTTTATTATTTTAAAATAAGTTTTCCTGAAAATATTCCATGCGTAATCCCGGCGAATACGCTCCTTCTCATCAATGGACAGATTAGGCAGCTCTGTTGACGGGTATTGCCGCGCTTTTATTATTACTTTAACTTGCCAATATAATATTTTTGGTATAGAATAAAACAGGTTAAAAGGAGTTTTTATGAGTAATCCCTTATGTATAGCTAAAAATACTGAATTGGAAAATATTGTTATAATGCCTGAAATGTTAAATCGTCACGGCCTTATAACAGGCGCTACAGGAACAGGTAAAACTGTAACTCTTCAAATGATGGCCGAGTCTTTCTCTTCAATTGGAATACCTGTGTTTGTTGCTGATGTTAAAGGGGATTTATCTGGCGTTTCAATGCCTGCCGTGCCTGGCGATAAACTCAGCGCCAGACTGGAAAAAATTGGCGTATCGGATTGGCAGTCGCGCACAAACCCGGCTGTTTTTTGGGATGTGTTCGGCGAAAAGGGACATCCTGTCCGCGCGACAGTTTCCGACATGGGGCCTTTGCTTCTGTCCCGTCTTCTGAACCTGAACGATACGCAATCCGGCGTTTTACAGATTATTTTTAAAATCGCGGATGACAACGATATGCTGTTACTCGACATGAAGGATATCCGCTCGATGACGCAATATGTCGGCGATCACGCGAATGATTTTAAAACCGAATACGGTAATATTACTACGGCTTCAATCGGAGCCATACAGCGCGGTCTGCTGACTCTTGATGAACAGGGCGCTTCAAAATTCTTCGGCGAACCAATGCTTGATATAATGGATTTCGTCCGCACTGACAGCTCGGGGAAGGGAGTTATAAATGTTCTTGCCGCGGATAAACTCTATAACATGCCAAAGTTATACGCAACAACGCTCTTGTGGATGTTATCTGAACTTTTTGAAGTCATGCCGGAAATAGGCGATATGCCTCAGCCTAAACTGGTTTTCTTTTTTGACGAAGCGCATCTTCTTTTTGCGGATGCCCCGCCGGTCTTATTGGAGAAAATCGAAAGGGTAGTCCGGCTGATTCGTTCCAAAGGAGTAGGAGTATTTTTTGTTACGCAAAATCCGCTTGATGTTCCCGATAAAGTGCTGGGGCAGCTGGGCAACCGCGTACAACACGCGCTGCGCGCCTTTACGCCGCGGGATCAAAAAGCTGTAAAAACAGCGGCGCAGACCATGAGAGCCAATCCCGCTTTCAGTACCGAGCAGGCAATTCAGGAACTGGGCACAGGCGAAGCGCTGATCTCTTTCCTTGACGCGAAAGGCAGTCCGTCTATTGTACAGAAATGTTCGGTAATAGCTCCGGGATCAAGGCTTGGACCTGTCACATCCGCTGAGCAGGAAAACCTGATAAAGCAATCCATTTTTTACGGAAGATATGAAAAAACCATTGACAGGGAATCAGCGTATGAGCTGCTGACAAAACGGACGGAAAAAGCAAATGATGATAAAAAAGCCGCTGAACAGCCAGGCGCAGGTAAAGCTGACGCAGCGAATAAAACTTCCAACGCTCAAAAAGGCTCTGGACAGGGTGGGATGAAAGAGCTTGTATTTGGTTCAACCGGACCAAGAGGTGGGAAGCGCGACGGAGTGTTGCAAGCCGCCGCCAAATCCGCTGCGCGGACTGCGGGCAACACTCTTATGCGCGGATTATTAGGCAGCCTTACCGGAAAGAAAAAGTAGAAAAATGTGCTGGTATGTCTGAAGCTAAAGGGACACGTTGACATAATTTATACTGGCTAATATAATAATTTCATTAAATTAACTTTGGAGGTTCAAAATGAAAAGAACAGTAACAACCGTGCATTCTCAGAAAGGCAGAGCCTCCGGTATCCTGTAAACTACGCTTCTGTCTCAATCTAATTCCAGGCGGCTCTTTTGGTTAATGATCGTTTGTAAAATCGGTCGTCTATTCATTCTCTGTTTGCAATCTAACAGGGAAAATACTGTTAACAGGAGTTATTTTGGAAACTATTTGGTTAAGTATTTCGGCGGGGAATGGCCCTGAGGAATGCGCCCACGCCGCGGCTCTTACCATGCGGGCAATAATGCGTGAAATAAAGTCTCAGCCGGAATTGGGGATTAAACTTACAATTATCGAAACTGAAAGCGCGGGAGACAAAGGAAATATCCGCTCGGCCTTGCTTGCGCTTGAAGGAACGGATGTTAAAACATTCACCGAGTCATGGACTGGCATTATTCAATGGATTTGGCAGAGCTCATACCGCCCTCATCATAAACGCAAAAACTGGTTTGTGCAGGTTAAGCCATTTTGCGAACCGGCGGCCGGTGGAATATTTTCACCTAACGATGTGCGTTTTGAAACAGCGCGGGCGGGCGGTCCTGGCGGTCAGCATGTCAATAAAACAGAAACAGCGGTCCGCGCGGTCCATATACCGTCAGGAAAGAGCGCGGTCGCCAGAGGAGAACGATCTCAGCTGCTTAACAAACGGCTCGCTTTGGCGCGGCTTGCTTCCCTGTTTTGCGAAGAACAGAAAAGCAGCGAAAAAAAGTCGCGCTCTGATTTACGTCACAGCCATTGGGAGCTTGAGCGCGGGAATCCAATCCGCGTATACGACGGTGAAACAATGAAACTGCTGAAGGAGAAAAATAATGTCAGAAATAAAAGTTAATCCGATAATTGTTAAAGGAAAATACAATGAGGCTGTTGTTTACGCAAAGGCCCTTGAATCGTCCTGTGAGAACAAGATACGCAATTATCTTGATCATGGCGCGTTTGCCGGAACGGCAGTGCGCATAATGCCGGATGTTCATTCCGGTAAAAGCACGGTAATCGGCTGGACTGCGACATATAACGATCTTGTCATACCGTCGGTCATTGGGCTTGACATCGGTTGCGGCGTCTGCGCCTGCAATCTTGGGCGCGGAAAACTCGCTTTTGACAAACTGGATAAGTTCATTCGGAAAAATATTCCTTCAGGTCAGGCGGTTCGCTCATCGCTTCATGAAGCGATGGATGAAGTAAATATTTTTGCTTCTCTTTGGTCAAATGATACCGTTTTATCTGATACAGGCAGATTTAAAAATGAGATTCGCAGGTTATGTGAAAAGCAGGGAAAAAATCCTGAACGCGTATTCGCTTCTCTTGGATCTCTCGGAGGAGGGAATCATTTTATTGAAATTGACATTGACGAAAACCATAACCGGTGGCTTTTAATACATTCCGGTTCGAGAATATTCGGGGCGCATACGGCTGAATATCATGAAATAATTGCGTTACGCGAAACTGACGCAGAAAGCCTGGTTAAATACCTGAAAAGCGCGTGCGCAGATGATTATTTGGCGGATTTGCACATTGTTCAGCGCTATGCTCTTGTTAACCGCGCGCTTATGGCATGGTCAATAACGAAAGGTTTTTTCGGCGCTGATATCAGAGAGATTGAATACATTGATTGCGCGCATAATTTTATTGACACTGACGCTTCCATTATCCGCAAGGGCGCGATTTCTGCGAAGAAAGACGAACCTGTTATAATACCTTTTTCTATGGCGGAAGGCGCTGTTTTGGGAAAGGGGAAAGGAAACGCCTCGTGGAACTATTCCGCTCCGCACGGTTCAGGCAGGAAAAAAGCCCGCACAGATGCCCGCAGCCTGTCCCTTGATGAATACCGCAAGGAAATGCGCGGTATCTGGTCAAGCGTTATCTGCAAAGATACCCTGGAAGAAAGTCCAATGGCTTATAAGAAGCCCAGGGATGTGCTGGATTACATAAGTGAAACTGTAGAAGTCGAACATCGGCTGAAGCCATTGTATAATTTTAAGGCAGTTGATTGACAAGCGAAGTGAGAGTCGTGCCCGAGTTTACTCGGGCATGACCGAACGAGCGCAGTCACCGAAGGGGTTCATACCCCGCGGCTTGCCGCGGAAAGCCAGACCACTTGTAAG
>JAIRQN010000046.1 GCA_031256445.1 Treponema sp. | reverse complement strand
TGCTGCGGCACTACTCCTGAACATATCGCTCTGATGATCGAAACGTGCCGTGATGTTCCGTTTACGCCCGCGGAGCCGAAAAATTACACCGCTGTTTCTTCATGGGGAAAAACCGTTGTTTTCGGCGGAAAATCCGTCATTATAGGAGAAAGAATTAATCCTACAGGCAAACCGCGGATGAAAACAGCGTTACGCGAAAATGACATGAATTACATCTGCAGGGAAGGACTTTCACAGACGGAAAACGCCGCCCAGATACTGGATGTAAACGCGGGGCTGCCCGATATTGATGAAACGGCGATTCTTGCGAAAATTGTACAAGAACTGCAAAGTGTAAGCGGCGCTGTACTGCAGATTGACACAACAAATTACCAAGCCGCAGAACGCGCTTTGCGTCTTTATAACGGCATACCGCTTTTCAATTCGGCCAGCGGAAAAAAGGAATCACTGGAAAAATTTCTTCCTCTTGTAAAAAAATACGGCGCGTGTTTTGTTGCGCTCACTCTGGATGAAAACGGCATACCGGAGACTGCGCAGGGAAGAATTGATATCGCGCAAAAAATTCTAAGCGCGGCAGAAGACTTCGGCATCAATAAAAAAAACATCATCTTTGACGCTCTGACAATGACAATAAGCACGGGCGGTGATAACGCGAAGATTACGCTGGAAGCGATGGAATATATAAGATTTAAAATGGGTATTCATACAATTCTTGGAATATCAAACATTTCCTTTGGACTTCCTGAAAGACAAAAAGTAAACGCTGGTTTTTATACTCTAGCGTTAAACGCAGGGTTAAGCGCGGGAATTATAAATCCGCTGGATACTTCGATGATGGACGCGTATTATTCTTTTAATATATTAAAAGGCATAGATACAAATTGCGGCGAATATATTAATAGATTTTCCAAACAGCTATCGGATCAAGCGAATCCGACTGATCACGCGAAGCCGGCAGCGATGGATGAAAAATTAAGTCTTTACAATGCAATCATCCGCGGCCTTCGTGAACAGGCAGGAAAAGCAGCAAAGGACATGCTGGCCGATGCCGCGCAGTCAAAACAAAATACTCCGATGGAAATTATAAATAATCATCTTATTCCTTCCCTTGATAAAGTCGGGAATGATTATAAGAATGGAATTATTTTTTTACCTCAGCTTTTAATGAGCGCCGAAGCCGCAAAATCCGCTTTTGAGGAAATTAAATTATTTATGGCAAAGAGCGGAAAAGTTCAGGAAAAGAGGGGGAAAATCGCTTTATTGACAGTTAAGGGTGATATTCATGATATCGGAAAAAACATCGTAAAAATACTTTTAGAAAATTATAATTTTGACGTTATCGATCTTGGAAAAAATGTTGAGCCTTACGCTGTTGTGGAAACAGTATTAAAGGAGAATATACGCCTTGTAGGTTTAAGCGCGTTGATGACAACAACAGTTGTCTACATGGAAGAAACGATCCGTTTGTTAAAAGAAAAAAAACCGGATTGCAGGATAATGGCAGGCGGAGCTGTTTTAAACAAGGAGTACGCTGATAAAATAGGCGCTGATTTTTACGCCGCTGACGCGATGAGCGGCGTCCGTTACGCCGATGAATTTTTTAAATAATGACAAAAGAACCTTGACAGCAATGAAAAGAAAATGAAATAATTAAACAGGATGAACATTGTTATACTTGACAGCGCATATAAACACAACGAAATAAATATCGAAGATGAAGTAAGCCGCGCTGTTACAGCAGTAGAACAGGGAAATTACCGTCAGGCTGCAAAACGTGAATCTATGGAAGTGCGCCTCGCCGCATTAAGCGCCATCGTCCGTGAAATGCAGGAAATAGTACATAATGATAAAGATTTAGTTAACGCCTGAAAGATACATCCTGTTGTTTTTGTATCAATCTACTTTAACAAAAGCCTCAAAACCGCTTTACACTCTCCCTTAAAACTAATAAAATACAATAAGGAAATAATTATAATAGACAAAGGAGCTAAAATATGAAAAACTTAGAAAGCCGTTCTCCGTTCTCCGTTCTCCGTTCTCCGTTAGTCCTCGCTAACTTAATCCTCATTACAGTATTTGCCCTCTCTTTTACCGCCTGCGGCGGGGATGAACCCTGTACGCACACATGGGGCGCGTGGGCGGTAACAACAGCGCCTACCGCGGCGGAAGAAGGCGTGGAAACAAGCACCTGCACTAAATGCGGAGCAACAAAAACGCAGGCGGTTGCCGCTCTCGGCTGTCAATGCCCGGCAGGAACGATTCACCTTGCGGGAGAGCCGGACTGCGGAGGTGAGGGCTGCGAATGTGAAAAAAATATTGCGGGAGTCAGAGTTCAAGGCATCGCTGTAACAAACCGTGAAGGTGTTGCTGCTGGCGATTTTAACAACATGGCTACAACTATTGGAGAAGTCTTTGACTATATTGGTATAAATAATCCTACACAATTGACTTATATTAAAGCTAATCTTAAAGAAGTAAAGGTAATTGCAAATAATGGGAGTGCTGTAACAATTACTGGTAATATCATGACTGTCAGAATTGGACATACAGATGGTGACATATGGGCTGTAATTGATGTATGGGTTATAGTAGCAATGCTGCATCAGCTTGACACAAATACCGTATATCTGGCAGACAAACTTTCCAATGACAATGAATACACATCATAACCGAACGGGCGCGTTTTCTAACGCGTCCTTACAGCCCGCAGGCGCAAAAGGGAGTTTTTCTGCTCTGGAAAAATGCCCTGCCGTACCAAAAGGGAGTTTTTCTGCTCTGGAAAAACGCCCTGACAGACCAAAAGGGAGTTTTTCCACTATGAAAAAATGCCCTGCCGTACCAAAAGGGAGTTTTTCTGCTCCGGAAAAATGCCCTGACAGACCAAAAGGGAGTTTTTCTGTTCTGGAAAAATGCCCTGTCAGACCAAAAGGGAGTTTTTCCGCGCTGAAAAAACGCCACTGCGGTACAAAAAAACGCCCCCGCGTAACAATCAGCCAAACCAAATAAAAGGAGAACTGCATGTCATCAAAAGACTGGCTTCCGTCCTCACGTACAGGACAACTGACTATGGCGCACATCTGGGTCAACGCCCTGCGCGGCAGCGCGACTGCATGGAACGTTCCTGCCGATATGTCAACTAAACTCACGCAGCTTTTTAACAAGGCGAGTGAAGCGCTGGAATTAGCGCAGACCGCTGAGCGCAACATGGTAGCCAATCAAATGGTACGCACCGCCTTCGGCGATTTGACTGACCACATGAGGGATTTACGCCGCCGCCATTTCTTCATGCCGCCCCTTACAGAAGCGGACTGGGTCTCCCTCGGTATGAGGCTCCCTGATACCATTCCGACCAACATCGGCCCGCCGACCAGCGTCGTTGCCGCCGAAATCACATATCCCCATAAGAACGCGCTCTCTCTTTTCATCACCCCCATAGACGGGCACCGCTACGACGAGCGCGCCGACTGGGGTTTCCGCATTTACTTCGGCGTCCTTCCCCCGAACCCGGACGGCGTCACCGAAGAAATGATGATTGAGCGCCAATACCTTCGCCGCGTCCCGCAAAACCCCGAAGAACTGACTGCCAGCCACTTTACCCGACGCAAGCGCGACCTTATCGAGTTTCCCTACGACAACTCAGGCAAGCAGTGTTTCATCTGCGTACGCTACGAAAACTCTAAGGGCGACAAAGGCCCGTGGGGCCCGATGGCGTCGTCATTTATCCCGTGAGCATTATTTTTAGAAATATAAAAGGAGAAAAAAAATGAAGAAAGAAACAAAACAAAAAATTGCGGCCGCCGTTGCGATAGGCGGATTGACGCTGGGAACGATTTTCGGTATGACAGCGTGCCCGAACGAACCGGCCCCAACGCCGACCCCGACTCCGGTGCCGGTACCGATAGAACAGAGCAAGGACATCACTATCGCCGAAGGCAAAACTGCAACTGTAAACTTCATGGCTCTGCCGGAAACTACTCCAACGTGGTGGGATACGCTGAGCGATGTGTTCGTAAACAGGGCGAACTCGTTTGCCTTGGGTCATTACACGTTGAACGTGCAATCTGCTGGCACGGACGGTTTTGTCGCCGGAGCCCCGGGTTCCAAAACAGCAACTGTTTCCGAAACATATTTGTCCACTACGGATTATACTACTATGCGCGCTGATATGAATAGTATACTAGGTAGTTGGATTGCAATGCTTAACCTCCGCAACTTTGACAATTCGAAAGAGGCTGTTCGTTTGGCGTTCGCGCATGCCGCAGGTCAAAGGATGATTTAGTTTATGCGAAGGGCGCCGTTTACGCAGGGCGGCGCCCTGCAAAAACTCAATATGGAATATACATATTTTGAAGCTGAAGACGGTTTTTTTGTCGGCTGGTTTGATAAATTTCCTGAAGACGTAACCCAGGGCAAGAGCCTTGAGGAACTTGAAGAAATGCTTACGGATATGTACGAATGTCTGAACCTGCCAAAGCTATACTAAAAAAATTATCATAAATAGCCGCTTGCAAAACTGAAGTTTTGCAAGAGCCTCAATCTCCTTTTAAATTACATAGTTGTCAATCTGCTGTTCCTGATATTTATTCAAAATATCCTGCAAAGTAACGCTGTCAAGATAATCCGCGATAACTTTATTAAGTTCTTTCCATATGTAAAGAGTTTTACAGGTATCTACTTTATCGCATTGATTAACCTCGCCTTCAAGGCAGGATATAGACGATATGTTACCCTCGGTAATACGCAGGATTTGGCCGACGGTTATTTCCGAAGGTTCTTTTGCCAGCATATAGCCGCCGTGTTTTCCGCGGTTCGCGCGAAGAATCATTGAATTATTTATTATTGTAATTATTTGTTCCAGATACTGCTTTGATATATTTTGCCTTTCAGCGATTTCCTTTAGCGCTATAAATCCGCTGTTTTTATTCTCCGCCAAATCAAGCAGCATTCGCAGAGCATATCTGCCTTTTGTAGATATTTTCAATGACTTAACCTCTCAATTATTTTATAATAATATATGTTTACCAGGTTTTGCAATCTTTGAACGAAATGTTTTCATATTGAATACTCGCTTTCATGGTTGATGTCGTATTTGAATAACGCTCCTATTCTTTGCTCCAAAGCTGACAGCTCCGGATCGCTGCGTCTTCGAGGGCGCGGCGTATTAATTACAAATCTATTGCGTATAGTTCCTGGGTTAGCCGAAAAAACAACAATCTCATCTGACAGATATAATGCTTCGTTTACATCATGAGTTACCAATATTACTGTTATTCCTGTTTCATTCCATAAACGTAAAAGATCATCCTGCAAGCGTTCTCTTGTCAGCGTATCAACGGCGGCAAAAGGCTCGTCCATAAGAATTATGCGCGGTTCTACCGCTAAGGCTCTTGCCAAAGCAAGCCGTTGTCTCATGCCGCCTGAAAGCTGAGACGGATATTTATTAAGCGAGTCTGCCAGCCCTGTTTTTTTCAGAAAGAAAACCGCTTTCTTTTCTCTTTCACTTCGCTTAATTGCGCGTAACTTTAAGGCAAACACTACATTTTGAAGCACTGTCATCCAGGGAAATATAGCGTAATCCTGAAATATCATTGCTATATCATGTTTAGGCTGATTTTTAAACATACCGTTTGCAAGCGGAGATAAAAATTTATATTTTCGTTTGTAGGCTTCCATTTCTTTTCGTGTGGAAGGAAGCGGCTCTAAAACCTGAACACCGTCAATAAAAACTCCGCCTTCCGTTGGAGCTTGTAATCCGCCGAGAATTTCCAAAAATGTGGATTTACCGCAGCCCGAAGGACCCAACAGGCTGACTATTTTTCCGTCATCAACTTTAAGTGAAACAGAAAGTATAGCTGTCAAACCGTCGGCTGTACGGTCTTCATTTATTATAGAGAAGAATTTAGTTACATTACGCGCTTCAATCATTACCTGCCTACTCTCCATACTGCTAACTTTAGCTCGATAAATTTCAAAAAAAAAAAAAAAAACCAGCCGATGAAGCCTAATGTTACCATACATACTACCATTTTTGAAATCTGGAAATAATCCTTTGCCTGAT
>JAIRQN010000045.1 GCA_031256445.1 Treponema sp. | reverse complement strand
TAATTGACGATGAAACAGGTGATATAAAGGAAGTCATTATTCAGGATAAACAGGATATCCCAATCGAAGACATGAAAAGTATCATCAAGTTTTTAGCCAATCAAAACAAGGATAAATAGTGTAACGCCGGTTTGAATGTTATGCGCAATGCAACGCCCAGGTCAGGCAGCGGATTAACTGTTCACTGCCGCTTACTACCGGAAGCGGGAAAGGCAGGAGCAAGCTGGAGTTATGAGCGTGATTGGGGAAACTGCCTGCTGTCTTTTACGGGCTTATCGTGTCTCACTCTGCTCCCTATTCCCTAACCCCTCTTTTTTATGTGAAAATATAACCACAAATATTCATGGAGGTCTCATTGACTGAGCTGCTTTGTATCGGCAATCCGATTGTCGATGTGTTTATTGATATTGATCTTTCTCTCGCGGAAAAGTACGGCATTACAGATCCGGTTCAGCATATAAGCCGGGACGCGGCGGAATCTATCCTGAATGAGCCTTCGATTGATTTTTCAAAGGCGGTAAAAAGCTCCGGAGGCGGCGCGGCAAATGTGGCGAAAATAGCGGCGATGCTGGGAATGAGCGCCGCGTTTTACGGCACTATCGGAGAGGACGAGCATGCCGGTCTGTTTGAAAAAGAAATGACGGAAGCAGGCGTGTTAACAATGCTCTCCAAAACCGGCGGAAAGACAGGGCTGTGTTTCGCGTGTAACGTAAACGGGGAGACAAGATTCGCGGCAAGCCCGGGCGCGGCTCTGGATCTGAACGAATCCCATATCAGCGAGGAGTTGATAAGCGCCGCGGAAGTTGTGGTTCTGGACGGTTATATTCTTGACCGCCGCAGTTTGGTGCAGCACATTTTAAAACTTTCAAACCGCCGTGGAATTCCGGTCGCTCTGGACGCGGCGTCTGTAATGCAGGTACGCAGCAAAGCGGAAGAAATCCTGACATACAGCCGCAATTATCCCCTGCTCATTTTTATGAACGCGGATGAAACTCTGACTTTCTACAATACAATCAGGAAGAGCCTTGATGAAGATACCGTACTTTCCGAAAAAGAAAAGGAAGCGATAATCCTCAGCGATGTCTGCCCAACTCTGCAAATAATCACAGACGGAGAATTATATCCCATAATGGTTATCAAACTGGGAGGCAGGGGCGCGGTGGTAGTCGCAGGCGGCAATGTATACCGCGAAGAAACATTCACCATAACTCCGCGTAACACTGTAGGAGCGGGCGACGCCTTCTGCGCGGCTTTTACCGCCGCATGGATTCGCGGCAAGTCAATTTCGGAAAGCGCCGCTATCGGCAATAAAGTAGCACGCGAAATACTTGAAGTTCCTGGAACATTTATTAAAAGCGGGAAATTAAAATCATTCGCGAAGATCCTTGCAAAATAACCTTAATCAGGTATTCACATGACAGAGAACCAGTAATATTTAAATAAAGCGTATCTCTTTTTTCATGTGAATACCATATAAACACATAGTGAAGGAATTATGGTTAAAAGGTTATAAATTAAATCCCTGTTATGTGAATGCCTGAAAAGTTTACAGCAGTATCGCTTCGGCTATTTTACAGACGGCGGCTTCGTCAACCAGTTTTTCGATAATCGCTATCGCGAATTCTCCCGCTGTTCCCGCGCCTTGGCTTGTAATAATATTGCCGTCCGCCACTACGCGATCCGGCAGCCAAAGGGCATCTGTCAGTTTTTCTTCCATTCCCGGATAGCAGGTAAATTTTTTTCCGTCAAGAAGACCAAGCGGGAAAAGAACCACAGCCGGCGAAGCGCAGATTGCGCAGATCAATTTTCCCGCGGTCGCCATTTCTTTAAGAAGGGCGACTGTTTCTTTGGAAGCGGCCAGATTTTCCGCGCCGGGGATTCCGCCTGGGAGAATCACAGCGTCCCATTCGCCAGCGCTCCCTGCGATTTCACGTAACACAGTGTCGGCGGTTATTCTGATGCCGCCCCATCTGCCCGTAACGATCAGATCCGCAGAAACTGAAGCAGTAGTTACCTCTACCCCGGCGCGGCGCAAATAGTCGATTGGCGTTACAGCTTCGACTTCCTCAAAACCGTCCGCCAGCAGAACAAGAGCTTTCTTTGTCATGATTTAACTCCTTCAAACAATAATTCTAAATGCTTTCCGATATGTTTCACAAGAGCGGCGCGGTATTCATCTTCATTTTCACGCCAGAGATTATAAAGACGGTCCCTGAACATAAAAGACCCATCGTCATTTTTTTGGCGCAATATAAATCCGTAGGTAATATGAATCAGCTGGCGCGCGCCGTTATTGTTGAACATTTCAGGCAGATCCTCATCTTTCATTGCGGAAATATCCGGGATTTGGGAGAGGTCAGTTGTTACATGATAATATTTTTTGGCATCTTCAAACACCGAAAGGGCGAAACAGTGAATCGCGCGGTAAAGCGGAGGATCTTTGCGCGCTGTTATGCGCATCGCTTCCAGCCAGTTTGTCCCTGCCGTTTTTATATGAAAACAACCGCGCGTTTCGCGCCCGATGGCCGCAAATACGCTGAATTTGTCAGAGCCTGAATGAATGCTCAGTTTATGCCCCAAATGGCGCGCGACAGCGGCGTGTATTCTTATCTCTTTTTCAAACTGAGCTGTGTCGCCAATATAATCAATTCCCTTCTGAAATTCTCCGCAGAAACGCGGCGCAATTGCAGCGAATTTTACACCCGCGTCCAGCAGTTCGCGCGCCGTAAAAAAATGCTGTAATGGCGCAGTAACAGAAAATGTTTCATCTATCGAAATTTCAAAATCAGCGTCATATTTGCCGGAGGCAAAAAAATTTTTATATATATCAGCGGCAAAGGAGACCGCCCCCGCGTAAATGGCGGCGCATTGTCTTAATTCATCTTCGGAAAAAACAAGGACAAAATCTTCTATAAAAAATTCCCTGTTAAGGTACTTGTCTTTATAATACTGCGAAAGCGGCGGCGCGTTTTCCGCGTTAACATTATTTTTTATATAATCGGAACAGTCAAGTGTTATCATTGTGAACCCAAGGGAAAGAGCGTATTCAACATCTTTTGCGGTTTTTAAATGATCTCCGTCCGCGCCGAAGCCCTTTTTGTATCCTTCGCGGAACACGGCGAAGGTTGCCGCGTCAAGAACATCTTCGTATGTTCTGTTGGTCAGGTTAAGCTCGCGGATGGACTGCTGCGCGAAAACGGGAAACACATCATTGTTTTTAAAAAGATCTATATGACCAGGAGCGGCTATTCCAAGCCTGTCCCCAAGACCGAAACTCGCCGGTCTGGAAAGTCCGCGGACAGGCGCTGTCCAGGGAAAAAGCCTGCGAAGGGCACAGGCGTTTTCATGCGTCAGTTCCGCACGGAATTTACCGCCGCCAACATCACCGGCGGCAAACCCCAATGCGGATTGTCCGTTATTCCCCGGTTCTTCTGTTATAATAACCGTTTTTCCGTTATCGTCAGCCATATAGACAGCCGCAGAAAAAATATTATTAACAGAATTTATATAAACTTTTAATTCCCCCATTATTCCCCATGCTTTTAATAATTACCATTCCTTGCCAATTTTGGCAATAGGAATTAAGCTGATATACATGAAAATAAATAAACTGAAGATATGTTACATCGGCGGCGGTTCGCGCAACTGGGCATGGGTTTTAATGCAGGATCTTGCCTTTGAAAAAGAAATTGGCGGAACAATTGAACTGTATGACATAAAACATGATGACGCAGTAACAAACGAAATAACCGGCAATAGACTCATGGAAGAGCGCAACAAGGGCATTTGGCGGTTTCACGCGAACCCCTCTCTGCAGAACGCGCTAAACGGAGCCGATTTTGTTATTATTTCGATTCTTCCAGGCGGCTTTGAAGAGATGGCAGTTGACGTTCACGTTCCGGAAAAATACGGCATTTACCAGCCAGTCGGGGACAGCGCCGGAGCGGGCGGAATTATCCGCTCCATGCGCGCAATTCCGCAGTTCAGGCACATCGCGCGTGAGGTGCAAAAATACGCTCCTGAAGCGTGGGTTATCAACTATACAAACCCCATGAGCGTCTGTACGCGCGCGCTTTACAAAGAATTTCCCGCGATAAAAGCGTTCGGCTGCTGCCATGAAGTGTTTCACACCCAGAAGCTTCTTGCTTCCGTTCTGGAAGAAGCCGGCCTTGCTCCTGCCGGATCCATTAAACGGGAAGAAATAAAAGTAAATGTTATGGGCATTAATCACTTTACATGGATAGACAGGGCGGCGTGGAAGGATATTGACATATTTCCATATTATAAAAAATTTGCAGTTAAATACGCGCAAACAGGTTTTAAAAACGCGCAAAATGCCAATGACAACCTTAATGAAGATGAAAAGACAAGGTTAAAACTTTTTGGCTCAACAGACCGCGTAAAAATGGATCTTTTCCTGCGCTACGGACTAATCGCCGCCGCCGGAGACAGGCATCTTGCGGAATTTTGCCCGCATTCATGGTATCTTTCGTCTCCCGAAGCGGTTGAAAGCTGGGGTTTTGCTCTTACGCCGGTTTCATGGCGAGTAAAAGACTGTGAAATGTTAAAAGAAAAAGCAATAGCTTACTGCGGCGGCGCTTTGTCAATGACGCCCGTTGAATCAGGGGAAGAAGGCCTGAAAATAGTGAAGGCGTTATCGGGAGCGGGAGACATTACCACGAATGTAAACCTGCCCAACAAGGGGCAGATGCCTGATCTTCCATCCGGACCTGTAGTTGAGACCAACGCTGTCTTTACACGCGGTAAAATTTCCGCCGTTTCAACTAACGGCCTCACCTCCGATATAAGAGCTTTGGTTATGCACCATGTTCTTGCCCAGGAAGGAATAATCGAAGCGGTATTTGAGAACGATATAGAAAAGGCTTTCCGTATCTTTTCACATGATCTTGCTGTGCAGAAATTGCAATTAAAGGACGCCCGTTCGCTCTTTGATGAAATGAGCAAGGAAAGCCTTAAGTTCATGACAGAGAATGAAAACGGAGGGTAACAATTGAACCGGCGTGAAACAGTGGAAAGGCATAATCCCCATTACGCAAAATTAAATAAAAACGCGCCTTTATCAGTTGGAAACGGAAAATTCTGCTTTACGGCGGACTTTACGGGACTTCAGACTTTTTATGATGAATACTGCGAAGGGCAGGACGCGTTCCCGCTCTGCACAATGTCCGAGTGGGGATGGCATTCGTATCCGGCAGCGGGCGGCCAGCAGGAATTGCGTTTAACGCCGTTTGATACTTACGGAAGGACGGTATATTACGCCGCAGATGACGCGGGACAGGAAGAACTTTTCAAGAAAATCAGGGTAAACGCGCATAAATTCCATCTTGGAAAAATTGGTTTTGAATTTTCAGGCGGCAATTTATCAATGAACGAATGTAAACCGGTCAGTCAGCTGCTCTCTTTATGGAAAGGAATTTTATACTCGGAATTTTCAATAAACGGTGAAACTGTAAAAACACAGACGTTTGTCCACCCGCAGGAAGACGCTTTATATGTCCGCGCCGCATCCTCTTTGCTGAAAAACGGGAATCTGCGCATAACGGTAAATTTTCCATACGGCAGTCATAAAAAATGCGCGGCGGATTTTACAGCGCATGATTCGCATAAAACATTTGTTTCGCGCCATGAGACAGGAAAGCGGCAAAATATTTTCATAAAAAGAGAACTGGATGAAACTATTTACGAAGTTACTGTTGATGGAACAGGTTTTCATGCAGCATCACGGGAAAAGCCGCATATAATTAATTTTATTCCTGATGAACAGTCAATTGAATTCTGCGTCAGGTTTAAGCCGGTGTATGTTCCGGCGTTATCCCGGATTGGATTAGGTGATTACAAAGAAACGGATAATCAGACAGATTTATTTGATGACGCAAAAGAAAAATGCGCAGCATTCTGGGAAAATTATTGGCTCTCAGGCGGTTTTATGGATTTTTCAGGCTCAACGGATAAACGCGCGTTTGAACTGGAACGCAGAATAATTCTCTCTTTGTATTTAACCGCGATTCAAGGCAGGGGGGCGCTCCCGCCGGCTGAAACCGGCCTTGGCTGCAACAGCTGGTACGGAAAGTTTCATCTTGAAATGCACTTTTGGCATCACGCGCATTTCGCTCTTTGGGGAAGAACAGACGAACTGCGGAATTCTCTTGAGTACTATAAAAAAATTCTGCCTGCGGCGAAAGAAACCGCGTCTTCGCAGGGGTACAGCGGAGCGCGCTGGCCCAAAATGTGCGATCCGTCAGGCGCAAACACGCCTTCGTCAATTGCGGTGCTGTTAATCTGGCAGCAGCCTCACCCGGTCATGTTCGCGGAATTGTTATGGCGGGCGTGTAAATGCGAAGAACAGAAAACAGGCGGCGATCAATCAAAAGAATTTTCAAGCGGGAAACTTGGCCGCATTTTACGCGATTACAGGGAGATTGTCGTTGAAACGGCGGAATTCATGAAAAGTTTTCTGCATTGGGACGGCAGCCGTTATGTGCTAGGCCCTCCGTATATTCCCGCACAGGAACGCCACGATCCGGAAAAAGTTTTAAACGCCGCTTTTGAACTCGAATATTTCCGCTGGGGCCTGCGCAGGGCGGATGAATGGCTGCTGCGCCTTGGAGAGCCGTGCCGTTACGGTGAAATCGCCGAAAACATAAGCCTTCCGCCTGCAAGCGGCGGCCTGTACACGGCGCATGAGAACTGCCCTGATACATTCAGCAAACTGCCTTTTTATACTGATCATCCTTCCATGCTGGCAATGTACGGCGTTCTGGACAGCGAAAAAACCGACAGGGAAATTATGTCGGCGACTTTGGATAAAACGCTTTCGGTTTGGGACAAAAGCACTTTTTACGGCTGGGATTTTCCGATGATGGCAATGACCGCCTGCCGCCTTGGACGCCATAAAGACGCAATGGATTTACTTTTAATGGACAGTCCAAAAAACACATGGCTGGAAAACGGTCATAACCGGCAGACAGGGGACAGCGCCCTGCCCTTGTACCTGCCTGGCAACGGCGGCCTTTTGCTTGCCGCGGCAATGATAGCGGCCGGTTTCGGCGGCAAGGAAGGCCCTCTGTTTCCGGATGGTTTTACAGCGGAAACTGAGGGGATTATCGCTTACATATAGGAAATAACTCAAATTTTTATTAAAACCTTGACAAAAGCAAAAAAACAGTGTTAACATATCCCGACAGTTTCAGGAAAATGGCTCGTGCAGCAAAACCAAAACTATAATGGAGGCAGATAATGGCTGCGACCGGTAAGAAAAAGAAAAAATTACCGCCGATTGATCAGGAATTCCTTGATAAAATGGAAACATCTCTGTCCGCGTTAAAGGCGGAAATTGTTGATAATCTGGTAGCAAGCAGCGAAGATTTCAAGGAAATAATGGAAGGAATGGATCCGAAAGATCTTGCCGACATCGCCTCTGACGATATTGACAGGCGAATGATTGAAGTTATCGGCTCCCAGGAATTAAAGAGGTTAAAATCAATCGAAGCAGCCCTGACGCGCATAAAACAGGGTAAATACGGCCACTGTATAAAATGCGGCAAGAGGATACCTCAGGACAGGCTTATCGCAATCCCCTACGCTCTTATGTGCATAGAGTGTAAGTCCGAAGATGAACGGCGAAACCGCTGAATACCATAAAATCTTTTGGGTATACGGGTAATTACCAGTAAAAATTTTCCATAAACTCAGAGGTACCATGAAAGTAGTAGTTGCGGATCGTCTGACAAAAGTATATCCGGGCGGGAAAAAAGCGCTTGACAGCGTGGATCTATCCATCAAAGAAGGCGAAATTTTCGGATTTCTGGGACCCAACGGAGCCGGTAAAACAACAGCGGTAAAACTTTTTAACGGAATGTTGCAGCTAACAGAAGGTTCATGCTCCGTTTTCGGCATTGATCCTGCGGACTCTCCTGAAAAGGTTCACAATCTGTCCGGCGTAGTAACCGAACACGCGCAGATGTACAATAATCTTTCAGGGCTTGCCAACCTGATGTTTTTCGGCTCTGTCTTTAACATCAGCGAAGATGAAACAAAACGCAGGGCCCTTGAGATCATGGAACGGCTGTCGCTTCTGGACGCAAGGGATCAAAAATTAGGCGAATATTCCACGGGCATGCGCCAGAGGTTATCTCTCGCTCGCGCGCTTATCCATCAGCCGAAAATTCTTTTTCTTGACGAGCCGACCTCCGGGCTGGATCCGGAAAGCGCGCAGAATGTGAACAATTTAATAAAAAATCTCGCCCGCAGCAAAGGGACAACCGTATTTTTATGCACTCATCAGCTGCGTTACGCCGAAGAAATATGCACGCAATACGGACTGATAAGCGAAGGAAAGATACTCGCCTCAGGCTCTCTTGACGAACTGCACTCGCTTGTTTTTGCCGGACTGACATTAAAATTAAAAATCGAAGGCGGAGATATTAATATTCCCGGCAGGAAATTCGGAATCGAATACACGGGAGCGAACTGCAACGAGCTTAATGTCGAAGTGAATTCCATTGATGAAATTCCCGGAATAGTAAGAAATTTTGTTGATTCCGGCGGGAAAGTTTATCATGTGTCAGCTCACAAACATTCGCTGGAAGAAATATATTTCGCGCTGATAGAGAAACGCAAGTCGCAGGAGAAAGAGAATGATCAATAAAATGCAGCTGGCAATTATTAAAAAAGACATTAACAACATTACCGCCAACAGGGATGTTTTCTATGTGCTGATAATTGTTCCGCTGATTATGACGGTTGCGCTTCCGGTTATTTTTATTCTGGTAATTTTACTGTCGCCGGCCGATTCGGCGGACATGATGAAGATGCTCAAGCTGCTGGAATCGGCAAAAATTGATCCCGCGCCGGAAAATACCGCGGATACG
The DNA here is from genome assembly GCA_031256445.1 of Treponema sp. Taxonomy (GTDB): domain Bacteria; phylum Spirochaetota; class Spirochaetia; order Treponematales; family Breznakiellaceae; genus WQXQ01. The sequence goes on along the minus strand of JAIRQN010000045.1, from coordinate 31,454 downwards.
TTAATCAGTTTATACATAAATTATATGATGCCGCTTTTTTTCCTTTTAATTCCGATTATGGTTTCTACCGTCATGGCGGCTTCTTCGTTTGTGGGAGAAAAAGACAAGAAGACGCTGGAAACCCTGCTCTACTGCCCCCTGACGTTAAAAGAAATATTTAACGCGAAAATATTCGCTTCGTTCCTGCTGGGCATGGCAGTATCTGTCTTTTCATTTATCATTATGCTGGTTGTGACAGAAACGCTGCTTTTAATTCTCAATGGCGCTGTTATTTTACCCGATATAAACTGGCTGATTATGATGCTTCTTGTTTCTCCTGCGGCGGCGCTTATCTCCATCAGTCTGATTGTGCGCAATTCGGCAAAAGCAAAAACATCCGAAGAAGCCCAGCAGAGCTGTTTAATGCTTATACTGCCGGTTCTTTTACTGATAATGGGGCAGTTTACCGGAATTATGATGATGGGTATTCATATATTTCTGATACTGGGCGCGGCAATGGCGGTAATAGCAGTATTTATTTTAAAGAGCTTATTCAGAAAATTCAGCTATGAAACATTGTTGAGGTAAAAACCCTGCCAAGAGGCGGTGTCCGAAAAGTTTGAAAACATCTTCGGATGCCTTCACTGGACTTGTTCGGCAACTCAGGTTATCGAACAACTCTATTAATTACTGTTCAGTTTAAGAAGCGGGATTACAGGAGGCGTAAGTTCCATTGCGGCGGGAAAATCTTCCGGCTGCAGGAGAATCGTCTCGCCGTCCATCTGCGCAAGGATTGGGTGACGGCCGGAAAATTCAATCCGGCGCGCGTTAAAATTTACTACTTCGGGGTTATCGGCGTGTTTGCCAAGGGCTACCTGTTTCTTGAGAACCATTTTGCGCCGCAGGGGCATCTGCTTTATTCCGCAGACATTTTTTTCATTCGGCAGAATTTTCTGCTGCGAACCGTATGTTCTGTTACCTGATACGCCCATTGCCAGCAGCAGCATTTTTTCTTTTAACGAAAGAACTTCCCTGTTTTCGCCGTCAAGAGCGCGCACATCAAGATAGTCCACTTTATAAAAACAGCCGTAGAACAAAGCTGCGATATCCACCCATAATTTATACGAATCGCCGGGAACTCTGCCCTTCATTTTGTTGGTCATGCGGGTGACGAAAGCGTCCAGCCCTGCAGAAAGAATATTAAAAGCCAGGTACGGCCCCGCTTTGCACGCAGGACCGTCAGGAGATGTCGTCAGTTGCACAGCGGAAGCAAGTTCAACATGAACAGGCTTAATGAGCATATCAAGGGAATCTTCCAGAGTAGCGTTATTAACGCCGTCATTTCCGGTTCCCATCGGGAAACGAAGCAGGGCAATATTCGATCTGACACCGGGAGACGCTCCATAAAGAGCGTACATTATTTCGCTGTGGGTACCGTCTCCGCCCGCGCTGATGATTAAATAAAAAGGATCAGGATCCTTTTCAGCTCTTTTAATCAATAACCTGATTGTATCTCCGGCCGAATCTTTGTCTTCGGTCAGCACCACATTCATCGTTTTATGAATCGGTCTTTGCGGATTTGACTGCGCTTTTTGAAGGTATTCGCCCAGAATACGAAGATTATCCGTTCGTCTCGCGGGGATTGTAAACCCTCCCGCCGCCGGGTTAACGATAATCGTACAATGTAAAGGACGTCCTGGAGCAATTAATGAACGTTCACATATCCCTGTCAGAGACTGAACAAATGAAAGATCCATATTTAATTATCAGCGCAAAATTCACATAGGTCAATGGGGCTGTTATTGGTTTTCCTGCGCCCGGCACAGTATGCGGTACAGGCCGTCTGCTTCAATTAACTCAGCGTGGCTGCCCTGCTGCGCTATGCGTCCTTTTTCAAAAACAAAGATAATATCGGCGTTACGCACTGTGGAAAGGCGGTGCGCGATTGTTACTATTGTGCGGGTTCCGGCGATTTCATTTATTGCCTGTTGAATCTGCGCTTCGGTGCGGACATCCACAGAAGCGGTCGCTTCATCAAGAATCAGAACAGGCGCTTTGCATAACACCGCGCGGGCGATGGCAATCCGCTGTTTCTGGCCCCCGGACAACCTGACGCCGCGCTCCCCTACCTGCGTGTTGTAACCGTCAGGCATCGCCATAATGTCGTCATGAATCCTTGCTGTTCGCGCGGATGACTCAACTTCCTTAAACGCGGCGTCCGGCCTGGCGAACGCGATATTTTCTTCGATAGTCCCGTTAAACAGGAATGTATCCTGCAAAACAACCGAAATGTTGCTGCGAAGGCTGTCCAGCGTTATTTCACGAAGATCGATTCCGTCAAGACAAACCTTTCCGCCGACTGGATCGTAAAACCTTGAAATAAGCTGGCTCAGCGTCGTTTTGCCAACGCCTGTCGCACCGACAAACGCCGCCATCTGCCCCGGCTTTATCTCCAGAGACACATTATCCAGCACGGCGGTATTTTCTATGTAGGAAAAGCTGACATTATCAAACGTTATGCGCCCATCGGCTTTTCCCGTTGGCCGCGCGCCGGGACTGTCTTTTATGCTCTGGGGAGCGTCCAGAATTTCAATTACGCGCTCCGCTCCGGCAAACGCCTGCTGCGCCGATTCCATCATCTGGGCAAGGCCGGTAATGGGCGCGTAAAAGAGCGCAAGGTATAAAAGAAACCCCACTATATCTTCCACAGAAAGCTGATTCCTGTACGCCAGATACCCGCCGAAACCGACAACAATTACAGCGCCCAGAGAGGTAAGAAATTCAACGCCGGGATGAAAAATGGCGCTTAGTTTTAAGGCGCGTAGCATATTGCGCGTAAAATCCTCGCCCTTGTTTAACACTTTTACCGATGCTGATTTCTGCCGTCCAAAAGCCTGTATTTCCTGTATGCCGGAAAAATTATCCTGAAGCTGCGCTGAAAGTTCCCCCTGCGACTTCTGCATCTTCTGAAAATTCGGGCGCACCTTTTTGCTGAAAAACCACCCCGATACCAGGATAAAAGGAACGGGGATGCATGTAATCAGTGCGAGGTTGGGGTTTATGCTGAACAGGATAATTGTCACGCCGGCAAGAGTAACAAAATTTGTAATAATGTCGGGAGTGATGTGGGCGTAAATCAGTTCAAAGGTAGCGACATCGTTCATTACGCGGCTTAACAGTTCGCCTGTCTGCCTGTTGTGAAAGTAATCCATGGAAAACGACTGAATCGCGTTGTAAACTTTCATGCGCAGTTCAAGGACGAGCCGCCATGCCGCCCTGTGCGAACAGTAGCTGCTTAAAAACCGGAACAGGATGCGCAGAAGGAACAGCCCAAGCAGAGAGGCCGCCATCCACATAACTGTTTTGAATCTTTCCGGATTCATTCCCGCTGCGACAAGCCCGGTCATCGAAGCCATAATCCGCGGAGCGGTTAAATTAACCACTGTCAATGACAGCGTCCCGAAAATTGATAACAGCAGCCATCCCTTGTACCTTACCGCTTCTTTTGCCAGTCGCCAGAGTATTTTCATGATTAACCTTAATGTATTGTAAAAAATTCCATTACGGATTACAATTGACTTGTTCGACAACTCGGTTAGTTGCCGAACAAGTCGTGGACTTTAGTCCGATGCATATTCTCGCCTAAAGGCTGCGAAAATGCCGTAAATTCTAAGGTAGTTGTTCGATAACCTCAGTTATAGAACAACTTCAATAATTTTAGGGAAAAATTATGTCTAAAAACTGGATCAAGGCAAAAGCAAAAAAACAGAAAAAAGAAATCGCGATAAAAAAGTCAAAGCAGAAGAAAATCAGGCTGTTATGCGTATGCGCGGCAATATTAATAATTATAGCGTCAGGGTTAATTGTATTTTTAAACAGGAGCAGGAATACGGAAATTTACAGTTACCACGGGCAGACGGTACAGCTGTTCAACGACGGAAAATTTACCGCCGCCCTGGCGCATAATGTCAGTAAAAACGGGACATATACAAAAGCAAAAGTAAATGACAGAACTGTAATTTCGTTTAACGTCAATGGAAACACGGAAGTCGGATGGATAATTAATGATTCCCTTAATATTCCGGAAGAATGGAAAGACAGCCACGGACACGGCAGTGTTTTTCCAAGAGCAAATAAAGCATCTCCGGCGGAAAGTCATAATCACTGACTTCCCGCACCCGTGTGAAAACTTGATTTTATGGCAATAAGCCGGTAAAATTTCATCAATAATGAATGGGTACCAACCGCAAATACTCCGGGAACTCACCTGAGCCGCTGTATGTGTTGCCGCGCGGCGGGTGCTGTTTTACCGTCTGCATAGACCGGAAACCCTGCTATTTGACGGGTTTTTTGCCAGCCATTCTCCTATATCCGCCAGCAGATTATAGCCGACTGACCGGCAGGGAGAAGCGCATAATAGAAATTATAATTAAAGAGGCAACACGAATTTGCTGTGAATATAATAAAAATCTGTTGAATATTATTTCATCGTGCACTACAATTGTTGATGATATTGCGGCTTGACGCTGCTTGTAATCGACCTTAATAAGGAATAAGAAGGAGTATTTGAAATGCAAAGTACAAACAAGAACAACTTTCAATTATCATTTTTAGCGCTTGTTCTCCTTACCGGGTTAAGCATGATAACGGCGGATTTTCTGTTGTTAATTTATTTTGATTTAACTTTTTCGCAGCTAATTTTTAAACTCGGCATTCCGGGCATGGTTTTTCTTACCGCTTATTCTGTTATTCTTGGACGAAACTCAAAATGCTTCAGCGCGTCTTTTTTTAAACAAACGGAGTCAGGGAATAACCCGGAAGATGATTTTGTAAGCCGTCTAAAAAGAATAGGCGCGGTGCCGATAAAAATGATCGGCCTTAACGTGCTGATTCACGCCGCTTTTTTGGGCAGCGTATACGCCAATAAAAGATACCTGTCCATCCATGATGGTATGCAGGGACCTCTTTTTCTTGCGTCTCTGGCTTTCGGCATGCTGGTAGGAACATTTATCTATGTCGTAAGCGACGGTCTTGTCTCGCGCAGTTTGATAGCGCAGAATTTTTACAATTATCCGAATGAACTCCGGGAAAAACGGCAGGAATTGAAAGCCATGATTATCCCGATGGCGGCTGTTTTAATGGCGCTGATATTCGCCGTTTCCGTTACCTTGCTGGGGGTAAGCAAGGCCGGCGGAAACATTGACAATTTCAACGCAGGCAATTGGCGGATGATTTTAATTCCAGTCATCATTGTTTTTATCTGTGTCACCGCTTTGTCAATTAATCTGAAAAAAAACGCTTCAACATTGTATTCTTCGATAATTGAACAACTGGAAAATCTTTCTTCGGAACAAAAAGATCTAAGGCGGCGAATAACAGTCTGTTCAGTGGATGAGCTTGGCACAATCGCAGGAATGGTGAATTCATTCAGCGAACATTTATGCGGCGGAATAAATGATATAAAAACCGGGAAGAATGAACTTATCAACGTGGGGAACCGGCTGGAAGAAAACGCCTCCGGTATGGCGGCTTCTGTAGGGCAGATGTCGGTAGCGACTGAACAGGTGCTGGTAAAAACCAAAAGCCAGATGGAAAGCGTTAACACATCGTCCCGGGCGGTGCAGCATATTTCCGATAATATCAAAACGCTGGATGATTCAATTACAATTCAGACATCCAGCATGAACGAAGCGTCCGCCGCCGTGGAACAGATGGTCGGAAACATTACATCAATAAGCTCTGTAACCGAAAGAATGGAGTCACAGTTTAAAACTGTCGGGGTATCCCTGGATCGCGGAAGCAGCATCCAGAAAGAAAGCGCCAAGCGTATTATGGAGATCGTAACCCAATCGCAGGCATTGCAGGAAGCAAATAAAATAATCGCGAGTATCTCCGCCCAGACAAATTTCCTTGCAATGAACGCCGCTATCGAAGCCGCCCATGCAGGGGTCGCGGGCAGGGGATTCTCCGTTGTCGCCGATGAAATACGCAAACTGGCGATAAACTCATCGACTGAGTCTCACAAGATTGGCCTTGAACTAAAGCAAATTGTAGATTCCATTGACCTTATTGTAAAAGACTCCGAATCCTCAACAGCCGCCTTTGCGGATGTAACCAACCGCATTAACGAAACGGGAAAGCTGGTTCATGAAGTAAACAACGCAATACGCGAGCAGAAAATCGGCGCAAGCCAGGTAATTAACTCGCTGCGGATGATGAAAGATCATACGGAAAAGGTCAACGACGGCTCAAAGGAAATGAGCCACGGCAGCGCCGTTATGTTAAAGGAAATTGACGCCCTGCAAAGCAGCGCAGGGGAAATAATGACCCGAATGGAAGAAATGTCCGTCGGCATTAAAAACATCAATAACGGAGCGCAGGGAGTTTCCGAACTGGCCGTAAATACGCGGTCTTCCATTCAAAAAATCTCGGTCATCGCAGACGGGTTTCAGGTATAGTGTTATTTAAATTCGGCTACCTTAATTACTTTTGACGGGCATTTTTGAACGCACTCCATGCACAAAGTGCATTTATCATAATTAATATGGGCGATATTATCCGCGACAGTAATCGCGCCTGCTTTGCACGCTTTCTGGCAGATAAGGCAGCCTATGCAGCCTACGCGGCAATTTTCCCTTACCAGCCTGCCCTTGTCTCTTGAGTTGCACAAAATGCGGACAGTATTTCTGTCAGGCACAATTTCAATTAAATTTTTCGGGCAGACCTTTACGCATTTTCCGCAGGCGCTGCATTTTTCAGTAATGACAACTGCGATGCTGTCGACCATTTTTATCGCGTTGAACGGGCAGGCGTTTTTGCAGCTTTCAAGGCCGATACAGCTGTATCTGCACGTTTTATTCCCGCCTGTGGCAAGCTGGGAAGCGGAGACGCAGCTTTTGGGGCCGTCATAAATATAATTTCTTTTAATATTCTCGTTGGTTCCGCCGCATTTGACATACGCCGCTTTCCGGCTTGTCACAGCCGCGTCTACTCCCATCTGCTTCGCAATAGCCGCCGCGGCGCTCTGGCCTCCGGGAGGACAGCCGCGGTAGCTTGCTTTTCCTTCCGCTACTCGCTCGGCGAAAACAGTGCAGCCCGGATACCCGCAGCCGCCGCAGTTGGCGCCCGGTAAAACGCTTATTATGCGGTCTACTTTTGGATCTGACTGTACGGCGAATTTTTTTGCGGACAGGCCGAGAATTACGCCAAACAGAAGAGCGAGAGAGCCGACGCATATGACAGGGATTAATATAATTTCTATCATATCAACCCCATAAAACCCATAAAGGCGATGCTCATCAGCCCTGCCGAAAACAGCGCAAGCGGGAATCCCTTAAACAGTTCCGGCACGTCAGGACTGGCTTCGTACTTTTCACGGATTGCGGCCAGCAGCAGAATAGCGAGCGTAAAACCAGCGCCTGCGCCGATACTGTTAACCAGCGCGCCGATAAACGTATATTCATTTTTTATATTAATCAGCGTTACGCCGAAAATAACGCAGTTAACCGTAATCAGGGGAAGATAAACTCCAAGCATGGCGTAAAGGGCTGTAAACATTTTTTTCATAAACACTTCGACAAACTGCACAATAGAGGCAATGATTAAGATAAAAACCACAGTCCGCAGGTACGTTATATTAAACGGCATTAAAATAAATTTATAAAAAAGGAATGTCATGGCTGACGCGAGCGTCATGACAAACATGACGGACAATCCCATGCCAAGGGCGGTTTCTGTTTTTTTGGAAACGCCGAAGAACGGGCACATCCCAAGAAACTGAACCAGCACATAATTGTTTATAAAAACAGCGCCGACTATTATTAAAAATGTGTTCACCGCGTGCCTCCGGTTCTCATCTGCATATACTTTCTTATCATAATGATGATCCCAAGAGTGAAGAACGCTCCCGGAGGCATTACCATAATAAGCACATGAGAAGCGTTGTCATGCAGCAGCTCGTATCCGAAGATCGAGCCGCTGCCCAGAAACTCCCTTATTACGGCTACTACAAAAAGCCCAAGCGTAAAACCAAGGCCCATACTGAGCGCGTCTACAGAAGAGGCAAACACATTGTTTTTTGACGCGAATGATTCAAGGCGCGCGAATAAAATGCAGTTAACGACTATAAGCGGTATGTAAATGCCCAGCGATTCGTTTATTTCAGGCGGCGCGTACGCTTCCAAAAGAAATTCTACTACTGTTACAAAGCCTGCCACAATAATTACAGCCGCCGCTATCCGCACTTCGTTTGGAAGGAGCTTTCTAACAATGGAAATCGCGCTGCTTGCGCAGATCATTACCGCCGTTGTGGCCAACCCCATGATAATCGCGTTAACGGCGGAAGTTGTAACGGCAAGCAGGGGACAGAGCGCCAAAACCTGCACAAAAACAGGATTCTTCCGGATCAGCCCGTTTCCGATAAGTTCAGTATATTTCATTTAACACCGCTCCCTTTATATGATATATACCACTCTACAGCTTCGTTAACGGCTTTTGTTACCGCTCTTGTTGTAATGGTCGCGCTTGTTATCGCCTGAATGTCATTTACTCCGGGAGAAGTCCTTGTTACAGAAAGCGGCGCAAGAGCCCTGTTGTCATACTGCCTGTAAAAATTTTCCTTGACCGCAAGCGCGCCAAGACCCGGCGTCTCGCTGTGCCGCATTATGCGCATACCGGAAATTTTTTCGCTGGACGCGGAGATACCGGTAATAAGATCGATATTGCCGCTGTACCCTTCCGGTGAAAGCCGCACCACATAACCTGTTAATGTCCCGCCGCTTGTGCATTCAAACACCGCGGTTATGTCTCCGGTATTTTCAATTTGAATCTCACGAAAATCTGTAGTGCCTGGCAAAACATCCCTGATTGCCGCTTCCTGCGTTTTTTGTTTTTGTTTTTCAATCGGCTCAAGAGTAAGATTGTATACTACGCTCAGGGCGGCGACAACGATAACGGCGGTTATTAAAAGCGCGGCGGCGGGACGGAGAATATAATTCATGCTTTTACCCTCTTTCGCCGGCCGAAAACGCGCGGCCTTACATATTTATCAATGAGCGGTACAAAAAGATTCATTATAATGATTGCGTAACTTACGCCTTCGGGGTAATCGCCGAAGTACCTGATAAATACGGTTAACAGACCGCATCCTATCCCCATTACAATCTTGCCGTTGGATGTAATTGGGCTTGTGGCGTAATCGGTTGCCATAAAGAAGGCTCCCATTAACAGGCCGCCGTTTAAAACCTCGAACAGGATATGCCCCGAGAAGAACCCCGTCCTCCCGAAAATAAAACCAAAAACAATAAAGCTGCCTATGTAAAAAACAGGGATGCGCCAGTTTATAACCCTTCTTGCAAGCAAATACGCTCCGCCGATGATAAGGGCAGCCGCGCTTGTTTCGCCCACACATCCGCCGACTTTCCCGAATAAAAGAGCTATATAATCGGATAATTCGGGAGTAAAAGACGGGTTTTGTTTTACCATCGCGAGGTATGTCGCGCCTGAAACGGCGTCCGCGACTTTACCGGCCGGAGCGAATGTCCAGGTTGTCATGTGCACCGGAAATGACGCAAGCAAAAACGCCCTGGCGGCAAGAGCGGGATTTATAAAATTGGAGCCAAGCCCGCCAAAGAGCTGCTTTACAACAATTATCGCGAAGAAACTTCCGGCGATTGTCACCCAGAACGGAACATCGGGGGGAAGGTTAAAACCGAGCAAAACCCCGGTAATCGCCGCGCTGTAATCGTTAATAGTAACTTTTTTGTTCATTACCCGCTGGAACAGGTATTCAGCCATTAAAGCGGCGATGACCGCAATCGCCGTCGTGTACAGAGCCTGCTTGCCATAATTATAGACGGACATGAACAGGGCAGGCGACAGCGCGATTAGCACATCACGCATCCGCGTTTCGATTGAATCATTGCCGTAGATGTGAGGCGGAGAAGAAACTGTCATTATCTGGTTAATTACAATTTTCACCTTTTAACACCTTTTTTATTACGCGCTTCTGTACGTTGACTGAATGCACTTTGACACACACACCTGCGCGCAGTGTCCGCAGCCTGTACATTTCCCATAGTTAATAACGGCAAGATTATCCGCCATCGTTATCGCCTGCGCGGAACACTCTCTGGCGCATTTGCCGCAGGCTATACATCCTTTCGCGCATTTTTTTCTGGTTACAGCGCCCTTTTCAATATTTTTGCATAACACAAATACGGGCGCGGCGCTCCCGGGAAGCGAAGCGTTTTCTACCGCGATTAAATTATTGGGGCATGATTTTACGCAAAGCCCGCATCCGGTGCAAAGACCCGCGATAACGCGCGCAAGATCATCCTCTGTACAGATTGCGCCGGACGGGCATGCTTTTTGACAGTCGCCGTAACCCAGGCATCCAAACGCGCACGCGCCTTCTCCGCCATAAAGCTGCTTCGCACCGGCGCAGGACTGTATTCCCATATAATCCATTTTTTTCTTTTGTGAGGCGCAATCGCCCAAACATTTAACAACCGCTGTTTTCTTTTCCATGCTTCCCGCTTCTACGCCGAGAATCGCGCTTAATTTCGCCATTACTTCCGCGCCGCCAGGCGTGCATAAATTAATCTGCGATGTTCCGCCGGAAAGAAGCGCCGCGGCGTAACCTGAACATCCCGGATAACCGCACGCTCCGCAATTAACGCCAGGAAGGGCTTCTATAAGTTTAGCTACGCGTTCATCGGTTTTCACATACATAAGTTTTGACGCTACGCAGAGAACAGTCGCGCAGATAATGCCCATTGCGGTAACCGAAAATACTGTCGTATAAATCATATCCATATTTTATTTTACCTTCTTTTACCCGAACAGATTTTCTATTACTCCCGATAATCCAAAGAATGAAAGCGAAAGAATTGCCACAGATAAAAGCGTCAGCGGCAAACCTTTGAATGATTCAGGCGGGTCGGCGTTTTCCGTATACTCGCGGATGCCGGAAAAAATAACCATCGCCAGCAGAAAACCCAGTCCCGCTCCAAGCGCGTTTACAAGAGATTCAACTAGAGTGTATTCTTTGGTGATATTTACTATTGTTACGCCCAAAAGGCCGCAGTTTACCGTAATAAGCGGCAGATAAACTCCCAGCGCTTCGTAAAGAAAAGGTATATATTTTTTTAATACAATTTCCACAAACTGAACAAGCGCGCCGATTAGCAGAATAAAAACTATTATCTGCATATAACCCATGCCGTTTCTATCAAGAATAAAAACCTGCACAGGCCATGTTACAGCCGTCGCCAGAACCATCACAAAAGTGACGGCAAGCCCCATTCCGATTGCGTTCTTGAGCGCTTTTGTTACGCCCAAAAACGGGCATATTCCAAGGAACTGGCACAGCACATAATTATTCACAAGAACAGTGCCCATTAAAATGACAGCAAGCGCTTTAAAGTCCATTACGCGGCGCCTCCTTTCTGTGATATTTTACTGCATGCTTCGGCGGAAAGACATCCAGCGCAGCCGAATTCTTTTTTCTTTATCGCTTTTCCCTTTGAAACCTTGTTTACAACCGCGATCAGGATTCCAAATGCCGCGAATCCGCCGGGAGCAAGCGTCAGAATTGGAACATTAAAATCGATCAACAGCGGCAGTTCAATTCCGAACCATTTTCCGCTGCCAATTATTTCGCGCACAGAAGCCATAGCGATAAGCGCGAGAGTGAACCCCGCGCCCATGCCCGCTCCGTCCAGCGCGGAATCGAGAACTGAATTTTTTTTGGCGAAGATTTCCGCGCGCGCGAAAATTATGCAGTTAACGGTGATAAGCGGCAGAAAAATTCCAAGTGCCATGTAAAGCGGATACGCGTACGCCTCGATTATCATTTTTACAACTGTCACAAACCCCGCTATAAAAACGATATAACACGGAATGCGCACCTTGTCGGGAATTATATTTCTGAACAGCGAAATTAAAATATTTGATCCGATTAAAACAAATGTGGTTGCTGCTCCCATTCCAAGCGCGCTTGACACCTGCGTTGACACGGCGAGCATGGGGCATATTCCAAGCACGGAAACCAGAACCGGATTTTCCCTGATTAAGCCTTTCAGTAAAATTGATAATCTGCTCATTATTTTCCCCCTCCGGCGCGAAGAGTTTTTACAATTTCAAAAGCCGCGAAAGCGTCCCTTATGCCGTTCTTGTACGCATTGGATGTAATTGTCGCGCCGGAAATCGCGGCGACGCCTTCGATGCCGCTTCTGTCCCTGCCCCAGTACTGTCCCGCGTGAGGCTGTTCAAATATCGGCGTGCCAAGACCCTGCGTTTCATTCTGCGAAAGTGTCGCGGTTTTTATAACCTTTCCTTCCGGATCAATTCCGCAGATCATTTTAATATCTTCAGGCGCGTATCCGTGAGTCGTTATCATGAATATATAGCCGACATTGTTTGTCGTTCTGTATACTTCCGTAATTCTTTTTGGCAGCCCTTCCGCTTCAATTAACTCAAAACCTTCAGCGGCAGGGATAATATCCTGTCTGGCGGCGGCGGCCCGCTGAGAAGCGGCGTTTTCAATAACAGGCTTTGTCAGATTGTTGACAACGGCAAGAGCGCCAGAAATGACAAGGCAGATAAGCGAGAGAACGGTTACAGGCAGAATAAAATCTTTTTTTACGCTCATTTATATTTGCCCCCAAGCGCTTTTTTAAAAGAAATTTTGTTAATATACGGAACAAGCATATTCATTAAAAGAATCGCGAATGACACGCCTTCCGGGTAACTTCCGTATAGCCTGATTACTACCGTAATGATTCCGCAGCCAACGCCGAATATCAGCCGCCCCCTGTTTGTAATGGGGGATGTTACATAATCTGTCGCGCAGAAAACCGCGCCAAGAAAAAGTCCGCCTGTTAAAATATGGTAAACGGCGAAATCAGCGCCGCCTGCCAAAAAAGTTAAAACAAAAACTGTTCCTATAAAAGCGAACGGCACAATCGGCGCAATAACGCGGCGGATTAAAAGGTACGCAAAGCCAATCAAAAGCGCAAGTTCGCTTGTTTCCCCGATACAGCCTCCGTGCACTCCCAAAAACAAATCCCATGTTCCGGGCATCGCGTAGATTTCATTTCTGAACATACGCAGAAGTTCCACAAGGGGTGTCGCGCCTGTGACAGTATCAAAAGGCGCTACCCATGTCGTCATTGTTATGGGAAACGCAAGGAACATTACGATGCGCCCCGTAACGGCGGGGTTGGCGAAATTCTTTCCCAGTCCGCCGAAGAGCTGCTTTACAAGAACAATGGCGGTAAAACTGCCGACAACAGCCTGCCACAGGGGAATTGTCACAGGCAGATTATAAGCCAGAAGAATTCCTGTAAGCGCGGCGGAAAAATCGGAAATTGTATTTTTTCTTTTGGTCAGTTTTTCAAAAGCCCATTCAAAGAAAACGCAGGATACGACGCATACGCCCGTGACAAGCGCCGCTTTTGGGCCGAAAATCCATATCGCCACAATAAAGGAAGGGCACAGCGCGATTATTACATCCAGCATAATGCGGTTTACAGAGGCTTTGTCGCGGATGTGCGGCGCATAGGAGACAATCAGGTTCTGGTTCATTTGCCCGCCTCCTTTTTCTCATATTCCCACAGCATATTCTTGGAAAGGGTCATAATCTGTGCCAAAGGTCTTTTCGACGGGCATGTAAAAGCGCAGCAGGCGCACTCGGCGCACATATTAACCTTGAACTTTTTAAGAAGCTCCGGTTTTTTCAATTCATATGCGCTTTCAATATTTGGCGGCATGAGGTTCATGGGACAGTTAAAAATACAGCGGCCGCATTTAATGCAGGCAGAAGGCTCGGCGGGTTCGCCGTCTTTTGCGGATAACGCAAGCAGGGCGTTCGTGATTTTTACAATGGGAACATCCTGATTTGGAATCGCGATACCCATCATCGGGCCGCCCAAGGTTATTTTTTTAACGTCTTCTTTCAAGCCGCCGCAAAAGTTAAAAATGTCGCGGGCAGGTGTTCCAATCGGTGCAATCACATTCTGCGGATTTTTAACGGCCGATCCGTCAACAGTTACGCACTTTGAAACCAGAGGCATGCCTGTTTTAATGTATCTGGCTATTACCGCGACAGTCGTGCAGTTAATAACGATGCACCCAACATCGGGAAGGCGTCCGCCTTCCGGCACAATGCGCCCGGTTACGTTATACACAAGAACTTTCCGCTCCCCCTGCGGGTACAAAGACGGAAGAACGCGGACAGATACGCCCTGCGCGCCTTCGCAGAGCTCCCGCATTTTTTTTATCGGCTGCGGCTTGTTGTTCTCTATGCATATAACAATATTCTTCGGCTCAAGATACTGTTTTAAAAGTTTTACGCCTTCCCATACAAAATCCGTGTCGTCAATCATTGTCCTTGTATCCGATGTGATATAAGGCTCGCACTCCGCGCCGTTGACAAGAATATAATCCAGTTTGCCGTAATCTTTCAGAACAAGTTTATGCGCTGTCGGATAACCCGCGCCGCCAAGCCCGACAACGCCGGAGTTTTTGACAGCTTCGATAAATTCTTCCCTGCTGGTGACATTAACAGGCGCGATTCCTTCCCAGGGCGTCTGGTTTCCGTCAGAAGCGATTGTCACCGTAACGGATTTTTCGCCTGTAAGGCTGTCGATATAATCTATACTTTTAACTTTTCCCGACACGCTGGCGTGTACCGGCGATGAAACCATTCCGTCCGCTTCGCCTATCACCTGCCCTACCTTAACCGTATCGCCCGCATTTACAATTGCCTTCGCCGGTTTTCCCGAATGCATTAACATAGGAAGTTTTACTTCCGCAGGCACGGGTATTTCCCTGGGAGCACATTGGGCTGTATTCTTGCGATGCGGTAAATTCACTCCGCCCAATTTACTCATCACCTGGCTTTCTCCTTGTTCTTCTGTTTGGCGAGTTCTACTCTTCTGATTGTGCGGATCGCCTGCGACAAACGCCGTTTGGCAGGGCAAATATAGGAACAGCTTCCGCATTCAATGCAATCAAGGCCGTTGTGCCTGACAAACGCCTCGCTGTCTTCCTTTAAAATATCCGCGTTTAATTCTGTCGGTATAAGCCCTGTGGGGCAATGCTCAACGCACTGCCCGCAGCGTATGCAGTTTCTTTCGGGAGGGATATACGCTTCTTCTTTTGTAAAGAAAAGCACGCCCGATGTCGTCTTAACGATTGGAACGTCTGTATCAAAAATCGCGGTACCCATTAACGGGCCGCCCACGATAATCTTTTCGGGGTTTTCCTTAAAGCCTCCGGCCAGATCCACAAGATCGTCCAGCTTTGTGCCGATACGCGCTTTATAATTGCCCGGTTTCCGCAGAGCCCCGCCTGACAGCGTAACAACTTTCCGCATAAGCGGGCGGCCGCGGAAAATCGCGCGCCTGATCGCGATAACTGTATCAACATTATTTACAATACAGCCGACATCAATCGGAATGCCGCCCGAAGGAACTTCCCTTTTTGTAATCGCGTAAACCAACTGCTTTTCGCAGCCCTGCGGATATTTTGTTTTAACAGCCGCGACTTCGATACCGGGAACATCCTCGCACGCTTTTCGCATGGAAGAAACGGCGTGGGGCTTGTTGTCTTCTACCGCGATAATTCCCCTTGCGCCCTGTATCACTTTTAAAATAATTTTTAAACCAGTTACGATGCGATCGGATTCTTCTATCATTACCCTGTTGTCGGTCGTAAGGTACGGCTCGCATTCGCAGCCGTTGATGATAACCGTGTCTATTTTTTTATCCGGCGGGGGAGAGAGTTTTACATGAGTTGGAAACCCCGCGCCGCCTAGCCCTACGATTCCGGCTTCGCGTATGATATGAAGAATATCCTCTTTTGAAAGATCGTCATAACCGTCGCGGCTTTTGATGCTTTCGTGTTCAGCAAGCTCTCCGTCATTTTCAACTATTATTGACTCTACAACAGTGCCCACTACCGTTAAATGAGGGCGGATATCCTTTACAATTCCCGATACGCTTGAATGTACCGGAGCGCAGACAAAAGCGTCGCTGTCGCCGATTTTCTGCCCTACAAGAACTTTCTGGCCTTTTTCAACCAGCGGTTTACAGGGAGCGCCCAAATGCATTACAAGAGGAAAAATTATTTCGCTTCCGGCGGCAGGAAGCAGATAATTAATATGTTCGTGTCTTGTATAATCTTTATAATCTTTCGGGTGAATACCGCGTTTAAAGGTAAATTCCAAGGCTTCTTTCCGCCTCCAAAATGAAAATAATAAATGCCGTTTCCATTATACAATAAAAATCCATTTATGCAAATATATATGTTAAAATATAAAAAAGGGGATAATATGTCCAATGTAATTGTTACAGGAGCTGACCGCGGGCTTGGGTTGTCGCTGTGCAGGGAATTCCTGTCGCGCGGCTGGACGGTTTTTGGCGGAAAATACCTGCAGGATTATAATCTGCTCGAACAGGAGCGGGAAAAAAATCCCAATCTGATAATTATTCCGCTGGATGTCGGAGATGTGTCTTCCATTAAAAACGCGCACGATCTTGTTGCGGAAAAAACAGACTCAATTGACATGATCATCTCCAACGCCGCCATTATGGGACCTGTCAAATGCAGCATAGACGAGCCGCCTATGGAACTTGAAGCTCCGTGGAGAAGTTTTAACATAAACGCGCTCGGTCCCGCGCGCATGACGGAATATTTTCTGCCGCTTCTTGATAAAGGCGGAATGAAGCGTCTGTGTTTTGTCTCTTCCGAAGTAAGCTGCATCGCACTTATGAAACACCGCGCCGGCAGCAGCTACCCTTACCCTATGAGTAAAACCTCGCTCAATATGGCAGTCCGCCTCATGCACAATCTTCTGTATCCGCAGGGCTACTCTTTCCGGCTGTACCATCCCGGCTGGATGAAGAAGATGCTGCCTGACGGCGCATTATCTGAAATTGCTGTTTTCGATCCGTCTGTCACGGCCGTTCATGCCGCCAAATACTTTGAAACGCCCCTTGGCGATGAACACCGGCTTGTGTTATACGATTACCGCGATCAGGAATGGCCGTTTTGAGTGAGAAGTGAGAAATTATCAAGGAGAACAATATAGATGAATGTTGTGTTAATTACAGGGTTAAAAAAAGATTTTGATAAAGAGCTGGCAAAAACTTTTGCGAATGCGGGATATAAGGTGTTCGCGATTGGAGAAGAAAAAATCGAAGGGGTAAACCTGCTTCCTGATAATCTGAAAGACGCGGCGCTGGCGATTCAAAAAGAAGCCAATCCGGCAGATTCAGGTTTGATTGATATTTATATTGATGTCAGCGATGAGCGTAATCCGTCCGATAATTTTGACGTGCGCAAAGGGCTTGACGGCGGTATTATCCGCGGGCTGTATGACGCGAACGTTACGCGCCCGATGGCGATGCTGGAGGCTTTTTTCCCGCTGCTTGAGGCAGGACAGGGTAAGCGGCTGTGTTTTCTCACTTCGGCGCAGGCTTGCATAAACGAAACGCGCGGCACAGACGGCTATGGTTACAAAATGGCAAAGGCGGGACTGCACCAGTTTTTGCAGATAACGCGCAATGTGCTCGCTCCCAAAGGATACGCGATGCGCGCCTTTGATCCAATGAACGGAGAAATTTCAGCTCCTCTGTCCGCGCAGGCGGCGTTTAATTATTTTACCCGCAGGCGGGGAATAGAAAACACAGAGGAGTTACGTGACGATGAAGGCAATCTCGCGCTGCGTGACGCGAACGGCAGGCATCACCCCTGGTAGGAACTGTCCGAAGAAGTTTTTCATCTTTTCGGACACCGCCTGTTTTATAACTAAAAATTGCGCTGAATTGTTTTAAAAAGAACTCCTTCCCATGGTCTCAGCTTCCCTTCCCATTCCTCGCCGGACGCTGAAGCGACCTGTTCTCCTGATAAAAGAGTGGCGTATTTCTTCGGCGGCTTTACTGCGGAAGAAGAAAAATTAAAAGCCGCGGTAAATGTTTCTTCCCTGTATTTACGCTGATATATTATAATTCTGTTATCTGCAAACACGGGAATGAAATCGCCGTAAATAAGGCATTCGCTGTTTTTTCTGTACGCGATAAGTTCTCTGTAAAAATATAAGACAGAGTCGGTGTCGTTTTTCTGCGAAGCGTAATTTATTTGTTTGTAATTGGAATTAACGCCGAGCCAGGGTTTCCCCTTTGAAAAACCGGCGTTCTCGCTGTCGTCCCACTGCATTGGGGTGCGGGCATTGTCGCGGGAACTGGCTTTTATCCACTTCCAGCGAACGGAGCCGGGAATACAGAATTTTTTCATCAGTTTTTCAAGACCGTGGCTTACCACGTCGTTTAAATCTCCGATGTTTTTAAAATCGAAATTGGTCATTCCGATTTCCTGCCCCTGATAAATAAACGGAGTGCCGCGCAGGGACAATTGAAAAAGAGCGAGCATTTTCGCGCTGCGGTGCCAGTATTCGGGAGCTTTTTCCGCCGCCCCGTAATGCGAAACAATGCGCGGCTGATCGTGGTTTTCAAAATAAACGGCGTTCCAGTCAAGGCCCTGCTGCCATTTTGTCATCACGTCAAGCAGTTTGCGCGCGCGGAATTTTTTGGGGATAAACTGCGCGATGCGTCGGTCTGTTTCAAGATGATCAAAATAAAAAAGCATATTAAGCTCTTTGCGGTCTTCGTCACATAACAGTTTGGCTTCCGCGAGATCAACCATTACGGTTTCGCCCACTGTAAAGCAATCGTAATTATCAAGAACATCGCGGCGCAGGCAGCGCAGCACTTCGTGATTTCCTTCCTGCGATTTGTAATGCTCCTTGCCCCGGATTGCGATGCTGCGTTTGCCATCTTCCAGGCTTGTTTTGTAAAGAACATTGATCACATCACAGCGGAAACCTGCCGCGCCCTTTTCCAGCCAGAAACGCAGGATATTTTTAACTTCTTCTATTACTTTGGGATTTCTGTAGTTAAGATCGGGCTGCTTTTTATCAAAAAGATGCAGATAATACTCGCCGCTTTTTTCATCGTATTCCCATGTATCGCCCATAAAAAAACCTGTCCAGTTATTGGGAGGCTTTGCGCTCTTTTTTCCGTTAACAGTCTTTCCGGGCCGCCAGATATAATAATCGCGGTAAGGGCTGGATGGATCGCGGCTTTTCACAAACCACTCGTGCTCATCGGAAGTGTGGTTAACGACAAGATCCATTATAATCCGCAATCCGCGCTTTTTGGCTTCGGCAAAAAGCCTTTCCATATCCGCCATTGTCCCGAACTTTGGATTTATGTCACAGTAATCGCTGATATCATAACCGTTATCCGCATCAGGCGATTTATACACAGGCGAAAGCCAGATAATATCAACGCCAAGCGCCTTTATCTCATTCAGCCTGGAAATAATTCCGGGAATATCGCCGATTCCGTCATCAGGAAACCCTGTTTCACCGGAATCCTGAAAACTTCTGGGATAAATCTGGTACACAATACTGTCTTTGTACATTATAATATATTATATTAAAAAATTAATGATTTATCAAGTTTTTAATTATTTCCTGTGTTTCCTCATCAGCTCAACGGCATCATGCGGCGTGGCGCTGTTAATTACAGCTTCAAGGACAGCCTCGTCTCTTAAAATTGCTCCAACCGCGGCAAGGAACTGCACATGCATGCTGCCTATTGATTTTTTGGGAGAAACAACCAGAATAAAAAGCCGCGAAGGTTTTCCGTCCATTGACTCAAAATAGGCGCCTTCTTTCTTTATTCCAACCGCGACCGCGGTATAGGCAATGCCGTCAGTTTTGGCGTGAGGAAGGGCAATCCCGTTATTCATTCCGGTACTCATTGTCTGCTCGCGTTCCAGCACATCAGCAAGAACCATATCCCTGTCCAGCAGAATGTCAGCTACCGCGAGTATATCGACAAGTTCGGTAATTATCTCTTCTTTTGTTGCACCTAACAATTCAATCGCGAAACATTCCGGATCCAAAAGAGCGAGTATATCCTTTGTTGTGCGGGCCTTGTAATCAAGCAGCTCCTCTTTCATTTCTTCCGGATTAACCGATTCTTTCAATTTTTCGATTACATGCGAAAGGTTTATGATTACTTCGTAAATTTCATTTCTGACAAGCGGCATATCGTTTCTGGAAGTGGCGATTGAAATTGATCTGTTCTCTTTGGTGATAAAAATGGCAATGTCGTCCTTGCGCACCTGGGACAATCCCTCGTCAACGTTCATTGACTGAACAAAGAATCCTTCGCTGCGCAGTTCCTTCAAAAGATTGCTCATAACAAGATCGGCGATATCCCCGGATTCAAATTCCCACGCTTCATGAACGCTGTCGTCGTTTTTGACAGGCTTTCTGGTTCCCTGCCGGGGTATTTTAAGCGTAATCCCCAAAAGAGGCGGAGAAGCGACAATGGTTAAAAAGATCATAAAGACTATGGCGGAAAAAAGCTGGTTATCAAGCGCGCCCGCGGCAAGTCCGATACCGCATGTAATCAAGGCTCCCTCGCCTCGGGGAATCATCCCAGTCCCGATGCGAATCGCGCCTATGCGGTTAAATCCCAGAAGCAGTGCCGAGCCGCCCGCGCCGATTATTTTGCCAAAAATTGCAACTAACGTGTATGTCACGCCGAAAATCAGCACGGGCGGAGAAAGTATTTCGCGCACATTTACCATCATGCCCATTACGGCAAAAAATATCGGCACAAAAAACGTGTATAACGGCCGGATACGCTCCTGTATTACCGCGGCAATATCGGTCTTGGAAAGCGAGAGTCCGGCGATATACGCGCCAATAATCAAAGCCAGACCCTGTTTTTCAAGAAGTCCGGCAAGTATCAGCGACAGCCCCAGCGCGAGTATGGAAAAATCGACGCTGTTTTTAAAGATTTTTAAAAAGGCAGCAAGCGGTTTTGAACAGACCAAAAACAGCGAGGTAACGCCAAGCCAGATGCCGAATACCTTGCCTGCCAGTAAAAGAATTGCCTGCGGGGACAGACTGCCCGCGGAATTTCCGCTCATGACAGAAACAATTCCAAGCACTACAGCCAGAAGAATAATCCAGAGCACATCGTCAAAAACCGCGGCTGTCAGCATGGTAACGCCTTCGGGCGAATCCATTTTCTTGCGTTCAGAGAGAGTTCTGGCGCTTATGCCCACCGAAGTTGTACAGGCGATAACGCCGAGAAACAAACAGCGAAAATCAAAGAATGAAGCGTTAAACAGAAAAACGCCGCAGAACGTCCCCAGCGTGAAGGAAAGCAGCGCTCCGCTGATGCCGATAATGCTCCCGGCGATTGAATACCGCAGAAACAGGCTCAGGTTGGTTTCAAGACCGGAGGAAAAAAGCAGTACAATGGAAGCGACAGTGGCAAAAGCGTATAATTCAAGGCTTACAGCGAGAGTGTGCTGTTCAGTAAGCGCAAGGGGAAAAATGCCGTGGGGGAATAAAGGAAGGGCAATCCCGCCAAGAGCGTAAGGGCCAATCAGCACTCCGGCCAACAGTTCGCCCAGCACCGAAGGAATCTTTAACTTCTTTGCCAATTGCCCGAAAATACGGACCGCGAAAAGAATGATACCAAGCTGGAGAACCAGCTCGGATACAAGCTCAGTAATTTGCATACACTTTCTCTATAAAAATTAATTTTAATCTGTAAATTAAAACATGTCTAGGGCGATACATTGACTCATACTATTTAAGCAAATACAATATTATCCTGATGTTTTATAATAGGAGAATTTTATGGATGCGGGTAGAATTCAAATTTTAATTACAATGGCTATATATATGGCTATAGTAATCGGTATTGGCTTATATTTTGCCAAAATATCAAACAAAAGTTCGGAACATTATTTCCTTGGAGGGCGGACATTGGGGCCGTGGGTGTCTGCAATGAGCGCCGAAGCCTCCGATATGTCAGGCTGGCTGCTTATGGGTCTGCCTGGAGTAGCGTACTGGTTCGGTCTTGCGGACGCCGCATGGACGGCGATTGGTCTGGCAATCGGCACATACCTGAACTGGCTCTTTGTTTCCAAACGCCTGCGCCGTTACAGCGAAAAGGCGGGAAACGCGATAACGCTGCCGGATTTCTTCTCCAACAGGTTCAGGGAAGAAAAAAAGGTGCTTATGTCCATTGCTTCAATCTTTATTCTGATATTTTTCACGGTATACGCGGCAAGCTGCTTTGTTACCTGCGGCAAGCTGTTCTCTACAATTTTCGGCGCTTCCTATGTTTCAATGATGATACTGGGCGCGATATTCGTGCTTGTCTACACGATGATTGGCGGCTTTTTGGCCGAAAGCGTCTCTGACTTTATGCAGGGCACTGTGATGATCCTCGCGCTGATAGCGGTTTTTGCAGTCGGCACTGCGGCGGCCGGCGGACTGGGGCATGTAATTCATAACGCGAAATCAATACCGGGTTTTCTGGAATTCTTCGGAATGGCAAATCCTGTCATGGAAAACGGGCAACAGATTGTAAGGAATTCAGCGCCGGTTTTCGCAGAGATTCTTCCATATGGTTTTTTAACCATCATGTCCACAATGGCATGGGGCCTTGGCTATTTCGGCATGCCCCACGTTCTGCTCCGCTTCATGGCTATAAAAGAAGAGAAAAAACTTACAATCTCCAGACGCATCGCGGTCGTATGGGTCGTTATAGCGCTTGGCACAGCGGTGTTCATCGGTATTGCCGGCAGGGCCCTGTACCCCACTGCTTTCAGCACATACTCAGCTTCCGAAAATATTTTCATTTTAATTTCAACTAACCATTTTATCCCGGTATTCGCCGGACTGGTCATGGCCGGAATCCTTGCCGCGACAATAAGCTCTTCCGATTCTTACCTTTTAATAGCCTCATCTTCCCTTTCAAAAAACCTGTATCAGAAACTGTTCAGGAAAAATGCGGGCGATAAGGAGATTATGAATGTTTCCCGCATTACGCTTTTAACCATCACTCTTATAGCGATAATAATCGCGTTAGACGAAAACAGCGTCATTTTCACAATTGTTTCATTCGCGTGGGCAGGTTTCGGGGCGACATTCGGCCCGCTGATGCTGTTCTCGCTGTTCTGGAAACGCATTAACCGCGCAGGCGCAATCGCAGGTATGGTAAGCGGCGGCGGCATGGTCTTCTTCTGGAAACTTGTAATTCGTCCGCTCGGCGGCGCGTGGAACATCTACGAACTGCTTCCCGCTTTTATCTGCTCTTCCATTGTAATTATAGCAGTTTCACTTTTAACGGCTCCTCCGTCTGAAGAACTGCAGAAGGAATTTGACGAAGTAAGAGCAGGCTGATCATAAACACAATTTAGTTTAAAAAGCGGCGCGAACCTGATGCGGAATGCCGAAGCAGGCGCGCCGTTTTTTTATGTAAAAATCAACAGATGTATTAAAAATTCCTTTCTTAAAAAACATCATTCGTCTCGACATTTTGCATTATTAATACCATAATCTATCCATGACTGAAGCAAATGATGATTCCGCCCTTATCCGAAACGCTGAGTTATTTGAAGGTATGCCCGATGATGAACTGGATTTTGTTATCTCGCGCTGCGGAAAAATCAGGCTTTCCAGAGGTGATCTTTTATTTTCATCAGGAGAAGAAGCGAAACATTTTTATATTTTAAAAAACGGCGTTATCCGCGTATATAAGCCAAGGGAAGACGGCGGTCAGGATGAAATGGCCCGGTTTGCCACAGGAGACGCAATCGGGGATTTTGATTTTGCGCGCGGAGCCGCATATGACGCATTCGCCGAAGCGGCCGAAGATTCAGAGTTGATTAAATTTCCCGGCTGCGGGTTTTCAATGGATTCCATGGCGCAGGAGAAACCGCGCACGGTATGCGGCATATTATTAAAAGCAATTGTAATGATGACAAAACGCATAAAGACCACGCAAAAACTGATACTGGAAAATATGTCATGGGTAAAGGAACTTCACAGAAGAGCCTACGAAGACCCGGGCACAGGCCTTTGGAAACAGGCGCTGATTGCGGATGAAATTATCCATGCCCTGAAAAACCCATCGGCGCTGATAATGCTTAAGCCGGATCATTTTAAATTATTTGTAGATTCAAGAGGACACGGCCCCGGAGACGAGGCGCTGATCAGAATAGCGTTGATTCTTAAAAACACATCCAGGCGCGCCGGAAACAGCTGGCCCATGAGGTTCAAAAGCAACGAGATGGGAATAATAATCAATAACTGCGATGCAGGTAAAGCGCAGAAAACCGCAGAAGAGCTGTTATCGGCAGTCAGAGCAATGGAACCCGCGCCGGCCGCGGATGGATTCCCCCAATTTTCATTCTCGGCGGCCATATCATACGCAATCTGGCCCGCCGATGACGCGGACTGGGAAAATCTTTTCCGGGAAAATTACGCAAGCCTTTTTGACGCGTGGCGTAACGGAGGAGACAGGATAGTCCATTACAGCAAAGCGGAAAAGATATGAGCGATTTTTCAAATACAGAAGACATACATTCAGAAATAATATACTCCGCCGTATCAAAATTATCATTGTTTTCATTTCTCAGCGAAGACGAATTCAAAATTGTCTCGGTATTTTTAAAACTTCTTAAAATAAAAAAAGACGACGCTGTTTTTAAGGAAGGCGATACCGGAGCCGATTTGTTCATACATTTTTCCGGAACCCTAAGCGCTTACCGCGCGCAGGCTGACGGAACAATGCGCTGGTTATTCGACGTAAAACAGGGAGATTTTTTCGGGGAAATGTCAATTATCGCGCATGAACCGCGGTCGGCGACAATTAAAGCTGTCAGCCATTGTTTAGTGATAACGCTCAGCGGAGAAGAATTTTATCAGATAATATCGGAACACCCGGTAATAGGCTTTAAAATATTAAAAGCCATCAGCGTTGTGCAAAACCGCTGGCTTGACCAGACTTCAAAATCATACAGCGACCTTATGCGCTGGGGCGAGACCGCGCGGCGCAGGGCCATTACCGATGAAATGACCGGCCTTCATAACCGCCTGTTTCTGGAAGAATCCATCAAGGAGCGATTCAGCAATCCGTCA
This sequence comes from Treponema sp., assembly GCA_031256445.1. Classification (GTDB taxonomy): domain Bacteria; phylum Spirochaetota; class Spirochaetia; order Treponematales; family Breznakiellaceae; genus WQXQ01. The sequence goes on along the minus strand of JAIRQN010000045.1, from coordinate 6,448 downwards.
ATGAGTTTGCGCGTAATGTCCCTGCTGATGATGGACCTTGACAAGATCCATGCGATAAATGAAAGTTACGGTTCAAAAGCCGGAGATCTGATAATAAAAGCGGCAGCCGATATGATAATCAAATGCGTGCGTCCCGGAGACATCGCGGCCCGGCTTTCAGGCGATGAATTCGCCGTTCTCCTTAATGACACCGATAAAACAGACGCTATAAAAATCGCCGAACGTATCAGGAAAAATATCGAAAATAAAAAAGTTGAAGCGCCGGAACCCGCCAGCGCAGACAGCGGGCCCGAAGGGCGAAATCTTCCGCGTACTGTTTTTTTAAGTACGCGCACAAGCATAGGAATAGCGATATCTCCAGTTCACGCAAAATCAAAAGAAGACCTTGAAGAAAAAGCGGACCTCGCGTTACGCAAAGCAAAAGAACTTGGCAGAAACAGGGTCGAAGTATATACCTTTAATAAAACAGTAAATTAATTATAAAACCGGATTTATTTCCAAAAGTTCAGCATGAAGTTCCTGCATAAAAATATTGGCATACTGCTGTATGCCATTAAAATATTTATTAATAAACATGGCGTACTCCCTGCCGACATAGCGGTAATGCCAGCTTTCCCAGTCATAACCTGTAACGTCCTCAAAGCCTTCGGGGTAAGAAATAGACCAGCCGAAACCGGAAGCGTTAGCGGCAAGCCAGACGCCTTCCGGCGTTTGCGCAAGTCTGTTATCAAGCAGATTAAAGTCAATAGCGGTCCCAAGCTGATGCTGGCTGTGTCCGGGTTTGGCGGATACCCTGTCAGCTTCGCGCTGTCCCAATGTTGAAATCAGATTTAAATAAATCCTGCTCTGATAAAAATACGGCCGGAAAGCCGAAAGAACAACCAGTCTTATGCCGTCACTGTCCGCGGCTGCCATCATTTCCGCCAATGATGCCTGGGCCGCCTTTCTTATCATCCGGCCGGATCGCTCGCCGGAAGAACCGCTTATTACGTCAACAAGATCATCCGGTTCATACTCTTTATCAAGGGGATTTTCCTTGTCAACAAGAATCCATTCAAAAGGATCTTCCTGCAATATTGCCAATAACGCGTTTATAAAATCAGAACTTTCAGCGCCCGTGCGCGCGATTTCATCCTGAATTCGCGCTGTTATCTGCACGGGCAGACGCTGAGCTGATAAAACATTTAATACTAAAGCGGAAAAATGATCATCTTCCGCTTTTTCTGCAGTTTCCTGCGCGTGTTCGTATTTTAACGCCTCAGACTGAAAGTTTATAAGAATGACAAAAATTATAATTAAGAAGAATAGAGAAAACAGAATTATAAAGTACAAACGAAATTCTTTATCCATTGTCAGGAATTCCGTTCAAGCGCCATTTTCTTTCCCATTTCGCGAAGCAGATACTTCTGAATTTTCCCGCTTGATGTCAAAGGATAACTATCCACAAAAAACACAAATCTGGGTATTTTATATCTGCCTATTTTACCGCGGCAAAAATCACGCACTTCTTCCTCGGTCATCTTTACATCCGGGTGCAGAATGATAAAAGCGCCGACTTCTTCGCCGTACTTTTCGCTTGCGATACCCGCTACCTGCACATCCTTGATACCGGGCATGGTGTACAAAAAGTCTTCCACCTCTTTGGGAGAAATATTCTCTCCGCCTCGGATAATCAAATCTTTAATGCGCCCAGTAACCTTAAAATTGCCGTTTGCGTCTTTAATACCCTGATCCCCCGAGTGGAGCCATCCGGCTTTATCTATGCAAAGGGATGTGGCTTCCGGCATTTTGTAATAACCTTTCATTGTGTTGTAACCGCGGCAGCAGAACTCACCGTGAACGCCGTCGGGGCATTCATCGCCGGTTTCCGGATTGCGGATCGTTACCTCAACGCCGGGCAGAGAGCGGCCTACAGTTTCCACTTTTACCTCAATGCCGTCATCATAGCGGGTCTGCGTCATGACAGGAGACGACTCCGTCAATCCGTAACAGATGGTCACTTCCTTCATGTGCATAAGGTCTATCACCTGCCTCATTGTCTCTATCGGACAGGGAGAGCCGGCCATTATGCCGGTGCGCAGGCTGGAAAGATCGAACATTTTAAACATGGGGTGGTTAAGAACGGCGATGAACATTGTAGGTACTCCGTAAACCGCCGTACATTTTTCTTTTTGAATGGTAGCCAGCACAAGAAGCGGATCAAACCATTCAATCAGCGCAGCTGTGGAGCCGTGCGTGATTATTGCCATCATTCCCAGAACAAGGCCGAAGCAGTGAAACAGCGGCACCGGAAGGCAGACAATGTCATTTTCGCCAAGACGCTGGTTATCGCCGATACCAAGTCCGTTATTAAGGATATTCCTGTGGGTGAGCATAACGCCCTTGGGAAAGCCTGTTGTTCCTGATGTGTACTGCATATTCACCACATCATTGGTATCCAGAGACGCTTCAATTTCGCGTAACTGTCCGGAACCGGTGTGCTGGCCGAGCAGCAAGAGTTCGCTGAAACAGAACATGCCCCGGTGTTTTTGCTGTCCTATATGAACAACATATTTCAGGAACGGAAAATTTTCAGAATTGATGTTTCCGCGCTGCGATGTTTTTAATTCCGGCACAAGCTTATTTACCATTTCGATATAATCAGAATCGCGCCATCCGTTTGTAAGGCACAGGCAGACCATATCAGACTGTTTCAGCACATACTCAAGCTCGTGCGTCTTGTATCCTGTGTTTACCGTAACAAGAACCGCGCCGATTCTCGCGCAGGCCAAAAGCACGGTGTTCCAGTCCGGAACATTCGTCGCCCAAATGCCGACATGATCGCCTTTTTTAATGCCCATGGAGAGCAAACCTTTGGCAAAATCGTCAACCCTTTTATCAAATTCCGAATATGTAAAACGAAGATTTCGATCCGCGTATACAATAAAATCATGATCAGGGCGCGCCGCTGCCTGTTCCCTTAAAACCTGACTCAAAGTCTTTTCAATATATTCCATGATGTTACACCGGCGTATAAACTACAGCTAAAATGCGCACTTGATTACTGTCCGCGCAATACAAACGATGAGGAACAATTGAATCGTAGTAAACAGAGTCGCCGGCGCCAAGCGCCTGTTTGTCCATGCCGTATTCTAGCGTCAATTTCCCATTAAGCACAAAAATAAACTCCTCGCCCTCATGTGCGGATTTATCCTGCTGCGCGTCAGCTTCGATTGTTACAATAAACGGCTCCATGTGACGTCCGTTCTTGTCGGATGCAAGAGCGTTAAAACTCATGCCGTGATGATCGTCAGCCGCGTCCGCTCCGTCTGGAAGCCCTGTCTTGAAACGGGTGGAAGCGGCGGCCTGCCCTGCCCTGCAAATAACAGGCCCCAATTGTTCATGATCATCAAGAAGAGTGCCAAGCCTTACTCCAAGGCCTCTGGAAATTTTGATTAACGGCGCAAGATCGGGAATATGCCCATCATCTTCAATTTTAGTGATTAAATCGACTGTAACGCCGCTCCGCTGCGCAAGGTCTTCCCTGCTGATTGAATAAGTTTTTCTTATTTCGGCGATTCTTTCGCCCGGTGTATGTGTTGCCATGATGACAGTATAGGGAATTGTGTCAAAATAATCAATAGCTTTTTTTAATTCCAGGCAACTTCGTAAACAAGAGGCGTTTCCAAAACCAAAAGATCGAGTAACGGTACATTGAACTGTACTTTTCTGCCGGTCCAGGTTCCGCCCTTTACATCTGTAACAGGACCGGGAAAATCAACAGAAGCGCGAATCCTTGAGCCGGAGATTTCATCGCTTATCGCTTTGCTGTAAATGGAAGCGACAAGCGCCAGATATTCAGGCTTGGTCATTACCTCTCCGGTAACGACAGGCGCCATAAGAGCGTTTAAATAATCAAATATTTCCGGTGAAAGAGACTGGATTATTACAGGGCCGTTAATGAGGCTGATTGTAATCCGGCATCGTCCTCCGGCGCGTGTCTGTTCAAAAAAAATAAAATTTTTTGTTATATCCCGTCCCGCGTTTGCGGAAGCAAGAAATTCGCTTATCTTTGAAATCTGTACTGTGCCTTCAATTGCGGCAGGAGTGATATTTTTAAAATTTGCAGAAGTGCCGGACGCTGCCGACATTGATTTTGCGATTGCGGATCCGTCAAGTATATTACCGCCGGTTTGCCCGCCTGCCGAGGCAATCGTCCTTATCAGCGAAGTCATTCTCGGTTCGAGAGAAGTACTGACAGACAATACCGAGGAACTGTCCGCCGCCAGAGACCCGTTTATCTGCGCCGAACAGGAAAGGAACATCAGACAGGAGAAGCAAAACATCAGGAAACAGCAAAAATATCTCATTATAAAAAAACATACCGCAATTCAGGTGTTAATTCAATTGTCATTTTTTTGCCAAAAACCGGGAAATTTATTTTTTTCAACCCTCTTTAACAATTTCCGGATATTTGTCAAAATAAATGCAACTTTAACTTTTTATATGTGTCTAAAATCTCATAGGGTAGGTATACCCTAAATTAAACGTTTTATTCTGGAGGATATAATGTCTGTTCCTTACACTGACAAACCTTGGGCTTTTTTAAAAGACTACAGGGGAAAAGCCTTTTCCGGGGAATGGCCCACATTGCCGGAAATGTATAAAATTACCGTCTCCCGTTTTCCGGAGCGCCCCTGCTTCACCGTATACGAGCCTGGTAGAATTAGCCTGAATTATACAGAATCTCTTAAGCTTATCGAGGCTATCGCGCGATGGCTGCACAGCAAAGGCATCCGCCGCGGCGACCGCGTTGCGGTTACAGGTAAAAATTCACCTGAATGGGCGGTAGCGTATCTTGCGGTTCTTTTCGCCGGCGGCGTTGTAGTCCCTATTGATTACCAGCTTAAAAATGAAGAAATCGATCTATTGGTTAAAACAGCCGGCGCGCGCATAATTTTTGTTGACGAAGAAAAACACGAGCATTATGTTAAAAATCCCGGCATCCTGGAAAACATTGTCTCTTTAAGGAAGGGAATCGGATCATATATCTACGATTTAGAAGGACCGCAGGCAAAAATTGAACAGGCGGCGGAAACTGACGTTGCGGCAATTCTTTTTACTTCAGGAACAACAGGCAAACCCAAGGGAGTTGTCCTAACGCACAGAAACCTTGTCTCGGACGTTTACCTTGCGCAGGGAACTCCGCTGATAATTCTTCATACCGATGTATTTTATGCAATTCTTCCAATTCACCATTCATATACAATGCTGGCTGTATTTATCGAAACGATATCAATAGGCGCAGAGGTGGTATTCGGAAAGAAAATGGTAACAAGCCAGATATTAAAAGACCTTAAAGAGGCGCAGATAACAATGTTATTGGGCGTACCTATGCTCTTTAATAAAGTGCTTGCGGGAATCATGCGCGGACTGAAAGCGAAAGGACCCATTGTTTACGGCCTTATTTCATTTATGATGGGAATTTCCGGAATAATAAAAAAAGTATTTAAAGTGAATCCCGGCAAGAAAATGTTCAAATTTATTCTTGATAAAGCGAGCCTTACATCGGTACGCATCTGTATCAGCGGGGGCGGTCCGCTTGCGCCAAGCGTATTCAGAAAATACAACCAGTTGGGCATCGACTTCGTGCAGGGCTACGGTCTGACAGAAACATCTCCCATTATCGCAATAAATCCGGTTGAACAGTACAAGGAAACCAGCGTAGGCCGCACCTGTCCGCAGGTTGACATGAAGATACTCAACCCGGATGAACGCGGCATTGGCGAAGTAATCGTGAAAGGTCCGATGGTCATGCAGGGATATTATAATATGCCTGAAGAAACAGCCGCTTCATTTACAGAAGACGGGTATTTAAAAACCGGCGATCTGGGTTATATGGATAAAGAAAATTACCTGTATTTAACAGGGCGCGCAAAAAACATGATTGTCACAGAAGGCGGAAAAAATGTATACCCGGAAGAAATTGAAAATGAATTCCAGCTTTATGAGGAAATAGATCAAGTCCTGGTTAGGGGATTCAACATTGATAAAAAGATGAAGATCGAAGGTATTGAAGTCCTGATACACCCGACGCCGGATCTAAAGGGCATGAATGACAAGCCCCTTTCGCCGGAAGAGATAAAAACCAGGATTGAAAGCATCGTTACCGAGGTGAATCAGAGATTACAGCATTACCAAAAAATCCACAGGACTGTAATTCTTGATCAGTCAATGGAGATGACTACAACTAAAAAGATAAAAAGACACACAATTTGAGGTGAACCAAATGGACTTACTACAGAGAATGAAGACCAGGGCAAAATCCAGGCGGAAAACGCTTGTTTTGCCTGAGGGAACTGAAAAGAGGATTCTGAGGGCGGCAAGAAACGTAACTGATGAAGGGCTTGCTTCTTTAGTCACGGTTCTTGGAAACGAGGCTGATGTAAAAAAATTGGCCTCTGCGGAG
>JAIRQN010000032.1 GCA_031256445.1 Treponema sp. | reverse complement strand
TTTTGAACAAGTAAAAGGAGCAAAAAAATGATAAATATACTGATACCTTACGCGCTGAGATCTTTTACAGAGCGCAATGCTGAAGTGCAGGTTGACGGCAAAACCGCAGGAGATGCGTTGAACGCTCTTGCAAAGATTTATCCCGATATTAAAACGCATTTATTTGCAGATAACGGAAATCTTCGTGATTTTATTAACCTTTTTATTGATGGAAAAAACATCAACACCCTTCAAGGACTTGATACGCCTGTAGCGGATAATAGCGAAGTAATGATAATCCCTGCGATCGCCGGAGGAAATAATGGCGTTAGAACTTACTAATGAAGAAATTTCCAGATACAGCCGCCATTTGCTGCTGCCTGAAATTGGCGTAGAAGGGCAGGTAAAATTAAAAAACGCGAAAGTTTTAATTGTAGGAACAGGCGGTTTGGGCGCTCCGCTTGCGCTTTACTTATCCGCAGCAGGCATTGGAACAATCGGTCTTGTAGATTTTGACGAAGTTGATGCTTCAAACTTGCAAAGGCAGATTATTCACAGTTCCAAAGATATAGGAAGACCGAAAGTAGCGTCCGCGAAAGACAGAATCAAGGGCATCAATCCTTTTGTGAATGTTGTTGTGCATAACACAATGCTTACAAGTAAAAACGCGCTTGAAATAATCGGGGATTACGATATTGTCGCGGATGGAACGGACAATTTTCAAACGCGCTATCTTGTAAATGACGCGTGCGTGTTTTTGGGAAAAATAAATATTTACGGCTCTGTTTTTCAGTTTGAAGGACAGTCAAGCGTTTTTGGCGCGAAAGACGGACCATGTTACAGATGTATCTATCCTTCGCCGCCGCCGCCGGGACTTGTTCCCTCATGCGCAGAGGGCGGAGTAATGGGGGTGTTGCCGGGTATTATCGGAACAATTCAAGCGGCAGAGACGATTAAAGTTATAGTCGGTGGCGCCAAACCTTTAATCGGGCGACTTCTTCATTTTGATGCGTGGCGCATGAAATTCCGCGAACTCAATTTAGAAAAAGATCCCAATTGCCCGGTGTGCGGAAAAAATCCGTCAATCAGGGAGCTTGTTGATTACGAGCAGTTCTGCGGATTAAAAAAAGATGAAAGCTCAGAGCCGATTGAAACTATTACCGCTATTGATTTAAAAAAACGTTTGGATAACGGAGAGCGAATTCAATTTATAGATATCCGCGAACCGCATGAACGAGCCATCGTCAAATTTCCAAACGCAATCATTATGCCGCTTGGTCAGTTGGTAAGGCGAATGGATGAATTGGAATCAAGTGTCGATTCAGTGTTCCTCTGCAAGATCGGTCAGCGCAGCATTTTGGGAATACGCGCCTTACGCGAAGCGGGCTACAAAGGAAAACTTTTAAACTTGCAGGACGGCTTAAACGCCTGGGCGCGTGATGTTGATAAATCGATGCCGGTGTATTAATATTTAAATAAGAAAACATGACCCAGATTTTAATCTGTGATGACCACTTTGCGGACTTGCAGTCTCTGGCGTCAATCATTGATGATTATTATAAAGGCTCTTATCCTTCTGATTTAAACGATGACAGAGAGCATGCAAATTCTGTTTGCGCTTTTTCCCTCACAAAGTTTACCGATCCAAAAGAGGTTTTAGCGTATATCGAAGACGGCAATAAGGCAGATATAGCGATACTTGATATTATGATGCCGCAGATGAACGGTATGGATTTGGCCGCAAAAATGCGTGAAATGGGCTTTAACGGGTATTTGCTTTTTTTAAGTTTGTCAAATGATTTTGCGGTGCAAAGTTACAATGTAAAAGCATTCTCGTACATATTAAAACCGGCGCAGGAACAAAAGGTATTTGAGCTTCTTTCCAGCATTGAAAGGACTCGCGGCATAAATGACCGCAGCGGTTTTATGCTGTCCTTCAAGGGCGTAATGCGGCTTGTAACCTACTCGGAATTAATGTATGTCGAAGTAAAATCGCACCAATTATATTTTCACCTGATAGACGGAGAAATTATTATCATTTATGCGGCGCTGAAGGATTATTCGGAAAAACTGCTGTCGCAAAGTCATAATATAAGACCGCATAAAAGTTTTATAGTCAATCTTGATTAAATCCGATCCTGTGAAAACAGCGCAATTTTAATAAGGGACGGCACGCGAATTTCCGTACCGAATGATTATAAAACAGTAAAAGAAAAATGGCTGGAACGGATATTTGGGAGTAAAACAAGGGAACAATACGAGTGATAGAAACTGTCTTTGGATTTATACGATTTGGATTTTCGCTTGTTTTTGGCGTAGCAGTTTCGGTTCTTTTTGCGGGAAAGAAGAGAAGAATTTTACCACGAACCACTCGAACAACACGAACCTTTGCTTCGATATCTTTTTCCTATTCCCGGAAAATCCCGGATTACTATCCTAGCTTCACTGGCTTTAGGAAAAGATTGCAAACAACAAGTTCGAATGGTTCGTGTGGTTAGTGGTGAAAATTTCTTTCTTCTCTCACCCACCCCCACCCATAGCGTACCCATTACACCTAACAACACTATGGAAATGTGGTTCCTGTCACCTTTGCGTCCATCTCTAGACATAGTTTTTTTACTAAACTTTTTAAAATAACTGTCAACATCTTCCTCTCTTTGTAGTTTATTAACTGTTTCTTTAGAGATTACTAAATCTTTATATCTTACATTATCTACTATAGGCACTACAATAATTTTGCCTTCTTGATTAACGTATATATCAATGTCGCAATCATCGCTCTCTGGATATTTTTTAAATCTTTGCATTATGCGATTTAAAACAAAATGGTAATAATCATCAAAATGCGGATCGGCTTTAGAAGTTTCAAGCAAAGCTTCTACTTTTTCATACATTTTCATTCTGTCTGCCATTTCTCTTCCCTCCTTATTTTTTACAGCCCCATACGAAGCCGCTTTTTATTCAAGGGCAGGAAGTTTATACTCCCCGCCCTTGATTGTTATGCTACATTTTATACGGTGTCAGGCAATTTTGCGCTTAATATCTCATAGTAAAATCTGCAACACCTGATGCTGTTTGTGGATTGGTTAAACTATATACGATATATTCAATACCATCAATTGTTCTTTCATTCCTTGTGAATGTATTTGTAACATCTGCTGATATAGCATTAAATATTCTTACTTCTCCAAATTCTTTTGGTGATACAAAATATGGGTATCCAAGTACATCTGTATAGTTTATAGCTTTATCCGCTTTAACCGCATTTTCCCAACCTTTAAATTCCTGCCATCTTATATCAGTCATTGATTTTGTTGTTCCAACTTGTTGTAATACGCCAGCATTATTATAGACATCCCATTTTGAGTTATCTCCATCATCACCCTGATGAATAATTGCATTTGTATGAGTTGGTACAGGTGCGCCTGTAGTAAGGCTTACCCTCTTTCTTGCATTTTCAACAGTCGCGACTAATTCATCAATATTAAATACAGGGCTTCCAGCCAAGTCGGTTGCTTGAACTATTGTTGACGGAATATAATTACCCCAGTAGAATTGAGGCGTTATCTGCTTCCATTCCGCATACAATGTCAAATCATTGTTTATTATTACTTTAGGAGGCCAATCTGTTGCTTCACCCCAAAATTCTTGCGTTAATTCCCTGTCTGTATACCAATGCCAAGCAAATTCACAGTTGTTTTTTACAGGCTCAAAATAAGTATCCGGCTCATATTCAAAAGCAAGCGTTCCGCCTTTTACAACCTGAGTAACAGGCGTAAAACCGTCAGGCCATCCACCGCCTCTTAAATGCCATGTAATTGTAACATATTCTACCACCGCCGCCGTTACAGTAACATTAAACGTGGTAGTTAAACCGCTATAAGTAACAGTTATTGCGCTTGTACCCACCGTCAATGTACCGCTTAATGTATAACTTGTTACTGGATTGCTGGAACCGTCATTGTTATGCGCTGTAACAATTAAATCCTGTTTTAAATCGTCTAACGGCGTTGACGGATAAATTGTTTTTCCGCCCTGATTATATACAGCCGTTATATTCGATAATTCTACAGCGGTTACATTTACATTAAATGTGGTAGTTTGTCCGCTGTAGGAAGCGGTGATTGTACTTGACCCCACTGTCAATGTGCCGCTTAATGTGTAAGTTGCCGGATTATAACTTGTACTATCGCTTAAATGCGCAGTAACCGTTAAATCATCTTTTAATTCGTCTAACGGCGTTGACGGATAAATTGTTTTTCCGCCCTGAGTATATACAGCCGTTATATTTAACAGCGTTACACCTTCGGCGGTAACATTTACATTGAAAGTTGTTGTCTTGTCATTATAAGTTACGGTTATTGTTCTTTCCCCGACTGTTAATGTACCGCTTAATGTATAACTTGTTACTGTTTGATTAGTGCCGTCATTGTAATGCGATGTAACTGTTAAATCGTCTTTTAAATTATTTAACGGCGTTGACGGGTGGACATCACCGCTTTGCGTATAAACGGCAGTTATATTCGATAACGCTACAGCGGTTACAGTTACATTAAATGTGGCGGTTTGACCGCTATAGGAGGCGGTGATTATACTTGTCCCTGCGGTTAAAGTGCCGCTTAACGTATAACCTGTCGGATTGTAACTTGTACTATCGCTTAAATACGCAGTTACAATTAAATCATCTTTTAATTCGTCTAACGGCGTTGACGTAAATATTGTTTTTCCGCCCTGAGTATAAACCGCCGTGATATTTAATAAAGTTATTGTAGGGTCGGTAACATTTACATCGAAAGTTGTTGTCTTGCCTTCATAAGTTACTGTAATTTCACTTTCGCCGATTTGCAATTCGCCGCTTAATGTATAACCGTGTGCTTCTTGTTCTGAGTTATCGCTAAAATGCGCCGTTACAATTAAATCATCTTTTAAATCGTCTAACGGCGTTGACGGATAAACAATTTCACTTTGATTATATTCCGCTGTTATATGCGATAATGTCGCACCTGCGGCGGTAACAATTACAGTGAACGTTGTCGTCTTGCCTTCATAAGTTACTGTTATTTCACTTGCCCCCGCCGTCAATGCGCCGCTTAATGAATAATCTGTTACCGTTGAATTTGATCCGTCGCTGTAATTCGCCGTAACGATTAAATCGTCTTTTAATTCGTCTAACGGCGTTGACGGATAAGCAGTGCCGCCCTGTTCGTATTCAACTGTTATGTTTTCCAGAGTTACAATTGGAATTGGAGTTTCTTCTTCCCCGCCATTATTATCAGGGCAGCCTGTAAATAGAAGCCCTAACGCCAAAATACCAATAATTAAACTCGATACAAACCCTTTCTTCTTCATTTTAATCTCCTTTTTACATCGCGCAAGCGATGATTAAATCGTTGAACCTATGGTTCACAGGCTCCGCAACGCGGAGACCAAAACTCCTTATTCTTTTGGTTTTCCTTTTATAGAAATGTTAAGTTATCAGACAATATGAAAAATAAAAAAAGCGTGTAAAACGCACAGTATTTTGGAAATATTCCCGAATTTTGTGCGTTAACGCACAATATTATGCAATTGGCAATAGTTCAAAAACAAATTATTGATGATATTACAAGGATTGTTTCCCAACGGATTAAACAGATAGAGAAAGAACCTCCTGCTTCAAGCCCATAATTCGGGAACTATCTATATTAAAATATAGCAGTATTCAAATAATCAATTATATTAATTAAAAAATAAAAAATGGGCTTTAACTGTAAAAGTCAAAGCCCATTATAATAAAATTAAGTTATTAAATCATAATTCAGTAAAACAAATAACGCTCTGCTTTCCAGTTAAATCATATTTAATTCCAGCGTTTTCAAGTTTGTTTGAGATTATCTCCCTCATGCTTTTTAATTTCAGGTTAAATTCAAAAATATTCATATCCCCCAATTTCCTTATTGAAAGATAATCCGTTAGTAATTTTCTTTGAGGGCTTTTCATCATATTCAAGAAGCTCTCTTCGTCTTTCAAATACCCTGCAAGCTCGGATGATTTTAAAAAGTTATCCCTGAATTTTACGTTTTTCTTGAATTGGTTATACGCCTTTTCCGATAAAATATTATTTTCATTGATATTAAATACAAATAATAATTTACCAGTGTCAATAATTATATATTTATCGAATATTTGCGAACATTTTATTATTTTAATTATTGATGTTCTTTTTTCTTCGGCGGACATATTTTCAAAATACCTTGTTATCAATTCCTTTATGTCGTAATATGTCAATTCCATTTTATCATTGTTAAATTTCCTGTCCAAATCATCCAGTTCATATTTTAACTTGCTTAATATATTGTCGTTTTTGTTTTTCGCGCCGTTCAATTCCTTCTCTTTCATTAAAGTTAATTTTAACAAGTCAGCATCGTTTGACTCAGCGTATATCGACTGAAATCTTTCTATCTGTTTGTCAAGCCTTTTTATTTCGGTTTCCGCTGTTTTGATTTTCTCTTTTATTTCAAGTTGGTTTGTTTTAATAACTCTTTGGCTTTCTTCAATCAGCGCTTTTGTATCGTCATAAACCAGATAAAAATAAAAGAAGAATACGTCAGATAATTTATTTAATTTCCCGACCGTAATTGTTCTTTTATGTTCGCAAGCCTTAGTATAATAATGCCTGTAGTAATAATATTTCCCGCCGTTAAATAAAAAATACTTAAAATTGCAATACGGACATTCAATAATACCTGTTAAAAATTCTGTATTAGTCCTTCTCATTCTGTCTTTATATACGGCTTTTGTTTCATACAGTTTTTCGTTTGCCCTTATCCAGTCTTCTATTGAAACCATCTGGACAGGAAACGGGATTGATTTAATAAAATATTTATCATTGTTTAATTCTCTCAAATTGTCAATTTCACAATTTTTGAATTTATTGAATATTTCCAATCCGTCTGTATTAAGAGAATATCCTGTATAAACAAATTGTGAAAAAAGCCGCCGCCACCGCCTGTATGTTGTTTCAAATTGTAGAGGTGATAATTTTTTATTTTTGAAAACATCGGAAACAATCTCTTTAATCGGCGTACCTTCAAGAAACTTTTTAAATGTGTATTTAACATTTTCTATTTCAAAGTCAACGGGTGTCCATTTCATATAGCCGTCATCTTTTTTTCCGTCTTTTTTATATCCGTATACATTATTGAAACCCCGAATACCCCGATTAAAAGTATCATGCAAGTCTCTTGTTGTCCTGTCTACAATCAGGTGTCTTTCATATTGGGAAATCTGCGTTAAAATTCCCTGTATCATTTGATTTTGCGGGTTGTTCATGTCGAATTCTTTCTCTCTCTCATAAACTGTAACATTATGCTTTGTAAATATTTTAGTTAAAACAAAAGATGTTATGTCCCTTCTTGACAGCCTTGAATTTTCATAGACCCACACTTTATCGATTTTATTTTCAATATCATTTAACAGCCTTTTCATTCCCTGCCGATTTTTGAATGGATTTTTTTCGTCTTCCACTTCAAACCCTGATTTTCCAATATCTTCATAAATCTGATATTGAAACCTGTTTTTCTTGCAAAACTTGACCCCAAGCTCTTTCTGTTGGTCAATTGACGTATTTTCCTTGTCAACCGATGTCCTAACATAAATTCCTGCAATTCCCATAAAACGCTCCTAATAATTAGTTGGTTTTGGGAAATTTGACATTAAGGACACCTACCAGCATAACAATCCCCTCAAACATTACTTCTATCGGCAATGAGGCGTTCGCAAGCTGTAGCAGTCTTACAAGCGTAACATTCAATGGTACGATTGCTTCTGCTAATTTTGGATCAAATTCCACTTTCCTCGGCGATTTGCGTGATAAATTTTACACTTCAAATCCGGCAAATGGTACGCCAGGCACTTATTTGCGTACTGGCGATTTTTATAACTATACGTGGACAAGGCAGTAACCGTAAAAAAGCGGGTAATGCGGGGGGGCGCAGTTCGCGTACCGGCGGATCGGCGCGGGGGTGTCTGACAGCGCTTTTTGTATTGCCAAGACTGTCCGCAAAGCGTAGATTATAATCCGTTGGCTTTATAGACAGACACTAATTACTTATCACCGTAATGTCCCTTACACTGAGAAATTTCAACAGCTTCATCGTCAATAATCCGGTAAACAAGGCGATTTTTCTCATCAATACGGCGAGACCACCAGCCGGACAAATCGCTACGCAGCTGTTCGGGCTTTCCGATGCCGTCATAACCATTACGTTCTATATCGGTAATTAATTTGTTTATTTGTTTCAGTACCCTTTTATCCTGTTCTTCCCAGAAAAGATAATCCTTCCAGCCGGTTTCTGTAAAATTTATTTTCACTCTTCCATTGCCCGCAATTCGTCAAGAGTTTTCGTTACGAATTTTCCTTCGTTTGCTTCCTGAATGGATTTTCGTAAAACTGCTAAATTTGCAGAGCTGTAAAACGGGTCAGAGGCAAGGGAGATTTCAAAAGGTATTTTTCCCTGCCTTAATGATTGACGTACAAAAATATTAAATGCCGATGACATATTCAAACCCAATTCACTAAAAAAGTATTCAGCTTGCTCCTTGAGTTCTTTATCAATACGAATATTCAGGTTAGTTGATTCGGTCATATTTACCTCTAAAAGTAAAAATACAAAATTTTACGCTCATTGTCAATACATTGCACTGAATTAGCAAGTTTGTCGCAGTGGGAGCTAGCGGCAAAATGGCGTATTCCCCGGGGACTTGATAGGTATACGCAATGAAGTCGGTAGGGCATTGAATACATACTAAACATATAGTAATATTCAGTTATGGACATAAGTACTATCTGTATTCACGGCTGTGAAAAAAAATACGATGCAACCGGCGCGGTATCGGTTCCCATTTTTGCGTCTTCGACCTTTGCCCACCCCGGTGTCGGGCAGAGTACGGGATTCGACTATTCCCGCTCACAAAATCCCACAAAGGAACATCTGGAACACACGGTTACAGCGCTTGAAGGCGGCGCGGAAACAATAGCGTTTTCAACAGGTATGGCGGCAATTTCCGTGTTTATGGAATTATTCTCACCGGGCGATCATATTGTCGCGTCTTATGATTTATACGGCGGCACATTCCGCCTTTTTTCCCATATATCAGAAAAGAACGGCATTACATTTTCTTATGCGGCGAATTTACAGGAAATATCAGAAAAAATCACGTCCGCTACAAAAGCGGTTTTTATCGAAACGCCCACCAACCCCATGATGAATGTTTTGGATATCGCGGCAGTTGCGCAGCTAACGCAGCTAACACAAAGCAAAAAAATACTACTCATCGTAGATAACACTTTTTTAACTCCCATTTTTCAAAGACCTTTATCCCTGGGCGCAGATATTGTTCTGCACAGCGGGACCAAATATCTTGGCGGCCATAACGACGCGCTTGCAGGATTGTTGACTGTAAAGGAAAAAGATTTGGCTGAACGTCTGCGTTTTATCTCAAATACAACCGGCGGCTGCCTTTCGCCTTTTGACAGTTTTTTGATCATTCGCGGAATAAAAACCCTTGCTGTGCGAATGGAACGCCATCAAGAAACTGCATTGGCTGTCGCAAGGTGGCTTTTAACTCAAAATAAAATAAAGAAGGTCTATTACATCGGTTTGCAGGATCATCCCGATTACGCGGTTTCCTGCAGTCAGGCAAGCGGCTTTGGCGGGATGATTTCTTTTACGGTTAATGATGAACTGACAGCGGTTTCGATTTTGGAAAACGTTAAACTTATCAAATACGCCGAAAGCCTTGGCGGAACAGAAAGCCTTATCACCTATCCTTTACTGCAAACACATGCCGATCTTCCGCAGGAAGAACGCGAAGCGCGCGGAATAAACGCTTGTTTGCTGCGCCTGTCCGTTGGCCTGGAAGCAGCGGATGACATTATACAAGATTTAAAACAAGCAATAGGCAGCGTTAAATGAAATACGATTTTGACACTGTTATAGACAGAAAAAATACCAGCAGCATTAAATACGATCCTGTATCAAGGGGAAAGCCGGAAGATGTGCTGCCTTTATGGGTTGCCGATATGGATTTTGCGGCGCCTTCCTGTGTACAGGACGCGCTTGTTTCCCGCGCACGGCATGGGATCTTTGGCTACAGCGAGCCTGATGGAGCATATTTTCTTGCGGTGCAGAAATGGTTTAAAAACCGTTTTGAATGGAACACGGAAAAAAATTGGCTTCTTATAACCCCCGGAGTTGTAAATACTTTGTATCTCGCTGTCCGCGCTTTTACAAAACCGGGAGATGGTATTGTTGTACAGCAGCCGGTGTATTATCCGTTTAATTCGGCGGTACAAAAGACCGGACGCACATTGCTTGTCAATGAACTTTTTTACAGCGAAGGTCATTACAGCATAGACTTTGAAGATTTTGAAAATAAAATCAAACAGGCAAAACTTTTTATATTATGCAATCCGCATAACCCGGTCGGCAGGGTGTGGACGAACGATGAACTTATGCGCATGGGTGAAATCTGCCTGCGTTACGATGTTACTGTTATCGCCGATGAAATACATCAGGACATTATTTTTCCGCCTCACAAACACTGTGTATTCGCGGCTCTTGATGAGCGGTTTTCAGGTTTTACCGTTACATGCACATCTCCTTCAAAAACATTTAATCTTGCGGGTTTGCAGCACGCGAATATTTTTATTCCCAGCGAAAAGTTACGCGCTCTTTTTGCGCAAGAGTATGAAAACTGCGGTCTAAGCCAGCCGGGAATCATGGGGCTTGTATCCTGCGAAGCGGCATATACAGGCGGGGCCGAATGGCTGGATGCATTGATCAATTATCTTGCCGGTAATATGTCACTGATAAATGAGTTTCTGCATAACCGCATTCCCAAAATCAAACTCGTTAAACCGGAAGGAACCTATCTTGCATGGCTTGATTTTTCTGAACTTGGGTTAAGTGATAACGAATTGAATAATGCCGTTACCCATAAAGCCAAATTATGGCTGAATAACGGCGTCACCTTCGGCAGGGGCGGAAACGGATTTCAACGATTGAACGCCGCCTGTCCCCGTTCTTTGTTACAGAACGCGCTTGAGCGTTTGAGAAATATTGATGAAGTCTTTCAGCAAGGAGATATAAGATGAAAACATTTCGTTCAAAAATTTACGGGGCAATAACGGAAGCAATCGGAGCAACGCCTTTGGTACGTTTGCCAAAATTGAGCGTCTCACCTACCGGTGAGAGGCTTCCGGGAATTCTGCTTGGCAAGCTTGAAGCGTTTAACCCTGCGGGAAGCGTTAAATGCCGCATAGGAGCCGCGATGCTTGCAGCGGCTATTCGTGACGGAAAGTTACAGCCGGGCGGAGTTGTAATAGAACCGACAAGCGGAAATACAGGCATAGGGCTTGCGTTTTCCTGCGCGTCTCTCGGTTATAAACTTATTCTTACCATGCCGGAAACCATGTCTATTGAACGACGTAAACTGGCAAAAATGCTTGGCGCAGATATTATTTTAACGCCGGGAACAGAAGGAATGACAGGCGCGATAAAAAAAGCGAAAGAGCTTAACGCGCAAATAGCAGGCAGTTTCATGCCGCTGCAATTTGAAAACCCTGCCAATCCGCAGGTTCATCGTGAAACAACAGCGTTGGAAATATGGGAAGACACAAACGGACAAGTTGACATTTTTGTCGCGGGAGTTGGAACAGGCGGCACT
>JAIRQN010000077.1 GCA_031256445.1 Treponema sp. | reverse complement strand
TTTTCGATAAATTCGCAGATTGCGATTTTTGATATATCAACTTCCAGCGTAAACTCCAAAGAAGATTTTTGTTCAAATATTCTGACGCTGTCAGAGAGTATGGATTTTTTAAGGTCTAAAGGATCTTTTAATACAAGTTCGACGATTTTCTTTTCGCCCAGATTCATCTGCAGGTTTTGCAGTGTGTTGTCAAAAACTTTTACGCCGTTATTAATAACAATTACATGATCGGCAAGCTGCTTTACATCTTCAAGGTCGTGAGTTGTAAGAATAAAAGTAGTGCCGCTGTCATTGAGTTTTTGAATAAACTCGCGTATTTTTCTTTTTGCGATTATGTCAAGCCCGATTGTCGGCTCATCAAGGAAAACGATTTTCGGCTTATGCAGCATTGCCATGATGAACTCGCACTTCATACGTTCGCCGAGAGATAAAACCCGCGTTGGTTTGTGCATTACTTCTTCAACTTCGAATAATCCCGCGAGTTCATCAAGACGCGATTTGTAATCGGATTTTGAAATTCCGTAAATGGCGCGGTTCATGTTAAAACTGTCGGCCGGAGGGATGTCCCATACAAGCTGCGATCTCTGCCCGAATACCGCGCCGATTTTCGCAGTATACTTTTTTCTGTTTTCGTGAGGGATGCATCCCATCGATGCAATTTCTCCTGAAGTAGGATACAGTGCTCCGCAGAGCATTTTAATCGTAGTGGATTTTCCGGCTCCATTCGGGCCGAGTATTCCGCAGACTGAACCTTCTTCCACGTTAAATGAAATATTGTCAACAGCTTTGACAATCACTTTTTCACGCACAAAAAAACTCTTTAATGTTTCCTTAACCCCGCTTCCGCGTTTGTAAGTGGTATATGTCTTCGATAAATTATTCACATTAATAATATTCATATCAGCTCCTCACTCCTTACCGGCCGCCCTATCCGCCCACGCCTTCATATAATTTCACCATAAATTGATATAGCCATATTCCCAATATCATGAATAACGCGCATGGAATTGCCGCCAACAATATCACGGGGTCCAGCCTTCCAAGCAGGGCTGACGCGGGGTAAAATCCAATCATACCAACAGGAACAATAAATGTTACAATTCCCTTTATTGCGTCAGGAAAAATATTTATCGGATATTTTCCGAATGTAAGTATGCTGTCAAAAATTTCCGGAATACGCGAATTTCCTACCCATTTAAATGATGTCGCCGCCATGATCATGTTCATGCCTGCCATGACGGCGAACCCTGCCGCGAACAAAAACAGGAAAGCGGGAATTGAAGCAAGAGAAATAATTTCCATCTTTATAATTGAAAATGCCAATAAAATACCGCCTCCGATTATCAGCCCTATGCTTTCAGGATCAAAATTTGTAGAAATAAGAAAAAAAAGCGGATTCACCGGCTTAAGCAGAACAATCTCAAAACTTCCTTCGCGAATATGCTGCAATGTAGTCCACATCACATTGCTGAACATAATGCTTGCAACTCCCTGCGATAAAATAAAAATTGACTGCATCAATAAAACTTCATAAAAGTTCCATCCGGGAAAACTTGCCCCCGAGCGGTAGATTAAAACAGAAACAAGCGGAAACAGCGCATTGTACCCGATTGTAATTACAAATGACAAAAGAAAATTTAATCTGTACGTCAGTGCTCTCGCCATAGCGGTTTTAATGCACTCAGCGTATATAAATAAAAATTTTTTCACTGCACACTCCTGACCAACTTAAGCGCCAACTGCGGTAAACTGTCTCATCGCAGCTTTATACATAAGTTCTGAAATTAAAAACATTATCAGTACCGCAGCCGCCTGAATGCCGGCTATTGACGGAATCGATATATGTATGTCACCTAACGAGTATTGCCCAAGAAAAACCATTGCGGGAACATACGATGTATATTGAAACGGAAGAAAAAACTGTACTATCTGCAGCGTCTTTGGAAAGAACACAAGGGGAATAAACATTCCGGAAAATATGCTGCTGATAAAAGCGTAAACCGCCCTTAATCCGCCTGTCTGAACAATCCAGAATGACGCCATTCCAAGGCAATAATGAACAAGGAAATTCATCAGGTACGCAAGGACAATTGATAAAATTGTCCAGCCAATGCAAGCGGGGCGCATATCAATTCTGAAAAGCAGGGTGAAGATTAGAATGCATGGTATAAATTCAACGATAAAGCCAAGAATCCTGTGCCCGGCTTTTTGCGAGAACGCGAACAGTCTGTGATCCATGGGACGAAGCGAATAGGTGAGGAATTTTCCCGTCCGTATCAGCATGTCAAGGTTCCAATCCGCGAAATCCATCGTAAGATAGCCGATTAAAGCGGTCGCGCCGAAATAGCGGATCATCTGCGAAAGTTCCATTCCGTTAATGCTTTGCGCGTCTCCATAAACGCTGGTCCATATAAAATACTGCACAATAAAATACACGGGACCAACAAAAATCGATACCATCGAATGCGTGCGGTAGGCTCCCCACTCTTTGAAAGTAACGAACGCTACCGCTTTAATGATGTCTATCCTGGTTTTAATCACATTAAACATTTATACCGCTCACTCCTCACTAAATCAGGCCTGACCAAATAATATTCTGCACATTGAACTGAGCTCTGTGGAACCAGCCTTCTTTCGCGAACGGCACAATCCATGAAGCTACAAGGTCTTCTTTTGGATCAATGTAAAGCGAACACGCGCCTGAACCTTCGTGCATATATGCGCTTCTGGACATTGCAAACGCCGGACCGTTTCGCATATCAAAACCTATTCCGTAGTAACGCTCTTTTTCTTTCGCGCCCCAGCAGTAATTGGGATAACTTACAGCTAACGTCGTCATTTTTTCTGCCGCTATTCTTCCAATGATACGCGCTCCGTCAAGAGTTCCGTTAAAGAGCATCATTTTTCCAAAACGGTTTACATCATAAGCTGTAGATTCAAGCCCGCCCCCTGTTGAAGGAATATTAAGTATCTCGCCAATCCAATGCGGCTCATGAGCGCCATTGATAATTTCATTTAAATATTTCTCGCCGTCTTCGTCGGTTACAATGGAACGTTTTGCCAAATCGGGCGTTAAATCAAAAGTTGTATCTTTTAAGCCGAGAGGTTTACAAATATTATCTTCGATAAATTTGTGAGCTGACATTCCTGTAATTTTTTCGATCATTGCGCCAAGAATAACAAAACCAAAGCTGCAATACGCCCACTCTGTGTCAGGTTTTACCCTAAAGCCGCATCCAATTGTGCCCAATGCGGCTTCCAGCCAGTCGAAATTCTTTTTTTTGTCCGCCTCACACAGTTTGTAAGCGTCATCAATCATTTTCCAGTAATTTGTCTGATATTTATTGTCAAAGCAGCCGCCGTCCGTGTGCAGGCCTGAAGTATGGGTCAATAACTGAAAAGGCGTTACGCCGTTGTAGGGCAGAGTATTGAACTGCGGCAAAACCTCGCCAACCGGGATATCAAGGCGCATTAATCCGTCTTCGACAAGTTTCATAATCGCGACCGCGGTAAATGTCTTGGTTATTGAAGCAATGTAACGGACAGCGTCCGGCTGAACCGGCGTGTTATCTTCATTGCGGAAAGATTTCTTACCGACAGCGCCGTGCGCAAAAACCTTTCCCCCGCGTGAAATACAATAGGTTGCGCATTGAATTTCACCGTCATCCATGAGGCGCTGCAAGTGGGCGT
>JAIRQN010000065.1 GCA_031256445.1 Treponema sp. | reverse complement strand
TCGCGCCAGATGTAGTAATCACGTTTTGGGCTGTCAGTACCCAGACAGCTTTCTTTAAACCACGGGTGCTCGTCAGATGAATGGTTAACGACAAGATCCATCACGATCTTCAGCTCCAGACTGTGCGCCATATCAAGAAGACGGTCAAAATCCTCCATCGTCCCGAATTCGGGATTGATTGCGCAATAATCGCTGATGTCGTAACCGTTATCGCGCATGGGGCTTTTGTAAATAGGGGAAATCCAGATTACGCTAACGCCAAGCTCTTTTAAATAGCCAAGTTTGGACGTAATGCCGTTTAAATCCCCGATTCCGTCTCCGTTGGAATCACAAAAGCTGCGCGGGTAAATTTGATAAACAACCGCTCTCTTCCACCACTCGCTGCTCATTTCTTTTCCGATGCGGCATGGATGCCGCTGTAATTATTTTTTTTAACTAGCCCTTCACCGCTCCGTCAACAATACCTTTGATTATGTGTTTCTGCAAAATCAGGAACACAATAACAATCGGCAGCATAGTCATCAGAGTCGCTGTTAAAATCAAATCCCACCTCTTCACGAAGGAGCCGACAAAACTTGCCACAGCCAGCGGCAGAGTCTGAACGGCGTTGCCGGAACCGAGAACAAGCAGCGGCAGCAGGAAGTCATTCCAAATCCAGATGCCGTTCAGGATCATTACCGTTACAGTAATAGGCGTAAGTATCGGGAAAACAATCTTAAAGAAAGTAGCGGGTTTTGTGCAGCCGTCAATTGTCGCGGCTTCTTCCAGTTCAAGCGGTACGGATTTTATAAAACCGTGAAACAGGAATATCGAGAAAGAAGAGCCAAAACCAAGGTATGCCAGAATAATACCCGGATAATTCTGAAGCAGCCTCGCCGTAGTTTCCGAAAGGCCAAGGCCGACTTCCAGCAGACGGAACCAGGAAAGAAGCGGGAACATGACAACCTGAAAAGGTATTACAATAGCCGCGACAAAAACCATAAAGATAACGCCGGAAAGTTTTGTTTTGGTCCGAACCAGAACCCATGCCGCCATGGAAGAGAAAAGGATCAAAAGACCTACGGAAAAAACCGTTATTACAACCGAAGAGAAAAATGATGACACATAACGGACGTTGGGGCTGTTCATTACCGTGGTAACATTGGTTATAAACTGCGAAGGATTTTCGGGAAACGCCAGAGGGTCCATTATTATTTTCAGAGAAGGCTTGGAAGAATTAACCAGAACAATTCCAAAAGGCAGCATGTAAATCACAAAAAGCAGAATCGCGACTGCTTCCAGAATATGTAATTTGTTTATTTTCATCACATTTCAATCTCCCTCTTTTTGTTGGCGCGCACCTGTATAAGCGAGATCGCGGCAAGCACAATGAAGAACACAATCGCCTTGGCCTGACCCTGCGCGAGCTGGCGGTAAGAAAACGCCGTTTGATAAATGTTCAGCGCAAGGAATTCATTGGTCATAATGGCCTTGTCCATAAACATTCCCGAAGGACCTCCCGCGGTGAGCGCGAAGTTGACATCGAACTGTTTGAACGAGTTAACAAGCGCAAGAAACATGGAAACCGTGAACGCGGGAGCGACAAGCGGGAAAACAATGTGTCTTAGCCGCTGAAAATAATTAACACCGTCAAGTCCGGCGGCTTCTATCAGCGAATCGGGAATACCCTGTATGGACGCGACATAGATCATCATAATGTAGCCGGCGTACTGCCATGTGCCGACAATTACAATCGCAAGAAGCGCAAGATACCTGTTGGCCAAAAACAGGTTTTCTTTCAGCCAGATAAATCCGATAGCGTCTCCCAGAGAGGGAATCGCGTTATTAAAAATAAACTGCCAGATGTAGCCAAGAATAAGCCCGCCGATCAGGTTCGGCAGAAAAAATCCCGCCCTGTAGAGTCCCTTGAATTTCAGATTGCTGGTGACAAGAAGCGCCATAAAGAACGCGCAGACATTCAATATGATTATATTCATTATGGCATAAGCCACAGTAACCAGAAATGAGTGAAGGAACGTAATATCTTTCAATATCGCGAAATAATTTTTAAACCCCACCCATTTAATGGCAGTGCCTGATATCGCGTTCCAGTCTGTAAACGAATAGTATATTCCCATAAAGAACGGAATGACGATAACCATGACAAACGTGAAAACAGACGGAAACAGGAACAAAAAGAACAATGGGCTGTTCCGCGGTCTATCGCCGGTAATTGGCCTGAATTTACTCACAAAGTCTCCTTATTTAAGAGCATTAACCGCGTTTGTAAACAACCTTACAAACTCCTGCACATTAATCTGCCCGGAGGCCATCTGGTGAAATATCGGACCCAGTGTATTCATGCCAAAACCGTCAGGCATTTCATTCTGCTGCCATGCGTAAATTTTGCCTTTGTTGGACCATTCCTGAACGGCGATTGAAAGCTGACCGGCGGGTTTTAACGATACAGATTTAAACGCCGGAACCATTCCTGCCTTGTGCACCATGTAGTCATGCCCTTCGGGAGTGCTTGCCATCGCGTTAAGGAATTTTTTGGCTTCTTCAATATTTTTGGATTTCGCGTTAATCAGGTACCATGAGGGCGCGCCGACAAAAATCCCGTCAGTTGCCTGATCAAGGTACGCGTGGGGAACATAACCCATCTCGAATGAGATTCCCAAATCTTTAAAAGTCGGGTCTGTCCAGTTACCCTGATGAATAAACATTGTCTTTCCGATTGCGTAATCGCCAAGCTGCTGATCATAACCGCCTGTAAGCAGTGTGTTCCTGTTGGCATATCTGAACAGCATGTCATAATACTCTGCGAATTTAACAAGGCGGTCATTATCAACCTGGCCTTTGAGCATCATGTCAATTACCGTTGTGGAATTGTTATAGGGAAGTCCAAGCGTAAGATACGCGTTAACTCCGTGAAGACCGGTTACCCATGTCATACCGGGACCGGCTACCATTGAGACAACCGCGTCAAGGCCAAGCTGGCTTTTCATTGCGTCAATTTTTTCAAACGCGGCCTTAATTCCGGCAATATTCACCATTGTGGCTGGATCCACTCCCGCTCTGGCGAGGAGCGCCTTGTTATAACCAAGCCCCCAGCCTTCAATAGCGACTGGGAATCCGATTACTTTACCGTCCGCCGGATCAATATAGGCGACATCGGTGTCTCTCACCCACGGTTCGCTGGAAAGATCATATATCCTTCCCCCGCGTTTAGCATCTTCGTAGCCGGCCTTGCCTTCGATTACGAAAATTTCAGGCTCAGTGCCGGAATTAAACATTGCGGCAATGTTCGGGGCATAAGGAGTTTCGCCGCCAAAGCTCCTGATATTCACTTTTACGCCGGATTGTTTTTCATAAATTGCCGCATAACTTTTCAGCGCTTCATCGATTTCAATTTTATTACTGATTAAAGAAATTTCTACGCCGCCGCTGGTCTTGGGTTTGCATGCGGTAAACACAGAGGCAATCATTAAGATTACCAATAAAAATAATAATGTTCGTTTCATAAGCCTTTTTCCTCCAAATGAAAGCAATTTCATTCAGTATAAGGCTACTATTTAAATTCTGTCAAATTTAATTAAAAAAAGCTTAGCAGCCGGTCAGATGAAGAAATCTGCGGCCGCCAAGCTGCACCTCCCAGGACACTAGGCTACATAAACCTGAAGTTTTTCGTTTCTTAATGGATTTTGTAGTCTATTAAGCGCCCGTTCCTCAATTTGCCTGATACGTTCCTTGCTGAGATTAAACATGGAGCCAATCTCTTTTAACGACATCGGCGGGCGCCGGCCAAGACCGTAATGGAAACGGATGATATCCGCTTCATCCTTTTCAAGAGTGCCCAGAACGCTTTCAATATCCGTCTCCATTATGCTTAGTTCCGCTGTTTTATCAGGAGAATCATACTGGGTATCTTCAATTAATTCCCTAAGCGCCATGTCTCCGTATTGAGACACAGGGTTATCAAGCGAAATCATGTCTCTGGAAATATTAAGCAATTCCGAAACAAATTTTTCTTCAATATCAAGAAGATGGGCAATTTCGACAATTTCCTCTTCATGCGTATGTTTGCTGTCGATAATCTTCTTGGCCTGTTCAATTTTTACCAGCTTGGAAGCGCGGTTTGTAGGAAGCCGGATCATCCGGGATTTCTCACAAAGAGCGCTCATTATGGACTGGCGTATCCACCAGACCGCGTAGGAAATAAAACGGCAGCCCTTGTCAATATTGAACCTGTCGGCGGCGGTAATAAGGCCGACATTGCCTTCGCTGACCAGGTCTTCCAGAGACAATCCAAGTCCCTGATACTTTTTTGCTGTGCTGACAACAAAACGAAGATTGGCGTTAATAAGTCTGTCACGGGCGGCTTTATTGCCGTCAGCCGCCGCGTGCGCTGTTTTTTCCTCTTCTTCGCGGCTCATCATTGGAATACGGGTTATTTCTTTTAGGTAAATGGCAAAATTGTTATCCGCGTATTTCTTCTTTGACGCCAATTCACTGTTTCTGGTTTTATTGTTGTTCATATCTTACCTCCTTCATTCGTAACTACATAGAAGCAAGAAGTGTGCCAAGTTCAATTTCATTTAAAACGTGCTTTTTTCTAAGCAAATTGACGGTTTTTATTAAATTGTCAGAAAAATAATTTGTCAAAATTGGAAATAATGAAACAATGGGTAAAAATGTCCATTAAACTGTGTCATTTTGACACATTTAACAGCGGCAATTATCAGATTTCAACAGAGATATAACCATTTGCCTGAAATTTATAACAAGAAAAAATAATATCTTTAAGGATACTGAAAATAACTATTTTTAAGGTTATAATTATACAATAATTGATTCACAAAAAGGCAGGTTTTTGATAAATGACTCCCTCTACTGAACTGGTCGTTGATGAAGAAAAAATCAGAAGGGCCATTCAATCCGGTATTCCGCTTACAATTACCACATACACGCTGCCAAAAGAAATAGAAGACTACATTGAACAGGTTGTTGATGTTTTCCTGAGACAGACAGATCAATTAAAACTCCGCGATTATATTGTTTATTGCGTTCAGGAGCTTGTGGTTAACGCAAAAAAAGCGAATACAAAGCGCGTTTACTTTATGGAACGCGGCCTTAATATTAACGATACCGCCGAATATGAGCTTGGAATGAAAGATTTCAAGGAAGAAACCTTCAATCAGATGAACTATTACCTGCAGCTTCAAAAAGAAAGAGGGCTTTTTATAAAGGTGGTTCTTCAGATTAAAAGAAACACAATTAATATCGAAATACGAAATAACGTAAGAGCAACCCGCATTGAGCAAATCCGTATCCATGATAAATTGGCAAGATCCAGGCAGTATGACAATCTGGAAGACGCGTTGTCCCAGATGCTTGATAATTCCGAAGGATCGGGGCTTGGCCTTGTAATACTCGCGCTGATGCTGAAGAAAATCGGCCTTGATGATGAAAGTTTTACCATAAAGACATCGGAAAAAATGACTGCCGCCAATATATCAATACCGTTAAGCAAAACAATGGTTGAGAATTATTCCTTGCTTTCCAAAACAATTGTCGATAACATCAACAATCTGCCCCAGTTTCCGGAAAATATTCTGCATGTTCAGAAACTGATAGCCGACCCGGCATCTGATATGCCCATTATCGCGCGGCAGATTTCAATGGATCCGGCGCTGACAGCCGGTATGTTAAAAATGGTTAATTCCGCTCAATACATGCTTAACAAAAAAATTGAAAATATTTCAGAAGCGGTAAAAATGGCCGGCATTAAGGGAATTAAAAACCTGCTTTATTCCTACGGAACGCAGAAAGTGCTGGGCGATGACACATCCGATAAAAAACGGCTTTGGGATCATTCATATAAAACCGCGTTCTACGCGTACAATCTGGCGAAGAATTTCAAGCGTGACAGCAGCCTTCTTGACGACGTATATGTCGGAGGCATACTGCACGACATGGGAAAAATAATATTCTCGGACGCGCACCCGGATTTACTGGAAAAAATAAAAGTCTTCTGCACGGAAAAAAACCTGCCTTCTTCAACATTCGAGGATCTCAGCGCTGGCATGAATCACGCCGAACTTGGCGCGCTGATCGCGGAAAAATGGAATTTCCCCGAAAAGCTTGTCTGCGCAATCCGTTTTCATCACGATCCATCGTCAGCTCCGAAAGACAAAAGAGACCTTGTCAACGCGGTATATCTTGCGAACATGTTATGCGAGTACGAAAACAACAATATCAATTATGATCAGTTTGATCAGGGAGTGCTGGAGAATTTCGGCTTTAAGAGTCAGAGACAATTGGATAAACTGTTAAAGCGTCTTTCATCCGGGTTTGAAAAAGAAGGCCTCTCCTGATTGCGTTATATAAAACCCTATTCCCTCAAAACCTCTGTTTATGGTATATTAAATAACTTATGTTTCTTAAACGTCTCACCATTCTCGGTTTTAAATCATTTGCAGACCGCACTCATATAGAATTTAACGACGGCATCACGGCTCTTTTGGGCCCGAACGGCTGCGGAAAATCCAATGTAGTGGACGCGGTTAAGTGGGTGCTTGGGGAACACGCCATAAAATCACTGCGCGCCGAAAAAATGGAAGATGTCATATTCGGCGGCACGGAAGCCAGAAAGCCCCTGAATGTGGCGGAAGTAACCCTGTGCATAGCCAACGAAGAAGGGCTTCTGCCCATGGATTTGCCGGAAATTGAAATAAAAAGGCGGCTCTACCGTTCGGGCGAAAGCGAGTATTTTATCAACAATGCGCATGTGCGGCTCAAAGACATCCGGGAATTGTTTTGGGACACAGGCGTAGGCAAAACCGCCTATTCGGTAATGGAACAGGGAAAAATCGACCAGATACTTTCATCCAAGCCCGAAGAAAGGCGCTATTTATTCGAAGAAGCCGCGGGGATTACCCGTTTCAAGGAACGCAGCGCGGAAGCCGAGCGCAATCTTGCGAAAACCGAAGAAAATGTGCGCCAGGTAGAACTTGTGCTGAACGAAGTAAAACGTTCCCACGACAGCCTGAAAGTCCAGTCGGAAAAAACATTAAAATACCGCACCCTGCGCGATGAGATTTTTAATTTTGAACTTGATATTCAACTGCTCAAATTAAAGCAGTTCAGATACGAAAGAGATGAAAAGAACGAGACCCTAAGGCGCAGAACCGCCGACCGCGACAGAATACGCTCGGAAATGGAAGCGGAGAACAAAGCCCTGGAAGCGCATATGGACGAAGTAAACTCCATGGAAGCGCGGCTTGTCGAGCTGCAAAAGAGTATCTACGGTCTTGCGCTGGAAAAAAACGCGAGAGAGAACGAAGTGCGCCTTTTTAACGAACAGCGCGGCGAAAATAAAATCAAAATCGGCCAGGACGAAGAACGCGAAAAACAGGCAATTAAAAAAATTACCGAACTGAACGATGACGCCGCAGGGCAGGACGCGGTTGTTCAGGATCTGCGCAAACAATGCGAAAGCATAGAAGAAAATATCCGTTCCTTCGAGGAAAACATTCACCTTGCCGCTTCCCGCATCAGCGAAAATGAAAAAGAGATGCGAAGAACGGAAGAAGAAATCCACGGCATAGAAAAAGAGCTTGCCGCCTTTGAAAAGGAACTCGCAAAAATAACTGACGATATTGTGGCGGAGCTTGACGCCGGCCTGAAAAAAGCCGGCTATTCGGCGGCGGAACGGCGCGTAGCGGAAGAAGCGTTATACGAAACTCTCGGGCGGCTGCGGACGATTATTACCGGAAAGGAAGCGCTTGTGCGCGATCTCGCGGCCGCTTCTTCTTCAACAATTGACGCCGCCGAACTGGGGCGCATTGCCGGGAATCTGGCCGCGGGACTCGCCGAAGCCGCTTTTAACGCGGAAAAGGCAATGGCCCAGTTTCACAGTTACCGCGAACACTCGGCGGCTTTTATTGACGAGTTTCTGGCTCCCCAGGGAATTATTACAAAGAAGCGGGCATTGGACGCGCAAATCAGAAACGCGAAAGACAGCATTGACAATCGCCGCCAGCGCGTAAAAAATCTGCGCGAAGACAATATCAGCCTGCTTGCCAAAATTGACGAGTACCGGGTAACGCTGGAAAATTTAAAGGTTAACCGCGCCCAGATGAAAACAAGCGCGCAGGCCGCAGAGGAACAGGCAAGGTTAATCAGGCGCGAATTGTCGGGACAGGAAGGTCTTTTAAAAAACATCAGGGACGAACTTTTTCTTTACAGAAAAAGACTGGAAGAAATTGACGGGCGCATAGCGGTCATT
The DNA here is from genome assembly GCA_031256445.1 of Treponema sp. Lineage (GTDB taxonomy): Bacteria > Spirochaetota > Spirochaetia > Treponematales > Breznakiellaceae > WQXQ01. The sequence continues at coordinate 22,343 of JAIRQN010000065.1, read as the reverse complement.
CAGAAGGAAATCGCCGGTATCGGAGAAAGAACGCTGTCGTTTACCGGCGAACTTGAAAGACTGGAAAAAGATATCCGCAAAAGAAACGACAATGTCGCCAGTAAAAAAGAAACCATTAACAAACGGACTGCCGAACTTTCCAAAGTGCAGGAAGCGCTGGAAAAGATTCATGTGGAACTTGTGCAGTCGGAGATGGAAATTAAAAACACCCAGGATAATTTCCGCGAAACCCATTCCAGGGATTTAATGGAATTTGAGGAACGCATATTTACAATTACGGCGGCTCCCGCGCAGTTACGCGAAAAACTCGCTTCATCGCGCGCGAAAATGAAGGAACTGGGTTCTGTAAACCTGATGGCCCCGGAGGAATTCGCGGAAACAAAAGAACGCTACGATTTCCTCAGCGGCCAGATGGCGGATCTGGAAAAAGCCCGCAAGGACCTGGAAGATTTAACATCGGAAATACGCCAAGAATCATCGGCTCTTTTCCTTGACACATACAACCGCATCAAGAAAAATTTTCACAATATGTTCAGGCGGCTTTTCGGCGGCGGAAGGGCGGAACTGCGCCTTTCGGACACAAACCATGTTCTGGAATCGGGCATAGAGATTTACGCGCAGCCGCCGGGAAAAAAACTGGAGCATTTAAGCCTGCTCTCCGGCGGCGAATGTTCAATGACCGCCGTCGCCCTGTTGTTTGCCACCTACATGGTAAAGCCAAGCCCCTTCTGCCTGTTGGACGAAATTGACGCCGCCCTTGACGAGCAGAACGTAGGACGCTTTGTGCAGCTTCTTAAAGAGTTCAGCGACACAAGCCAGTTTATCATCATTACACATAACAAAAAAACTGTTACGGGAGCTGGCACCCTTTTGGGCGTCACCATGGAAGAATCGGGGGTTACAAAACTGATCGCCGTCCGTCTTGAGCACGAAGAACTTGCCCTTGCGGATTCCGATCTGTATCAGAGCGAGCTGTGGGATACAGACGGCAAATTCGAAGAGGAGGACGTGCCTCCCGAAGAAGGCAGGCAGCTTCCGGCCGGCGTTAACGATCCAAAAAAAGTAACAGCGGCGCAGTTAAGACCGATTAAATCCAGAAAAAAGCAGTAAGCCGATTCGCTATTTCTCTGTCAGGTTATCAACTCCGTTATCCCAGACTTTTTCATCGGGGGGCGAGGCAAGGAATTTGCTGCACCTGTTAAGGAACAATTTAGCCGCCAAATCCGCGTTATTGTTATTGTAAACAGACTGGAAAATTTTTCCGGCAGCCGTAAAATCACGCCCTTCATACAGGGCGAAGGCCTGTTCCCAGCTTTTTACCATTGCGGTAAGTTCCGCAGGAGCGTTACCGGCGATATCCAAAAGTTCATAAAGACGCAATGGCGTGTTAATTCCCACAACCCGCACTCTGCTCAAGGGCCGTAAAACAAACTCATCCCCTATTTGTTCTCTGGTGTACTCGCTGATTAAGATACCGCCCGTGTTGTACTGTTTATTAACGCCTTCCAGTCTGGCGGCCAGATTAACGGCGTTTCCCATTATTGTGTAGTCCATCTTGTCAGGCGTCCCCATGTTGCCGACAACCATATCGCCGGTATTAACGCCCAGCCGCGTAAATATCGGGTACGGATCGTCTATGGCGCTGATTACGCCTTTCTTTACCATAGCCTGCATAACATTGGGAGTGATAAGCCCAAGCGATAACGCTTCGCGGTTTATGTCCGCTTCGGCTTTTTTCATGTTAATTACGGCGCGGCAGGCGAGAGAAGCGTGGTTCTTCATGTGTACCGGCGCTCCGAAAAAGGCGATGATTGCGTCCCCTTCGTATTTGTCAATTGTCCCCTGATTGTCAAGCACAATGTTGCTCATCCGCGTAAGGTAAAAATTGAGCAACTCTACAAGTTTTGCCGGATCACCTAACGCTTCAGAGAATGTTGAGAATGCGCGGATATCTGTGAAAATGGCGGTCATTTCGCGTTTTTCGCCGCCAAGCTTCAGCTGCGAAGGGTCCTGGATAATCTGCTCAATTACCTTGGGCGACAGGTATTGGGAGAAAGCCGATTTTATAAAACGCTTCTGGCTGCCCTCTGTCGCGTAATTATAGAGAGTGACTGTAATAAAGGCGGCGAGAATTCCGGCCATTTGCGATACCACGGGAAGCCACATATTGCCCCAGTGATAAACGCCGAAAGCGGACATAATGATAACAAGAACAATAAGAACCGTCCCGCCGATGGAAAATGCTATGCGGCGCATGAACAGCGCAAGAAAAACTGTTAATCCCACAACCAAAAATAAAATTAAAAAATTAAGGTATGCCGCGCTCTCGCGGATAAAGTCTCCTCTCAGCAGATTGTCAAGCATTGTTATGTGACATCCCATACCGGGATACATCGCGGAAATGGGCGTGCTGAAAATATCAAAAAGACCGGGCGCGTAAAACCCGAAGAACACATAAGCGCCTTCAAAACTGTAAGGCGGCAATAAAGGCTCTTCGCCGTTTTTATACGCCTGCGAACTCTGGAGAATATCGCTTGCCATGTACGGGTAGTACCGCTCAATATTTCCCCGGAAACGAAGAAGGGCATTGCCTTTTTTGTCTACTGGAATTGAAAATCCGTCCCAATCAAGCGAATTTTTTTTGGAGTTGTATGAAATCCGCCTGTCCGCTCCGGAAACCATAAGAGAGGCGGTGGAAAGCCCCGGAACCGCCTTTCCGTCAAAAATTGTAAATGGTTTTAACCTGCGGATAATTCCGTCAGAGTCGGATTTGCCCGTAACGCAGCCAAGAGCGCCGGCGGCTTCAATTAGCTCGTGAATTGGAAACTGGGCGCCGGCGGCGTCTGTGCCGGTCTCTTCGCCGATATCAAAATTATTAATAAATGAGCCGAAATTTGCGGTTTCAAACAGCGGTTTGCTCAGACCGGCGGGCCACGAAACGGCGCTTCCCGTCTGGGTGGAAAAAAAGACAGTCTGCACTACTTTTCCGAAATCATCTCCCGCTTTCGCGAACGATTCATCATCATCTCTGGCGCTCAGACTGTGTAGATTCCCTATAATATAATCGAAATCCGGAAGCGCCGCGCGCGCGTCCCTTGCCGCTTCAAGGTTTTTTATAGCGTTTTCAATTATTTCATCCTGCCTTGAATTCCTGTATACGGAAGGTTCGGAAAAAATAACATCGAATGCTATTGAATTGGCGCCGCCAAGTCTCATATAATCCACAATTTCAGCATACGCCTGCCTCGGCCAGGGCCATCCCCATCCGCGTTCCCGCTGGGCCCAGTCAAGACAATCCTGCCGCAAAAGAATAACGACAATTTCATCGGAAGGACGGCTGAAATTTGCCATCAGCCTTACGCGCAGATCATACGATTTATACTCCAGAAAATTAAAAACACCCGCCAAATGAAGGCCGGAAATCGCTGTAAAAATGCCGATTGTAATAAAAACCGCTATGAGTTTTTTGTCTATTTTTTTCTTTGCGCCCATGTCACTACCCCTTTTAAGTAAAATATATCATAATTATATTATAATAACAGGAGATAAAAATGGATATATTTAAACAAGGAAAATCATCCTCTGCGTGGATATGGATTACAGCGACATTTTTAATTTGCTCACTGTTCACTTTCGCCCTGATTCCAGGAGCGGCGGCGCAGGGAAACAGTGATTTTTCAATTCCAGGATTGAGTCCGTCTTCGGGTACGGCGCAGAACAGAAAATTTTATTCCCTGATACAAAGCGTATTTGAATTCATTCAGCAGCACTATGTAGAAGAAGTAAACCCTCAGGTTGTTTACGAAGGGGCAATGAACGGAATGTTCAACGCCCTGAACGATCCTTATTCATCTTTTTTAACCGAATCAGACATGAAAGACATGAATGACACAACCCAGGGAAGTTTCGGCGGAGTAGGGCTAAATATCACTCAATCGGTCGGACCGCGCCCTGACGGAAAGCCCCGTTATGTAGAAGTAGTCTCTCCCATAGAAGATACGCCAGGCTGGCGCGCGGGAATAAATCCCGGCGATTTTATAGCGGAAATTGACGGCACTCCCACCGACACGCTCACTATGGACGAGGTACTCGGCAGGTTAAGGGGAACGCCGGGAGTTGAGGTAAAGCTTCTTATTAAGCGCGGGAACAGAATGGAGTTCCCCGTTACCATAACCAGGGCGATTATAGAAGTGCCCACCGCAAAACACGCGATGATCGGCGACACCGGCTATTTAAAACTCATTACATTTACCCCCATGACAGCGCCCAGGGCAAGAGACGCAATTAATGAATTCAAGGCAAACGGGTACAAAAACATAATTCTCGACCTGCGGAACAATTACGGCGGTTTGCTGAACTCCGCGGTAGATGTGTCAGGGATCTTCCTTGACGGCGGGCTTGTGGTCAGCACAAAATCCAGAATCCCCTCCGAAAACCGCAATTTTAACACAAGGCGTTCAGTGCTTGTTACAGAAGATATTCCCGTTATTGTGCTTATAAACAGGGGCTCGGCTTCGGCTTCCGAAATAGTAGCCGGCGCGTTAAAAGACAGGAGCAGGGCGTATCTGGTAGGGGAGAAGTCCTTCGGCAAAGGCTCCGTGCAGCAGATTTTCCCGCTGGACACGGCAGGTTTTAAAATAACAACCGCCCGCTATTATACTCCCAGCAATGTAAATATTGATAAAATAGGCATTCCTCCGGACAGAGAGGTAAAATTCCCCGAGTACACGGAAGAAGACGCGGTTCACATGAACGAATTAATAAACGCCAATAAAATCCCCCAATTCGCGGAGGAAAATCCAAAGGCGGCGGCAGCCCAGATCGAAGCCTTTGCCATAACCCTGCAAAAAGAGTACAGCCTCGATCTTTCACTGTTAAAAAGGATGATACGAAACGAATTGAACAGGACGGTTATAGCCCCTGTCTACGATTTGGAATACGATATCCAGTTGCAGGAAGCGTTAAATATTTTTCATGACGGCCTTTATGATACCCTGATGAAGTCTACAAAAACCCTGAAACAACTGCAGGAAGAAACGGAACTTGAACTGCCGATTGCGTCGTGAAGCAGTTTATTTTGAACACAGAGCCGGACAGGGACGGAATTGTCCGGCTGGAAGATAAAGATTATAAGTACCTGATCCGCGTAAGGCGTCTGGCAGCCGGAGAATGTTTTCCGGCTCTTTTACCGAACGGAGAAAGAACTGTAGTACAGATAATCTCAGCAGACAACGGTATATTGACAGGAAAGTGCGGTTTTTCCGGCGAAACTACGCAAAAAATTGAAAATGAAAAGACAATCCCGCCAATAATACTGTTTCAAGCCCTGCCAAAAGGCGAAAAAATGGATTTAATTGTAAGGCAGGCGGCGGAATGCGGAATTTCTGAAATTATCCCGTTTGAATCAAAGTTTTCTATAGCTAAAGCAAGTTCAAATGAGCGGAAATTATCACGATGGGACAGAATTGTAAAGGAAGCGAGACAGCAAAGCGGCTCAAAAACGGCGACTGTTGTTAAAAACCCATTAACAATGAGCGGCCTATTTGAATGTTGGGAAAAAATGCGCTCCAATACGCTGCGGGGAAATGAAGTTCTTGGGCTGTTATTTCATCATTTGGAGATAGACAGGGGTACCCCCCTTGAACATAAAAGCCTTCACAGTTATCTTAATAGTATACCAACTGTTGCCGCGCTGGTTATTGGGCCGGAAGGAGGTTTTTCTGAAAGTGAGGTGTCGGACTTTCAGGAAAATGGCTTTAAAGTGATAACGATAGGGGATACTGTTTTAAGGACAGAAACAGCCGCCCTTTTCTGCGCGGCGGCGGTGCGTATTTTATTACTGGAGAGGAATTCGTGGGAACTGAAACAACCGAAATAAAACAGCGGGTGAATTTGCTCAAAGTCCCTATTGATATTATCGAACCGGGGCAACTTGGCGATCTTGTATACGATCTGTTAAAAGATAAAAAAGAACATAATATTGTCCTTCTTTCACTCTGGGATCTGCTGCGCGCCAGAAGAAACGGCGAGTACCGCACATATATCCTGAGAGCCTCCCTTATAATCCCCATATCAAAAAGCATAATAAGCGGGTTAAAATTCCTGACTGGAAAAAAAGCAATCCGTTATATGCCCTTTGATTTTATAGTAAATGTGCTTACGCTCCTGGAAAACCGGGAATTTACATGCTATCTTTTGGGCGGCCAGACCAAGATTCTGCTGAAAACCGAGAAAAACATCAGACAGACATTCCCCCGGCTTCGCGTAGTCGGGCGTTTTCCCGGTTCATTCAAGCGGCAGGAAGAAAACACGATAATAAAAGCCATTAAAAAGGCGTCACCTTCGCTGCTTTTGGTAGGAAAGGGCGTCCGCAGCGGAGAGCGCTGGATCGCCAAAAATAACGTGTCACTGGGGAACGGCCTGCGTCTCTGGTGCAGCGACATTTTCGATGTTTTCGCCGAAAAGAAAAGCCATCCTTCACGCACGGCGTTTGACCACGGCTTTGAGTGGATAGGCTACTGCTTCCGTAACCCGCTAAGGTTTTTCCGCCTGTTTCCCTATATTTATTACAAGATTCTGCTTTTGGTTTACAAGATTTTCTACAGAGACATCTGAACTATTGATACATTATTAAATACGGCCGGGGCGTAAGGGCAAAAACCTGTTTTGGCGTCATAATCGGCTTGTCATAACCGGCTCCGGGAATCCCGAAATTGTAAAATAATTTAAAACCTTTAATGGGAATGTTGGAAGCCTGCGCATTGTAGGCATAAGACAGACGCTTAAGCTCCGGAGAGCCGAAACCGTCTGCGCAATGAACAAGCCTGACCTTGCTGAAATTGGTTTTTACAGAAGCGCGGTCTTTAATCATAATACTGTTAAATTGATGAATAACAAGAAGCCGCTCGCCTGGGATATTATGTTCTATCATATATTCTTCCATGACCTGCTGAGCTATATTAATCTCTTCTCCGGTAATATTCCCGATTTCCACCATCGGCTTGGTTGTACGCCATTCAGGATCGAGCGCAAGGTGCACATTGGGGTAGCGCAGCCAGGGCAGTATTCTTTTCAGCGAATCAATCGGGTCATAACGGCCAATCTGGTGATCTACAAAAACCAGAATATCATTCTCCAGACCGTACTCGATATAGCGTCTTAGTAAATTATGATCGATAACCCCGATTTCGCCCTTTGGCCATACGGTTCCATAGATAATATAAAACGCTTTATGGACATTACGATCTCCGTTTAATTCGGCATATTCAACAGCCAGCTCTGTGAGCATTTTATCAAGCTCTTCTATCGGGTAACGGCCCAAAATCCCCATGTAACGCGAACCCGGGTGCCCGTAAAATGCCAGAATATCGCCGTTAAGCAGCATGGAAACCGGCTCTTCGGAGTTTCGGTTTAAAAACTCCAGCTCTTCCAGAGTGCTGACCCAATACGGCCGGGAAGCTTCTATCCTTTTTAGGTAATTGATTGTATCGGTAAAGTAGACAGATGGAAAAACTGATACATTTTTTTGCGAAAAATCAGCTTCCGGCATTGTAAAGGCATGGATATTCACCGCAAACATAATAAAGAGAACTGCCAATACAACAGAAAAAAAATAAAAAAATTTATCCAGTGACATTGTCATTAATATCGGAGAAAACTTTGAAAATCTTCAATATTACGTCAGAGCCAAAGATTTATCTTGTGTAATTTGGAACAGATGAACCATAATCCGAAAGAAAGCATCAGGATTCCGGGGAAAGGACATGCCCAGTTATCGGTATTCAGAATCAAGTATCTGCCAATCAGCGCAAGAAACACGCCAAGGCCGACAAAAGCGTACTCTTTTGAACCGTGAACTTTAATGGCTACGAAAAAACCGGCAACGGTTGTAAGAACAGCGACTACTTCCAAAAGCCTGAAAATAGAGGTATTGCCGGTTAACATTGAAAAACTGGTATCCCACAACTGCGTATCAATCGGGACTCCCAGGGTGGTAATCAGAGCGGCGATAAAAAGGATAAAAAAAACATAACGCGCTTTTTGTACTTTAAGACCGGCGGCGCGCACGCTGGCGGCAAACAGTGAAAAAATACCAATATACCTGACAAAGAGCAGAACCCTTGACGCCGCAAGAAGGTAAAATGATGAAAAATCATAAACAAGGTAAAGGGGAAGGAGTAAACGGATAAATTCAAAGGAGAACGAGACGATAAAAATGGCGATATAGGGGATTTCCGGGGCTGCTGTCTGTTCAAAGAAAAAATGAATAATAATTATCCCGACTAAAGAAAATAAAACAACCAAAATCAGCGAAGTATGAACAGCATAAAAATCGGGTTTTAAAAAATGACCGGCAAGAACATTAAAAACAGCGGCAGGACGGCGGGAATTTTCTTCGATTGTTGAATAAAAAGGCGCTACAAAATAAGTAGCCGCCAGCATAAAAAGGGCAGAAACAGAACAAAAGACAATACCGGCCTTAAAAAAGACATTTCTTGTAGATAAGGTCATGATTTAGTGTATCCAAATGTCTTATTTATCTCAAGACTTCATTTTTTATTCCGATAATGGCAAGTAAGGGGAAAACTATGCTTTTGAAGAAATTATTTATTATATTCTCGGTTATTATTTTAACTGTTTCCGCTGTTTGGGCAGGCGATTCCGCTTCTTTTGTGGATTTGGGCTTTTCACCGGACGGCAGAACCTATATGTTCGGCCAGTACGGCGTACAATCACAGACTCTGAAACCCTGGGCGGAACTGTATGTCGTAGATGTGCGCAGCAATGATTTTATTGCCAATGGGAGAGTTTCCTTTACGCAGGACAGTCCGATAAAAGCGGGACAGGACGGCTCAGGTGTATTTTACAGGCTTCTTACAAACAACTCCGGCCTGGCAAACCAGAACAGCGTAAATTTTCAAAACCAGGGGCTGCCCCTTTACATTTCCAGAGCTGAAAATCCGCCGGAAAACGGAGAAAGAATTGACTTTAGGGATTTTATCTCCGGGAACACATATAAAGCGGAGTTGATTTCCTCCAGAAACGGCAGCGGGCAGAATGTAAGCTCGTCGTTCTGCATAAAAATGGAAGTCCGCGCAGGCAGCGGGCAGATAAAAAATTACACTGTCGGCAGCCCGTCCATAACAAGAGCGAAAATACATTCGTATAATATAAAAAGGGTATTAATAGACTCTACGGGCAATTCAATAATTTTCGTCATTGAAATGAAGCAGATTGCCGAAGGCGGTTTTAATACCCGCTACATGGTAGAAGCCCAGAGACTGTAAGAGAAACGCAAAAACAGCGCGTATTTCACCTAATTTTTCCTAAAAACAAGCACCCCGCCCTTTTCACCGGAGTATCCGGCAGGTGCGACGACCGCCGTGACTGTGTCCCCTTCGCGGATTGCGCCGGAGATCACCTGCTTTGCCAGAGGGTTTTCAAGATCGCTCTGTATTGTCCTCTTCAAAGGACGCGCCCCGAACAGCGGATCGTACCCGCGTTCGGCAAGCAGGGATTTTGCCGCGTCTGTTAACACAAGCGTTATCTTGCGTTCGCCAAGCCGGCGCGCAAGCTGCGTTAGCTGAATATCGACTATTTTGCCAATCTCGTTTTTGCCCAGACGGTTAAAAATGACCGTTTCGTCTATCCTGTTCAGGAATTCCGGCCTGAAACTCTGCTTTAAAAGTTCCATAAGCGAATCGCGGAGCGCCTGCTGGATGCTCATATTCTGCGGGTCGTCCTTCGCTTCCAGGATCATGTCGGAGCCGAGGTTGCTTGTCATGATGATGATTACGTTTTTAAAATCGACAACGCGCCCCTGGCCGTCAGTCAGGCGGCCGTCGTCCAGTACCTGCAAAAACACATTGAACACTTCCGGGTGCGCTTTTTCAATTTCGTCAAAGAGGATAACGCTGTACGGACGGCGCCTGACGGCTTCGGTAAGCTGGCCTCCCTGCTCGTAACCGACGTACCCCGGCGGCGCGCCGATCAGGCGGCTTACTGAGTGCTTTTCCCCGTACTCGCTCATGTCGATTCTGGTAAGGGCCTTTTCGTCATTGAATAAAAAATCCGCCAGGGTTTTGGCAAGCTCGGTCTTGCCGACGCCTGTCGGCCCAAGGAACAGGAAAGACCCAAGCGGGCGCGCCGCGTCCGAAAGCCCTGCCTTGTTGCGCCTAATCGCGTCTGCGACAGCGGCAAGAGCCTCGCTCTGCCCGACTACGCGCTTTTCCAGCACATTTTCCAGATCGAGATATTTTTGCAGCTCACCGGATAGCATTTTGGAAACGGGAATACCCGTCCACGCGCAGACAACGCCGGCAATATCCTCCTCGCTCACTTCTTCGCGTAACAACATGCCCTGCTTGTGCGCGGAAGAGGGTTTGCCGTCCGCAGGGCTTTTATCATACGCCAATAATTTCTTTTCCTCCATCCGATCCGTAAGGCAGACAAGCTGTTTCTGCGCTTCGGGGATTTTGCCGTGCTTTACCTCCGCCGCTCTGGAAAGATCGCCGTCACGCTCATAACGGGTTTCCTCAATTTTTAATTCTTCTATCCGCTGCTTCAGTTCGCGAATTTTCTGAATATTCAGCTTCTCGCTTTCCCAGCGGGTTTTCATCGCGTCACGCTCGGCAGTTAAATCGGCGATTTCTTTTTCCAGTTTTAAAAGGCGGTCTCTGGAAGCGGAATCTTCCTCACGCGAAAGAGCCTGCCTTTCAATCGAGAGCTGTAAAAGTTTTCTTTCCAGCTTGTCAAGTTCCGTGGGGCGGCTGTCCAGTTCCATTTTCAGGCGGCTTGCCGCTTCATCAACAAGATCAATCGCCTTGTCGGGCAGGAACCGGCTTGTGATATAACGGCTGGATAAACCCGCCGCCGCAACAAGCGCCTCGTCTTTAATGCGCACGCCGTGGTGAACCTCGTAGCGCTCCTTAAGTCCGCGCAGGATTGCGATTGTATCTTCAACGGAAGGTTCAGCCGTGTATACCTGCTGGAAACGCCGCTCAAGAGCCGCGTCTTTTTCTATATGTTTGCGGTATTCATCCAACGTTGTCGCGCCTATGCAGCGCAGTTCGCCCCTTGCCAGCGCGGGCTTGAGAAGATTGGAAGCGTCTGTCGCGCCTTCGGCTGCTCCGGCTCCCACGAGAGAGTGCAGCTCATCTATAAAAAGAATTATTTTTCCGTCTTCCGCCTGTACATCGTGAATTACAGCCTTCAGGCGTTCTTCAAACTCGCCGCGGAATTTCGCTCCGGCGACAAGCGCGCCCAAATCCAGGGCAAGCAGTTTTTTTCCTTTTAACCCTTCCGGCACATCGCCTGCGACAATGCGGCGGGCAAGCCCTTCGACAATCGCCGTCTTTCCTACGCCGGGCTCTCCGATTAACACTGGATTGTTCTTTGTGCGGCGGGAGAGTACCTGCATGCAGCGGCGTATTTCTTCATCGCGCCCTATTACAGGATCGAGTTTCTCCTGACGCGCCAAGGCTGTTAAATCGCGGCAATAACGTTCCAGCGACTGGTATTTTTCTTCGGGGTTTTGATCCGTTACGCGCGTGTTTCCCCTTACCTGTTTCAGCGCGCCAAGAATCGCGTTTTTGTTAACGCCTGCTTTTCTTAACAAATCCGCCGTTTTGCCTTCGGCGGCTGTCATTGCGATAAGAATGTGCTCTGTGGAAACAAACTCGTCCTTTAGCGCGGACGCTTCAACTTCGGCTTTTGCGAGAATTTTTGATAACGCATGAGAATAAAAAACCTGAGCGGCCTCTCCGTAAACCTTCGCCGTCCCTTTCACCAGAGCTTCGACGCCCGCGGCAATTCCTTCGGCATCGCAGCCAATCCGCCCGATGATGGGCTGGACAATTCCGTTTTCCTGCCGCAGCAATGCCAGCAAAAGATGCTCGCTGTCAATCTGCGAATGATCATTTTTCCGCGCAATGCCGGCTGCTTCGTTTAAAGCCTCCTGCGCCTTTATCGTAAATTTATCGTAATCCATGACTATTCCCTTTTTCTATAAAATAACCAAATTCACTTGACAATGCAATATGATTAAGATATAAAAAAACATGGAAAGCGCGGTTGAAGTAAAAGAAAACAGAAAAAATCAAATAATAGAAAAACTTTCAACATATTATTCGTTAAATTACATGTCACTGGAGGAATACGAAAGACTGGCAGCGTACAGCAACAATATCGAGACCGACAAAGAACTGGACATTCTGGAAAATATAATCGAAAGCAGCTGCTCATCCGAAAAGCCCGGCGAAAACCAGAACCATGAAAGCGGAGCGTCTTCGGCATTGGACGATCAAAGACTGTATTACACGATATTATCATCAAGAAAAACTTCAGGTTCAATTTTAAAAAAAGAAAATATAAAAATAATAAATATACTGGGAGAACACCAGATAATTCTCAGCGAGAATGATTTAACCAGAAATGAAACAGTCATTGATGTAATGAGTTTGCTGGGAAACGTTATTGTCCGCGTGCCGGACAATGTTGAAGTGATCTGTAGGGTAATCCCGCTGCTTGGCGACATATCAATGAAAGATGATGACGAATATAAGGGAAATAAAAAAAAGCTGATTATAACGGGAAATACTATTCTTGGCAGTATTTCAATCAAGAAGCAGAAAAACTCCCGTTTCAGCTTTTTTCAGAAAAATTAGCAGGTATTATTGACAAATCGCCCAAAAATGTCGAATATTACCATGTATAGTATATTTCTGAATGCAAGAATGGCATGGGGGTATTTTGAAAACATTATTTGTCGTAGATGACAGTGACACAAATCTGATAATGGCTGAAGAAGCTCTGGAAGACGAGTACAATGTGATGACTGTGCCGTCCGCAGCGAAAATGTTTTCTCTTTTGGAAAAAAAAACACCCGATCTAATTCTGCTTGATATTGAAATGCCGGAAATGAACGGATTTGAAGCGCTGGAAAAGTTAAAAGCCGGTAATTGGAAAGATGTTCCGGTAATTTTTTTAACCGGCACTACAAACGCTTCTATTGAACAGCAAAGCTCAGAACTGGGCGCTGTCGGTCTTATTACAAAACCTTTTTCCGCTTCTGAGCTGATTAATTGTATTAAGACGCATATATAACGGGAATGGAGGTTCTTGATGCGTTCTCTTTTTGAGGGGCGAAGAATTAACACCGTGTTTGCGCAGATGCTCATAATTGTCGTAGCGTTTACCGTTATGGGTATATCAAGTTTCTTTTTTGCTAGCAGTACTGAACGCAAACATCTGATTAAAGACGCGCAAAACGCGCTCATCTTTAAGGAAAACGAAATAGCGGCGGATCTTCTGGAGTCGGAAACATTTTTAAGCGTCTACTCTGAAACTATCCGCACTATGCTTATCGATAATGAAGAAGAAAAAAATATCATTTCATACATGAATACGCTGACAAACGTCCTTATCAAGGATCAGGATCGTCTGGTAAATTTAAGCAACACCCAGGGCTATTTTCACGCGTGGGGCGGAAAGTATATTTCAGGCAGAAGCTGGAAAGCGCCGGATAATTTTTATCCGCAGGAATACCCGTGGTTCAAGGCGGCTATTGAAGCCAAAGGAAAAATCGCGATATCAGAGCCTTATAAAGACCCTCAGACAAATGATGAAGTTTTTTCATTCTCACGCTGCCTGATTGATGATTACGGCGTTATTTTGGGAATTATCAGCGCTGATATAGATATGAGAAGAATCCACAGGACCGCCATAACAATCGATCTGACCGAAAGCAGTTACGGGATACTGATGAACAGAAGACTGGAAATAATGGCTCACCCCGAGCCGTTCCTTATCGGCGAATATCTTGGCAATACTGCAAGCGGCGCGGCGGAACTCGCGGCAGTGCTGGAGATGGGAGAGAATGTTAGCCAGCAGCAAATAAAAAATTATATGCAGGAAGATTCTATCGTATTTATAGATAAGGTAAAGTACGACTGGTATCTGGGGGTTTTTATACCTGTCAGCGAATATGAAAAAAACGTAATGAACATGGCAGGATTCCTTTTCGCGATTGGAAGCCTGCTGGCCGCGGCGCTATGCATAATGCTGTACCGTATCTCGGCTGCGAAAATGAAATCCGATATGAGAACGCAGCAAAAAAGCAACTTCCTTGCGACAATGAGCCATGAAATACGAACGCCATTAAACGCTATTCTGGGTATGACGGAAATACAGATGCAGAACACTACTCACCCGCCGGCTACCGTAGAAGCGTTTATGAAAATAAATAATTCCGGCAACTTACTGCTTAATATCATCAACGACATACTGGATCTTTCCAAAATCGAAGCAGGCAAGCTGGAACTTGTGCCGGTTAAATACGAAGTCGCGAGCTTAATTAACGATATTGTTCAGCTGAACCATATACGATACGAAAGCAAACCAATAGAATTCAGGCTGGATATAGATGAGAATATTCCGTCTTTACTTGTTGGCGATGAACTTCGCATCAAGCAAATATTGAATAATCTCCTGTCAAACGCTTTTAAGTACACAGATAAAGGACAGGTTACGCTTACCATCAGCGCGGAATGCGTAGGGCGCGGGGGAGCGGTTCTTGTTACCCTGATTTTCCAGGTCAGCGATACGGGACAGGGCATGACTTCGGAACAGATCGGCAAGCTGTTTGACGAATACACAAGATTCAATCTGGAAGCCAACCGCACAACAGAAGGCGCGGGACTGGGCATGACCATTACGCGCAATCTTGTGGAACTGATGTACGGCAAAATAAACGTTAAAAGTGCGGTCTCGGAAGGCACGACAGTCAATGTGCGTCTCCCGCAGAAAACAATAGGCGCCGGCATAAGCGGAGTTATCGGAAAAGATCTTGCGGAGAGCCTGCGTCAATTCCAGATGGGAAACGCTGTCAGCAGAAAAAGAACGCAGATAATGCATGAACATATGCCATACGGCCATGTGCTGATTGTGGACGATGTTGAAACCAATTTATATGTAGCCAAAGGCCTTATGGCTCCGTATGGGCTTAAAATTGATCTTGCGACAAGCGGATTCGAAGCCCTGGATAAAATTAAAAACGGCGCTGTTTATGACATAATTTTTATGGACCACATGATGCCCAAAATGGACGGAATTGAAACAACAAGACAGCTAAGAGCCAAAGGATACGCCCGTCCGATAGTGGCGTTGACAGCTAACGCTATCGCGGGACAGGCGGAAATGTTCATGAAAAACGGCTTTGACGGCTTTATCTCCAAACCGATAGATATCCGCCAATTGAATGTTTCGCTTAACAAACTTATCCGCGACAAACAGCCGGTTGAAGTGGTGGAAGCCGCCCAGCGGGAAAAAGCGGAATTTGACAAAAAAATAAAACCGGGCGCGCAGCAGCAGATAGACGATCAGCTCGCGGAAATATTTTCCCGTGACGCGGGTAAAGCCCTCGCGGTAATTGAAAACACGCTGAAAAATAATCTGCAGACCAGCGAAGACATTCACATGTACGTCATCAATGTTCACGCGATGAAAAGCGCCCTTGCCAACATAGGAGAAAACGAGCTTTCCGCGCGCGCGCTAAAGCTGGAGCAGGCCGGCAGGGAGAAAGTAATTAATGTCATGCTTTCTGACACGCAGGCTTTTCTTGACGATCTGCAGAAAGTAATTGAGAGAATCAAACCGAAAGATGAGGATAATAAAATTGAGGATACGGACGAAACTCTTGGCATTCTAAACGGGAAGCTGATTGTAATAAGGGAAGCATGCGAAGCGTACGATAAAAAAGCCGCCAAAAACGCGCTTAATGAACTAAGAGAAATAACATGGTCGCACGGGATCAAGGAACTTATTAATCAATTATCGGAACATTTGCTGCATAGTGAATTTGACGATGCGTCCGCGTTAATTGATAAATACAAAAGTTAAAATGTTAACATTATCCATATGTTCTTTTAATAATTGTTTTACTTGCCCTGGCAATGAATATATATGCACTTTAAAGAAGTAAAAGGAATACTCAGCGCATCCAACGGAATGAACATAAGCCGCGGCTGTACTCACGGCTGTATCTACTGCGATTCAAGGAGTAAATGTTACCAGATTAAACATGACTTTGAGGACGTAGAAATAAAAATAAACGCTCCGGCTCTGCTGGAAAACGCGCTGGGCAGAAAGCGAAAAAAATGCGTTGTCGGCACAGGCGCGATGAGCGATCCATACATTCCAATCCCGGAAAATCTTGCCAACATCCGCTCCTGTCTTGAAATTATAGATAAGTACGGCTGCGGCATAGCGATTCAAACCAAGTCAGATTTAATCCTGCGGGATATGGATCTTTTAATCAAAATAAATAAAAAAGCAAAATGTATTGTTCAAATAACGCTTACAACTTTTGATGAGGATCTTTGCAGGATAGTTGAACCAAATGTCTGCGGCACAAAACGCCGTTATGAAGTACTGAAAATAATGCAGAAGGAAGGTATACAAACAATTGTCTGGCTTTGTCCGTTTCTGCCGTTTATAAATGATACCGAAGAAAACCTGCGCGGCCTGCTGGATTACTGCGTTGACGCGGATGTTTACGGAATCCTCTGCTGGGGAATTGGCATGACTCTAAGAGACGGCAGCCGCGACTATTTCCATAAAAAACTTGACAAACATTTTCCCGGTTTAAAAGACGCCTACCATAAAAAATACGGCTATAAATATGAAATAACCAGCGGCAATAATAACAAACTGATGAAACTGTTACGCGAAACATGTGAAAAACACGGCATTGTTACCGGCGTTGACAATTTGTTTGAATATATGCGCGCCTATGAAGAGAAAGAATACAGACAGATAGAATTATTTTGAAACCATAATACTGCTTGACAAGCGCTGCCTGCAGAGGTATAAATAAATATAATTACGGAGGCTGATTATGAGAAAACTATGTATTTTACTGTTAATTTCCATGCTGGGAATAATTATTACCGGATGTAAAACAGAAATAACAATATCTTGCAGAATTATATATGATGGCAATGGATTTACTGGAGGAGAGCGGCCTGTAGATATCAATAATTACAATCCCGGCATGAAAGCTGTTGTTCTTGCAAATACATACGAGAAAACAGGATACGCCTTTAAACATTGGAACACACATTGGCTTGATACAGGCGCGTCATACAATCCCGGTGATGAAGTGGATATAACCAATCACTTCTATATTCACCTGTACGCGATTTGGGAAGCGGATAATTAATTTAACAAATAAAAATATAACCGTGGAGAAATTAATATGGATACTTTTGAAACAATTAAAAAACGATACAGTTTTCGCGGCTCGTATAAAAACACGCCTGTTCCCCGCGAAGATCTGAAAAAGATTCTCGAGGCCGGTATTGCCGCGCCAAGCGGCTGCAACAAGCAGACAACATCCTTTATCGCGCTTGATGATCCGGAACTGATTGGAGCCATAACCAGCTTTGTGAAGAAAAACGGCTTCTCTGGTTCAAATCCTCCTGCGGGAATTTGCGTATTAACGCAAAAAATTCAAAGTTATGCAGATAAATATTTCTATATTCAGGATTATTCAGCCGCCATAGAAAATATGTTACTTGCAATTACGGCTCTCGGTTACGTAAGCTGCTGGATCGAAGGCCAGGTCACAGAAGCCGCCGAAACCCAAAATCAAATTGCGAAATTACTGAATGTTCCAGCGGATTACACTGTAGTCGGGTTTTTACCGGTTGGCGCCGCAGAAACCGAGGGCAATCGCCCTTCTTACAAACCGTTTGAAAAGAGAGCCTGGTTTAATAAATTCGGAAAGGATCACTGATTTGGAAAATATAGCGTTATTCATTCCAATTCTCGCGTTATCTATACCTATTTTAGCGATTGTTCTTTCATTTAAGCAGAAATCCCGGAAAGACAAAATAAAAGAAATGGAATTGCAAAAAGAAATTCTGGAACTTGAAATAAAAAAACAAAACAGCAATATCAAGTTACTGGAAGAAGAAAACAAGAAGCTTGATAAAATTGTGTTTAAGCATGATGACTGAGAAGCATGTCGCTTAATAAATAACTAACGCAATTTTTTTAATAATATATCATAAGGTTCCAGTTTGTAAGGGCAGTTTATGGATACAATTTGCTCAGGGACATTTACAGTATTACCATTATACACGAATGTTTTACCGTTGTTTTCAGAAGGCGATAAAATTTCCATTTCATCTCCAGTTTCAATTTTATTTTTAATTCTGATTTGAACCTCATCAATGCCTGATCTCTCAAGAGCGGCCAAATCCTGATTTTTTTCCGCTGCAACAGCGGCAATTTTATAATTTAATATGACGGCCGAAGACTTTGTAAACTCTTTATGATCATCACCAAATGTAAAACCTGTTGTAAACGGACGATGAGGCAGCTTTTCCAACTCTGCCGCATAATCAAATTTCTCACCGTTCATTGCGCGTCTGTATACGTTTACAACGCCGCCGGCATAATGTTCATTTTTCATTCGGCCTTCTATTTTAAAACTGGCGATACCGGCTTCTGCCAACTCATTTAATTTATTAATCAGACACAGATCGCGGCTGTTCATTATATATGTGCCGTTTATATCTTCCTGTACAGAAAAATATTCTCCCGGCCTTTTTTCCTCCTGAAGAACATATTGCAAGTCATACTTGTAACGGCACGGATGCGCGCAGTCACCGCGGTTAGCGTCTCTTCCTGTCATATATTTAGACATTAAACAACGCCCCGAGTATGACATACACATCGCGCCGTGAACAAAAACTTCCATGTCCGCCCTGCCTTCCAGACATTTGCAAATTTCGCTTATATCCTTTATTGGCAGCTCACGCGCCAGAATTATTCGCTTTGCGCCTAACTCCGCATACTGCATCGCTGCGTAAGAATTACAGACATTGGCCTGGGTAGATATATGGATTTCCAAATTTGTCAGCGTTCTGAAAATTTTAAATACGCCAAGATCGGATACAATTACGCCATCTACGCCCGCATTTTCCAAAAATATCGCGTATTTTTCAATTTCGCAAATATCAGTATTTTTGGCAAAAATATTTACGGTAACATACAATTTTTTCCCAAGCGCGTGAGTATATTTAACAGCTTCCGTTATTTCATCTTCAGAAAAATTAACGCTTTTTGCGCGCAGGCTGTATTCTTTTCCGCCTATATAGACCGCGTCCGCGCCGAAATAAAACGCGGTCTTTAAACGCGAAAAATCTCCCGCGGGGGCGAGTAGTTCAATTGTGTTTCCAAATATATTTTTCAAGGCAATTTCATTGTATCACAACTTTATTATATTTATAATCTCTTATATTGTTTTTTAACTTTCGCTTTTAAAAAAACAGCAATTGCCTTTTGAGGACACTTATTAATGCAGCGATAACAAATCGTGCAATTACCTTTGGCAATACTTTTCCCATTTCTATTTTCAAAGTTGCGCATAGGACAAATGGAAACGCATAAGCCGCACTGATTACAATCATCATAAACCTTAACTAAATCCAGCGCCTTTTTTTCCCATATCGACATAAACACACCCTGAAACAATCCAAGAAAACGCGAAAAAACATTGAACCCGCGCTTTTTTATAATACCGTTTATAATATTATTACAAACAATCTGCATTTTTCTCTCAGCGTTTGTAAGATATTTTTTAATTTTTTTTTCGTTCTCCAAAGGTAAAATAAATAAATTATTAACATTATTCGGCATAAGAAAATGTTCAGCATAAATCACTTTTATAAAGTTATGCGAAAACATATCGGTAAATACTCTCGCCCCGTCACCGGAAAAAATCCATTGGGTGCAAAAGATTATCACTTTTTTATCTTTCAGATATTCAAGATGCCTGCCGACAAATTCCCGCATAATTCGCGGCACTCTGGAACCATAAATCGGATAACAAAAACCGATTGTTTCATGCGAGGAAATCAATTGTTTAAAGTCGATCTTTTCTTCGATAGAACAACACTGCGCTGGCAAACCAGCGCTCGCAGTTTGAGAAAAATGCGTATTCATCACATTGCAAAACAGCTCTGCGATATATTTTGAATTGCCTGTACCAGAGAAATATAACATTAGCATTGATAGCTCCCTTTGGGCATTATAGAATATTACTTGATAATTGTTAACCCATATAGTACTCTAATTATGTGAAAAATAACTCAGGAATATCTACGCCGAAAGGGAACTAAATTCCGCCAAATTAAAAGATACAGATAAGTTATGAGAAAACTACATTTCATTATCGTATTAACTTCTCTTTTTCTTTCCTGCGACATCTTCGCTGAAACCAATTCTGCCACCTACATTTATCAAGGCAGATACAGCGCCGATGTAGTCTATCGAAAAGAAAATTATTTAATTTATGAAGGCAGATATGGCTCTATAGTCGCATACCGCATTGAAAATAATTTAATCTACATCGGCAGGGTTGAGAATAACTTGATTTATCAGGGTAGGTATGGCGCGGAAGTGTTGTACAGGGTGGAGCGGTAAAAGTAATATGCAGGACTTGTAATTATTTCTCTGTTTTTTCTTCCAGTCTTTTTATTCCTGCGACAAATCTGTCATAATCACTTTCAAACAATTTATCCTGAATAATGCGGTACTTCTCAAATTCACTTAATGCGTGGTCTTCCGCTATCTGCGCAGATATTTTTCCTGCGTCTTTTAAAAGTTGGTTGCCGTCTGCCTGCAAAATCAAGTCAAGATGATTAGCCCAATCTTCCATAGTCATTGGAATATGCGCCATTGCCCGCCGTTCTGCAAGGTCGAGATATGCTGACACAATCAATTCAAGCGAACGCATTTCATTCTCTGATAAATAATTTTTAGCTACCACGACATCGTTTCGCCGAATTTTCCCATCAGGCGCTTCATCCCATGTTGTTAAACCCATATGTTCACGCTCGGCATCAGCTCGGTTGTAAATAACCTCGGCAGCAGTATTACCATGAACCGCAAAATGCAGCTTATTCTGCACTTTAGCAAAGAATTCCCTCGTGGTTTTTGCAGTTTTATCATAATCAAGAGAGGTCGCGTAAATGTCCGTTATCTTCTGATAAAACCGCCGCTCAGACAAACGTATTTCACGAATTTTTTCCAACTGCTTTTCAAAATAATCTTCGGTTAAAATCGTTCCGCCATGTTTTAGGCGTTCTTCGTCCATTACCCAACCTTGGATTGTGTAGTCTTTAACGATTTTATTTGCCCATTTACGAAATTGTACCGCTCTTTTGTTATTTACCTTGAAACCCACGGCGATTATCATCTGGAGATTGTAATGTTCAATTTGTCGGGAAATTTGCCTATTTCCTTCAGTTTGAACTATTAAGTATTTCTTAATAGTTGCCTCAGCCTCAAGTTCATTATCATTATATATCTTCTTAATATGTTGATTGATAGCAGCTATACTTACATTATAAAGTACCGACATCATTTTCTGTGTCAGCCAGATATTTTCATCCTCATAACGTATTTCAAAACTTTGCTCATTATTGCCTGTAGCAGCTATGTATGTGAGATATTCCGCTGCGCTGGATCGGATTGTTATTTCTTTGGGTTTTTTAGGCATGAATTATCCTTAAGTTATAAAATAGTAATTAAGAACATATCATTATACTATACATTTGTCAAGTTTAATTTGAATAATTCTGCTCAAAATTTTTTAATGTCATATTATCCTTGACTTCTTCATGCGGTATTAAAAGATACTTCCACGGTTTGCCGCTGTTCTTCGCGTTATGATCAGAGGCATGACCGCACCAGACCTGAGCGGCTTTTTTCTTTGCTTTTACTTCTTCAACGTTTATTTGGTTTTTTACTTTTGTCTCAATCATAAAAATCGAATCTTTTGTTTCTGCAACGAAGTCGGGTACATATTCGGAGCTTTCGGTTCCATTTTGATAATAAATCTGGAACTGTCCTTGTGCGGGCTTAAACCACTTGATACTTTCCTGTTCAAGAATGACAGAAAAGCGTCGTTCTGTATCGGAATCAAATTTTACAGTTGTATATAAACATTTTGAAAAACCGTTAAATATTATTTGCCCTATTTTTGATTTATCAAATTTTGTTTCACGATAATTAGTGGGTTTTGTGTTTGCATCTGCAGTAAAGGCGATTTCTTTAAGCGTAGTAAAACCTTTTGTTATTTTTACTTCAAAATCTGAAACGCTGTCGTTTCGGTTTTTCTGCATTTCGCCGTAAATAAAATTTGCAAGTTGTCTTTGATTATACAACACTACATTGCGAACATCTTCATCATTTTTTAGATAGCCTTTTATATGATTTATTAATTGCGCACACAAATTATATAAAATATCATTATGTTCATCATAAGATATATC
>JAIRQN010000060.1 GCA_031256445.1 Treponema sp. | reverse complement strand
GGGTTTATGACGCTGACATTGCAGCTAACGCGGGTAATTCGGAAATTTGCGGCGAAGTTAAACAGCGTATAAACAGCGGCGGGAAACTGCCCCTCATCAGCGGATGTTCGCAGGGCGTGTCACGTTTTGTAAAAAACTTTTATCCCGATCTGGAAAATCATCTTGCCGCCGCGAAAGATCCCCGGCAGCTGTTTGCCGCGTCATATAAAAGTTATTACGCCAAAGAAGCGGGGATACCGCCGTCCAATGTAAAACCGGTTTCTTTTGTACCCTGCATTGCCCAAAAATACACAACAGAACCTGAAAAAACGGAATTTACCCTGACCGCCGGGGAACTGGCCAGAATGATTAAACTCTCCGGGATAATTATAGAGAGCCTGCCTGAAGAGCAATTTGACGCTTTCCCCTGCGAACTGCCTGTGCATGACGCATCGGTTAAAAAAGAGACAGTTCACGGGTACGCGCAGGCGCGCAGCGTAATGGAAGCCATCCGCAGGGGCGAATGTGACGCTCAGTGGGTGGAGATTTTAAGCTGCCCCAAAAGTAATTTTTCTTGAATTTGACAAAGAAAAAGATTATATATTTACATGAGCAGCAAAAAATGGGATCGCGCATTTAATACAGTTGGCACAATCTTTATTGACATGGGTAAACTTGCCTTTGGTAGTTTAATATTAGGAGTGTTATTAAATGACAATGTCGACAGGTTTATTCTCTTTATTTTTGGAGTCGTAATTATTGCAGTTCTTTTTTTTACCGGCATTTTACTAATATCCATGAGTGAGGAATAAAAGAATGGAAATTCTATTTATTACAGTTGGAATATATATACCTTTGCTTCTTTTTGCACTTTATGCAAAACATAAAGCAAGAAAATCTCAAAGTTAATATATTTATCTTTCCAGAGTTCCCATTCGTCTACAGCGGTTGCATCCCAGCACATGTACATGGTTGTTGCGTCCTACCCGCTCGAACATGCGCGAAATCAGGTAATCGTTTATGTTTAAATAAGAGCCGCATACAGGGCAGCGCCGTGTTATGTTTTCTTCTCCCAGACAGTTAAAACAACCGCGGATGTACATTAAACGGTCACTGCCGCCTGTGATGGAGGGAAAGGCCAGGGATCTGACAAGATCGCCCTTATCCATTTTAATTGAGCAAAGCGGGCATATTTGCGGTTCTCCCGGCAGTCCGGTAACCTGCCTCTTTTTGCCATAGCCTTTCAGTGAAAATAAGCCAGGATAAAAAGGCGACAGAGGTCCGATAAAAATCGTATAACCAAGCCAGAGTAAAATTGTGCCGGAGAACACTAAAGCCAATACCTGTAGATATACTCCCATATTTTCCTTTTTTGGGTATAATTTATAAATGGCTATCCTTTATATTATCGGTACGCCGATTGGGAATCTAGGGGATATTAGTTTCCGCGCCGCAGAAATATTTAAAAGCGCCGATTTGGTCGCGTGCGAAGATACCCGCCGTACTTTGAAATTGCTCAGTCATCTTGGAATTAGGGTAAAAATGCTTTCATGCAGGTCGCAAAACGAGGAAGCCGCGGCGGAAAAGGTGATACAGGCATTAAAACAGGGACAAACGGTAGCTTATGCCAGTGACGCCGGGACGCCCGCCCTCAGCGACCCCGGCGCGGTGCTGGCTGCGAAGGCGGCTCAGGCCGGTTATGATGTAATTCCTGTCCCCGGGCCTTCAGCTTTTGCGGCTCTTTTGAGCGTAGCGGGCGGCAGGGATAAGACAGTGGTTTTTGAGGGGTTTTTGTCTCCAAAACCGGGCCGCCGCAGGAGCCGTCTTAGGGAACTTATGGCAATGGACGCGGCATGTGTCATTTATGAATCCCCTTTCAGGATACTTAAGCTCCTGGGGGATATTGCCGAAATTGACAAAGAACGGTATATTTGTGTTGGGCGCGAAATGACCAAAGTGCATGAGGAATATTTGCGCGGTACAGCGGCGGAAATTTTTGCCATTTTTGAACAAAAAAAAGAAAATATTGGCGAATTTTCCTTGTATATATCTGGCAATTAATTACATAAGCTGGTAAACTTATGGTAAGGTATTGCCGATAATTTGGTATAGGTAGGATATGAGTATGACAGTCAACAAGATAGGTCATTTAGAACCCATTCCCCAGGGTAAAAAGCCCGGGCGGAGTGAGCCAGCGGGGGGGAACGACAGGATTGATACAATTAACCTTTCATCGGAAGCGATGAAGAAGGCGGAAATGTATCAAATCGTAGAACTAATTAAGTCCGCCCCGGAATTGGATGATGCCCGGATTGCCGAACTCAGGCAGAAAATTGATGATCCTTCGTATATAAACGATAAGATCATCAACGCAACGGCGGATAAAATCTTGAACGCATGGTTTGCGTAAGAATTATTTAAAAGCGAGTTTTGCGTCTGGCTGCCTGTAGGCGGCCGGACGCTTTTTTTTGCCGCGGGGTCTAGTGTCCTGTAAAATTCGGTATCCAGTATAACAAATTGCATTAATTCCTTACTGCGCAAGGAATTAACTTAACATTACATTACGTCTTTTGTATTTTACAGGACACTAGCTTTTAATAACCGTCAGACATAGCGCGGTTTGAATCGCGCTGGCATAGTTCCTGGTACACAAAGCTTCTGGTTTTGAGTTTTTCCTTTACTTCCCTTGTAAAAGGCATATGCCGCCAGAAAGTTCCGCGGACATCCTTATCCAGTTTTTGAATGCCTTCCGCTTCTTTGGTCATCCAAAGAATATAATCCTGAATAAAATATTCTTTTATATCGCCTTTTAATTTTTGGGCTACGAACCACTGGTAGTAATTTCCCGTAAGCCCTTCTTCCATCCAGTAAAAAGAAGCCTTCTCTTTTGCTACCTGCCAGCGAAGATCTGCTACGGCGGTCAGAACCGCGTAATATAAATTTTTTGGGTACATTGGAACTACAATCCGTCCGCGGCTTGTCGCGCGGTTATGGCGGTCGAACGGCTCCCAGCAGAAACCGAAGTCGCCGTAAGTCGGCAGTATTAAAACAAACGGAATAATGCGATTCAGCTTGTTTTTATATACTCTGCAATAAACCTCTGCGTCTATGCTTTCTATCTTTGCGAGTATGGAGATAATATTTTCGCGTGTGCCTATATCGTTCGGGCCGCTGTGGAAGTATTCGTTTGTAACCAGCGGGAAATGGTTTCCCTGCCGCCCGATTGTCATTTTTGCCATTTGGCGGACGGTGTCAAATTCCGCGTCTATAGCTCCAAGGTCTACAGATACCGCCCCGCCTTCAGATTCGAGTTTGTCCTTTAATGACTGCACATCAGTTTCAGAACTTAAATAATCTTTTATGCTTGTATTCAGTTCGCTGTCGTTCTTTAAAAGATCCTTAAGCAGGTTCTGAATTTCACTAACTGCAAGTTTCTGGCTCTCTGTTAAACAGTCGCTGACTTCGGTATATTGCCTCAGAGGAATATGCTCAAAAATCGAATTAAATCTGTCGCGTAATATTTTTTCTATACTGTCCCGCTCCCTGTCTTTTGCTTTTAACATAACTCTGGAGCCGTCCAGCTTGCCTGCCGCTTTATCCAGCAACTGCTGGATTTTTGACGAAGGATTGCCCTTTGATACGCGCACTTCGTCTGTTGTTGACGGGTTAATTTTTGACATTCCTATCGCTTTGAGCCATTCGTCCAGATAGTAGATCGGCTGGTTTAAATCGTTTTCCAGAATTATTTTTCCAAATAAGTCCCTTGTCTCGGAGTTTATTAAGGTTGGATGCAGGATCGAGAAACGGAGCAGAAATTTTTTTGGCGGCGGCAAAGCGCCTGTTACTTTCCGCGCCACACTCAGCATAAACTCCCAATAAGGCGAGATAAACTGCTGGCGGAATACGCTGCGGTCTTTTGGATCTTTGGTGGTAAGGTACTTTTGCAGAATGCCGTGTACTCTCTGCGCAATGTCGCCTTCGTTTGAAAGCGCCATTTTATAATAATTTGCGTCATTGAAAAATCCATGAGGTTTTTCTTCAAGACGCTTTGATAACTGCGGAAAATTCGAGACAGTAAGGTCTACGCCCGGACCTGCCGCGTCATCTTTTGCGCTGTCATTTTCGTTGAAAATGTCGTTAAATTCCGGAGACTCTGTATTTCCCGAAGCTGTTCCAAGTAAAGCTGCCAGATCGGAATCCATTTCTCCCTGAAATGCATTGTTGGCCATGATCAAATGATAAATTTTTTAATAGCGCCTGTCAATTATTCTTTTTGGAAAGGCGGGTTTTTTCCCTGCGAATTTAAAAGGTTGTCCAAATCAATTTCTCCGGCGGTGCATGGGATTGTTATACCCCAGTTTTCCAGCACCTGCGGGTGAATCTCGCCGAAAACGCCGGTCGATTTCCCGCCGCAGATTATGGCGGCCGCTCTTCCCGGTATAAAGCGGGGATCGTCTGACTCAACAACATCGTATTCGCGGGAAATATAGTAAAAAAGAGTTTGAAGCTCGGCGGCGGCCGTATTGAAATTGGCGTCTGTTCCCGCGTGGAGGAATCCGGCGAATTGGCGGGTAGAGCTTCTGTTGATTTCATTTTCATCCAGATATGCGATTTTTCCCGTTTCGAAAATTTTGTGCGGGTAGACAGAACGGCCCGAAATTGCCTCGCTTGCCATAAGAGAGGCAAGCACCGTGTCGCGCACATATTCGTAATTTTCTGTCATCGGGTTAAAAATGCGGATTATTCTTTCGCTGGTTTGGGCGCCGCTGACGCTCTGCATATTTTCTACCAGTTCCTTGCGGGAACCCAGGTAATTGTAGATCATTTCCTGATAACCCATGCCTATAAGAATTTCTTTTATCTGTCTGCTGAACAGGGTTATGGGCAAAAGCCGCCCGATTGTCGCGTCTGCGGGCCGCTGGGGTTTAAATGAATTAAGCGAGCGGCCAATCATTACATCTTCGGCGACATCCGCCGCGTGCAGAAAATCATTGCGGTATTCGGGCGGCCATGCGCGCACTCCTTCTGCGCCGGAGTCTTGACTCCCCGCTCCCCGCTCTTTATCGACTGCCTGTTCCGCTTTTACGCCCATGCGCGCGAGAGCCCTGACGCATTCGCCGGCTGATAATTTCTCGCCCAGGAACCTTTCAATTCTCGGCAGCGAACAGAATACCGGCTCCTGGAAATAATACGGAGTGATTACGCTTCTGCCGAATGGCGTGTCAAAATCGTACTCAATTTCCACAGGTTCAATTGTAAAACCGTTATCTGCAAGATCGCAGGCCACTATTGACGCGGCAAGGGTCAGGGACGGCATATCTGAGCCTGTAAGTTCTATAAATATTTCATCATCGCCTACCTGCACCGCGCCAAGATCGTTGGAATTGATGATGGGCGGATAAGAAAGGACGAAGCCCTGTGAATCGGTCAGCAGAGGGTGAACAGGTTCGTTTTCCAGAATAAAGGCGTATTCTCTGCCTTTTGGGTGCTGCTTTAAGATTTCCCTCAGCGTAAGAGAACTGTCAAACTGCAGCGGTATAAAAGAAACGGAATCGGGATCTGCGCCCTTGTATATAATCGGCCATTTAACAAGCGAGATTCGGTAAAGCCCCATTGAAATGCTCCGCCGTTTCCGTCCGTAATTCCATGCCAGTTTTTCCTGTGTTTGAATCATATCGCGCAGCATCGGGTCTGTTATTGTTTTTCCTTTCGCGACAAAGCCTGTAAGATACGGACGCACCTGCTTAACGCTGGCTTCCACTTTTACTTTACGTACCGTCTTTTTTACATCTGCGGGTTTTGAAAAAAAGCCGTATTCAGGTATTTCGCCGCCGTAATAAACGCGCAGCTGGCGGGCGCACCCTGCCGTTCCCCAAAGGTCGGGCCGGTTTGTGTCATTCAGTTCGATTTTCAGCGTTCTTTCTTCTTTTGGCAGGCCTTTATCGCTGTCCTCGTCCAGTTCAGCCTTGGCGCAGATGAGGGCTTCTTCCAGTTCTTCCCTGTTTTTCCACGGGTTTTTCCCTTCGTTATTTCCCGCAAGGGTGAAAAAAACCTGTTCGTTTACTTCAATTTTTGGCATATTTGGTATTATATGTATATTGAACTTGCTCGGCAACCCGTTCAGAAACATCACAAATTCCGAAAACGCCCGTGTAATTTTATCTCCGGCTGTGTACTTGTATAAATAAAAAATTTCAGATAAAATTAGTTAAAATATTTTTTTCGGAGGAAAAACATGAAGAAATTGTTGACAATTCTTTTGGTACTGGCAGTCGCCGGTTCCGTCTTTGCAGGCGGAAGAAAAGATTCGTCTGCCGGAGCGGCGGCAGGAAAAACCGTTATTGGTATCGCAATGCCAGAAACCCACGTAGAACGCTGGGTAAAAGACGGAAATCAACTTAAAGCCGAAGTTGAAAAGCGCGGATATACTGGGTTGGTCCAGTGGGGAAACGCGGATCAGGCTACACAAAATCAACAGATTTCCGGTTTTATTACACAGAAAGCAAGAGCTCTGATTATCGGTAACATCAATCAAGGCGTTGTCGCTGCTGTTCAGCAGGCAAGACGCGAGGGTATTAACATAATTGCTTATGACCGCATTATTCAGGGAACGCATGATTATGACTATTTTATTACATTCAATAACTACAAAGTCGGCACTCTTCAGGGACAGAGTATTGTACAGGGTATAGAACTCGATAAAGCCACAAGAAGGAATCCAAAACATATCACATTATTCGCCGGTTCACCGACAGACGCTAACGCTAACTTCTTCTTCCAGGGCGCGATGGATGTTCTTCTTCCTTAC